>CAYPXU010000028.1:0-14574 GCA_964414875.1 uncultured Zetaproteobacteria bacterium | reverse complement strand
GTTAATCACAATCACACACGGACCAGCGTAAAAATTCGCGCGTTTCTAAGCGCTCAGGGTGTTGAAAGAAATCGTTTGCCGAGGCGCTTTCAATAATTTTTCCATCACACATAAAAATCACTTGCCCTTGCAGACGTTGGGCTTGCTCCAAATCGTGCGTCACACATAACAGGGGCATGTTTTTTGCCAAATCATGCAAGGATGCTTCAATCAATTGTTTGGAGCGTGGATCAAGCGAGGCGGTTGGCTCATCGAGTAATAAAACTTTTGGTTCAAGAGCCAACGCACGCGCCAAGCATAGCCGTTGTTGCTGACCGACCGACAAGGTATTGGCAGGGCTGTGCAAACGCTCTTTGACTTCATCCCATAATGCGGCTTGTTTGAGGCATTGTTCAACCCGTAATGATTGATTTTGTTTGCGTTCCTTTCTTGATAAGCCAAAAATGACATTGTCATAAATCGAAGCGGGGAACACGGCAGGTTTTTGTGCAATAAGACCAATATGACGACGTAAACCATCTTCACCACCAAGCCATGCGCGGCTGTTTATACCAGACACTGAAATAGTACCCTGCCAGTTATCGTACAAGCTTGTTAAGCAACGTAATAACGAGCTTTTTCCTGCGCCAGATGGACCAATAAGGCTGCTGATACCTGTCGCAGGCAAAGAAAATGACACATCTTTTAAAATGCTTTTTCCTGACAGACTCAATGATATAGACTCAATGCACACATAAGCCTGCACTGCATCAAGTGGTTGTTTTTGCTCTTCTCTCGTGTGGATATAGGCACTCATAGAGACTCCTCATATCGCCGTAAAAAACGTGCGCTCAAACTAAAGAATATCACCAAAGCAAGTAAAACGGCTGCCGATGCCCATGCCATATCCACGGCATGTTGATTGGAACCTTCTTGTGCTAGATAAAAAATATGGGTTTGCAGGCTGGTGACAGGCGAAAAAATCGAATCAGGCCATGTGATGCCTGAAAATACTGTCGCAGTGAATAAAATTGGTGCGGTTTCAGACAAGGCTCGTGCCATTGCCAATAATAAACCTGTTAACATGCCAGACCATGCCGCAGGCAACCAAACACGTGTGATAATCACGCCAGAACTCAAGCCCAAGGCCTTGGCCGACTCTGTTTGTTCAGTGGGAATACGCTGCAAAGCGTGAATCGCGTTGCTGCTCAACAATGGCAATATAACCACAGCTAAAATGACACCGCCAGCCGCCAAAGAGATGCCCCAATGCAATAAATGAACCAATAATATCAAACCACATAGACCATAAACAATGGGCGGAATACCCTGTAAGACTTGCAACAGTATCATCAATATCCGTTGCTGACGCGGTGATGCCCAAAGTGCATGAAATAGGGCAATACTTAAAGCAATCGGTGCAGCCAGCAAACATGCCAAAAACATCATTAATAATGATCCGCTAATTTGACTCCATAGACCATGCCCTGCACTGGCGGCATCACCAAATACGTTACCCACCGTATTTGATCCGACGATCAATTCCCAGTTTAAAGCAGGTAATGCCTGAACGATAATATAAAGAAAACATGCCAAAGGTAGCAGCAATGCTGGCAATGCTAATAAACCAAGAAATATTTTCATGGCATCACAGCCTTGTTTTTACGTTGCGCCAATAGGCTTAGGCATATTGCAGTCACCGCTAACACCAAACCACACGCCATCAAAGCTGAAAAATGCATCGAACCAAAGGCTGCTTCGCCCATTTCACGTCCAATACGTGAGGTTAATGTTTGTGCAGGTTCAAGAATATTATAAATCGGATCTGGTACACGATCCAAAGAGCCAACCACCAACATCACCGCCATGGTTTCACCCAATGCACGCCCTAGCCCCAACAAGATACCAGAGCGAATGCCTGGCCATGCTTGTGGCAACAAGACGCGCAATAGGCGCTGATTCCAGTTCATGCCCATATTCATCGCAGCTTCGCGTTGCTCTATCGGAATCAAGCGCAAAGCATCTTGTGACATCACCATCATGGTTGGCAAAATCATCAACGATAAAATCATGCCCGCTGCCAAAAGGTTGTGCCCTGTTAATAAGTCCAAGCTGTTTTGTAGCCATGGCAAAAGCACCCATAAACCAATCAATCCGTAAACTACCGAGGGAACCCCAGCCAACATTTCCATGCCCAAACGCATCCAGTCCTGCCATGCGACAGGGAAGATTTCACTACTCACAATTGCCGCAGCCAAACCGCATGGCACAGCAATCAACATGGCAATCATCATTGCCCATGCTGTACCGATAATGGCAGGTAACAAACCATATAACGATTCATAAGGATACCACTCAGCAGCCCACAATTGGGATATACCGAACTGATACCAATAGGCTGATGAAGCATCCCATAAAAACCATAACAACACAGCCACGCTGGCGACCGCAACCATGCAGCCGCCAGCAATCAATATATATAGCGGCGAAAATTTAGCGGACAGGTAAATACCCTACATGTTTGACAATCGCTTGCCCTTGCTCAGACAATAAAAATTGCACAAAGTCTTTGGTAGCAGTGCTTGCACTGTGTGGAAGCAACACATGCAACCCACGCGCAATCGGATAACTACCATCACGCACATGCTCAATGGTCGGCGCAATCGCTTTGCCATTCACAACCACATCCACGCCACGCACTTTATCATTCAACCAAGCATTGGAGAGCATGCCAATGGCATTATCACTGCGCGACACAATCATTTGTTCTTCATTATTTGAGCCTGAAACAATCGAAGCACCTTCGGCACGGGCATGCGAGCTACCCAACACCGCTTTGGCAAAAACATGGCGTGTGCCACGTGATGCTTCTTTATCAATCACCAAAATACGTTTATCCAAACCACCAAGCTCTTTCCAGTTTTTAATCTTGCCATGATAAATTGAAGCAATTTGGGCAATGGATAGTTGATGGATGCCACTTTCATAGACTGCTTTGGAAACCACCACCGCAACAGCATCTGAAGCAATCACGATATTATCTACATGACCATCGAGTTTGGCTTGCTCTTCAGGCGAGCTTTCTCGCGAAGCCATACCTAATTGTGCCGTACCTTGAATAATCGAAGCGATACCAACACCCGATCCACCACCTGATACGGTGATTGTTAGGTCAGGATGTGTTTTATGGTATGCCTCTGCGGCTTGAGACATCACAGGAAGTACGGTCGTGGAACCGACTGCGGAAATGCGTTCCGAAGCTTGTGCTGATATGCCAACACACATCATTGCCACCAAAATAGCACTGCGTTTTATCATGTTCTGACTCCTAGACCCCATTGTAGCATCGTATGTCGCTATCAGGCATGGAATATTACAGGATTTATCGATCCTTTTGCGAATATATATCCGCATGCATGATGAATATACGTTCTAAACAAAAATGAACATTCAAATAACATAAAAAACTGCGGTAACTATTCAGCATATTTCTAAAATGGCTAAAAACACCTTTTTACGCCTGCAACAGTTTAGATTGTTGCTTATTTATTCAGATTCAAGGCAAAATCGCTCCATTAGATCAAGGTGTTTAAATAAAGGCTGTTGCGCTACTCTACGGCAATTATAAACAAGTGAAATAATGTAAAAGTGGCGGAAAGTTATGATTTTGGTGATTAATACAGGCAGTTCATCCATTAAGATGTCATTGCTCAGACAATCACCTAGGCAGCCCTTGGCAGAAGGTCTGGCTCAGCGATTGGGTGAAGATACTGCCGTTTTGAACTGGATGATTGCTCACGAGAGCATTGAGCAAAAAATACCCAAAGCAAACCATCAGCGTGTTATGGTGCAAATGTTAAATATTCTTTTTGCTAACATCGATCAAACATTGATTGTAGCGGTGGGGCACCGTGTGGTTCATGGGGGGGAGGCATTTGTAGAGCCTACCTTACTTAATGAAAAGATTATTACTGATATTCAGGCGCTTTCTCACCTTGCACCCTTACATAATCCATCCAATGTCTTGGGCATAAAAGCTGCAATGTTGTATTTGCCAAAGGTTCCCCATGTCGCTGTTTTTGATACAGCTTTTCATCAAAATATGCCTAAAAAAGCTAGTTTGTATGCCGTGCCCTATGCGTGGTATGAATCATACGGCGTGCGACGTTATGGGTTTCATGGCACCAGCCATCATTATATAGGCTTGGAAGGGGCTAAAATATTGGATCGTGATTTTAAAGATTGTAACTTGCTGATTGCCCACCTCGGCAACGGCTGTAGTGCCACTGCTATTTCACATGGTGTTAGTGTGGACACGAGCATGGGGTTAACACCTTTAGAAGGCTTGGTAATGGGTACACGAAGTGGCGATATAGACCCTGGACTTATTGCTTTTATATCACGTCAAAGTGGTGATTCATTAGAAATGATTACCGACATACTTAATCGAAAGTCGGGTTTGCTAGGCTTATCAGGATGCAGCAATGATATGCGCACATTACTTAAAGCTAGCAAAGCAGGTGATGAGCGAGCCACACTTGCCATTGATGTTTTCTGTTACCGCTTAGCGAAAACTTTGGCTGGTCTGACAGCTGGGCTTACACAACTAGATGCAATTATCTTCACGGGTGGTATTGGCGAGCATGCCGCACTGATTCGAAGTAAGACGCTAACGCAATTGAAAGTTTTAGGGGTAATGGTGGATGAGGAAAGCAATCAAATCGATGGAAAACTATCAAATGGCATCATCAGTGATAGGCATTCCAATATATCAATTTTAGTTGTGCCAACCAATGAAGAAAAAATGATCGCTGATTATGTTGCGGCGCTATTGGATCATAATAAAGCATCGCAGTGCTGTTAAAAAGGAGTTTACATGAGTCATGCTTTCCTACTGGTTTCTACTGGTGCAGGTAGTGGTTTAACCACTGTAAGCCTTGGTTTGGTTAGGGCTCTTGATCGCTTGGGTATTCGAACTGGTTTTTATAAGCCCATTGCTCAGTTGCATGATGGCGATACTGGGCTTGAGCGTTCAACACAATTGATTGAGCATATGACCGACATCACAACGCCTCAACCCATTAGCATGAAGCGAGCAATCTCGCTGTTAGGCTCTGGGCAAGAAGAGATGTTAATGGAAGAAGTGATTGCTTTGTATAAGAAATCCGCACGGCATACCGATACGATGATTATTGAAGGTTTGGTTGCCGATGGGCATGCAGGCTATGCCACACACTTAAACACGGCTATTGCTAGAGCCCTTGATGCAGAAGTGATTTTGGTAGGCACGCCTGAAGAAGAGATTGATGCTTATATTGACATTGCTGCCAATGCTTTCAAAAATGATAATGGCACAGCTTTAATTGGCGTTATTCTCAATAAAGTGGGCATGAAACTCAATGCTGAAAATCGTTCAGTGCAGACATTATTTAGTGAAGAAGCTTGTCGGAAAGTAAGCAGGAAGAATTTTCATTTTATCGGTGCTATCTCATATCGGAACGCCTTAAATTCAACAAGAATGTCTGACATTGCAAGCTATCTCAATGCCAAAGTATTGTTTGAATGCGAATTAAATACGCGCCGAGCTAGGCAAATAGAGCTATGCGCGCGTACAGTGGAAAATACCTTAAGTGTATATCAACCACATACATTGCTTATTTTTCCTGGTGATAGAGATGATGTGTTTATCGCCGCATGTATGGCAGCACTTAATGGTGTACCATTAGCTGGTATTTTACTGACAGGTAATTATCAGCCCAATGATCAAGTGATGAAATTGTGCGCGCAGGCGATACAAACAGGGCTGCCTATATTACAAGTTGAGTTGGGATCATACCAAACGGCTACAAAACTGGCGGAAAGACCAAGGGAAGTGCCCATTGATGATTATGAGTTGGTGGATGATGTGATGAATCATGTCGCCAATTACCTAGATGCCAACTGGCTCAAAGAGCGTTGTACGATTGAACGGAAGCCGCGTTTATCTCCTGCTGCTTTTCGTTATCAGTTGCTACAGCAATCCCAAGAAAAGCGTCGCCGTATTGTCTTGCCTGAGGGGGAGGAGCCTCGTACGATTAAAGCAGCCGATCAATGCCAAAGGCGGGGCATTGCTGATTGTATATTACTAGGTTCGCCTGAGAAAATTCATCAAGTCGCAGCTTCACAAGGGGTGAAGCTTGCTGAGAGCATTACGATTATTGACCCAAGTGATGTTCGTCATCGCTATATTGAGCCTATGATCAAATTAAGGCAGCACAAAGGGCTGACTCAGGCTGCGGCCGAAGATCAGCTACATGGTCGCGTCGTGCTGGGCACCATGATGTTAGCACTTGATGAAGTGGATGGTTTGGTTTCAGGAGCTCTGCATACGACAGCGAATACGGTGCGTCCTGCATTTCAGCTCATTGGCACCAATGCTGATGCCAAATTGGTATCATCTATTTTCTTTATGTGTTTGCCCGATCAAGTTGTGGTGTATGCTGATTGCGCCATTAATCCCGAACCCAATACGGAAGAATTGGCAGATATTGCCATTCAAAGTGCGGATTCTACCAGACGCTTTGGTATTGAACCGCGTATTGCCATGATTAGTTACAGTACGGGCGAATCGGGCACAGGCTCTGATGTGGAAAAAGTACGTGCTGCAACTGCTCTTGTGCGTGAGCTAAGACCAGATTTAATTGTTGATGGTCCAATGCAATATGATGCAGCTGCTAATGCGGCTGTGGGTAAGAGTAAAGCTCCTGGAAGCTTGGTTGCAGGTAAAGCCAATGTGTTTGTTTTTCCAGACTTGAATACAGGAAACACCACCTATAAAGCAGTACAACGAAATGCACACGTGGTCAGTATTGGTCCGATGCTGCAAGGGCTAAAGAAACCTGTGAATGATTTATCACGCGGTGCATCAGTGGAAGATATTGTTTACACTATTGCGTTGACCGCGATTCAGGCGGGTTCAAGTAAATAATAGAAAGTATTCTCATGCTTATTTATAATTAGAGTTTCCTCAGAAACTCTAATACAATTTGTGTTTGATAATCATCGCACCAATCACCAAGCGTGCTGGTTTAGCAGGGCGACCAACATCAGGTCATTACCAGATTATAGGCAGCTGTCAGTTCTGAGCATGGAACAAGCTTTGCTAATTTAACCCAGCAATTATTTCCCCGCAGACCGCGACCATTTGGTGTAATAAAATTGAGAAGCAAGCCAAGTATGTGTTTTTATTATGTCGCTATTGAGAGCAAAATGAAAAGAGCAGTTTAAATCATGCAAAACTATTCAGCTCAGTAAACGCTTAAGCAATTTTTTGTGAATTCCATCAAAACCACCATTAGATAAAATAAGCACATCATCACCTGTTTGCGCATGCGTAGACACTTTTTGAATAATGCTATCAACATCTGCAATCACTTGCGCATGGTCACCGATATTTTTACAGACCAAATCCGTATCAAGCAACTCATTTGATGCAAGGTTTCGATCTGATGCAGGGGAGAAAATCACTACATCAGCATCTTCAAAACATTCAGGCAAACGATTTTGATGAATGCGGCTGCGCATGGTGTTGGAACGTGGCTCTACAATCACCCATAGTTTACCTTCTTTGCGCATGGCATGTTTGGCTGCCGAAACCATGCCTTTAATGGCTGTAGGGTGATGCGCAAAATCATCAAATATGCGTATGCCTCGTGTTTCACCCACCAAAGACATGCGACGGCGAATGCCTGTAAAACTCTTAAAGGCTTGTTGAATGGTTGTTGGCG
The DNA here is from genome assembly GCA_964414875.1 of uncultured Zetaproteobacteria bacterium. GTDB lineage: Bacteria > Pseudomonadota > Zetaproteobacteria > Mariprofundales > Mariprofundaceae. The sequence continues at coordinate 6,829 of CAYPXU010000028.1, read as the reverse complement.
AAATGCCCAACACTGTTGCAGCTGCAGCAACTGCACAGGCATTGGAAACATTATGTACACCAATCATATTCCAAGTACATGCAATAACCTTTTCACCTTTATGATAGAGATAAAATTTTGAGCCGTCTTTTTCAAGGCATTGCCATTGCCATTCCGCCGTTGCATGACCATGTTCGGCAAAGCTTATTACAGGTGTCCAGCAGCCCTGATTCAACACATCAGGAAGCTCTTTATCATCGGCATTGACGATGATATTGCCATTATTCGGTACGGTGCGTAAAAGATGTGAAAATTGTCTTTTAATGGCATCTAAATCAGGAAAAATATCGGCATGGTCGTATTCCAAATTGTTTAAAATCAGTGTTTTTGCATGGTAATGCAAGAATTTTGAACGTTTATCAAAAAAGGCTGTGTCATATTCATCACCCTCAAGCACAAAAGGCGCACCTTCACCTAATCTTGCTCCACCCTCAAAATTCTCAGGTATGCCGCCAATCAAAAAGCCTGGCGATTGACCTGCAATATCCAATACATGCGCCATAATCGATGAAGTTGTGGTCTTACCATGTGTGCCTGCTACGACCACGGCATGACGCTTTGGCAAAATATAATTACCAACAAACTCAGGTCCTGAACAATAAGCCAAGCCTTGTGCAAGAAGCTCTTCGACTTCAACATTACCACGCGACATAGCATTGCCAATGACACATAAATCAGGTTTTTCCTTAAGATTTTCGACATCAAAAGCGGCAATTTCAATGCCTAAACTTGCCAAGTAATCAGACATCGGTGGATATACGCCCACATCAGAACCTGATACATGCCAGCCATTTTCTTTGGCAAGCCCTGCAATCGCAGCCATGGCTGTTCCACAAATACCGAGAATATGAAGGTGTTTTGATTCTGAATGCATGCCTGTATTCAACCACTCTTCGCTGCATAGGGGAACCATGATATCAATTTAGCTTTGTCTAAATCATTTTTTATGATGAGATACGCCCATGACAGCACATACACTTCCTCACATTACAACGGAAACATCTGACAACCCTAGCGCCAGCATTATTTGGCTGCATGGTCTAGGGGCAGACGGCCATGATTTTGAATCCATTGTTGCCGAATTAGGGTTGCCTGATGATTTGGCTATACGCTTTATTTTTCCACATGCACCAGCCATGCCCGTATCCATTAATGGCGGTTATATCATGCCTGCATGGTATGATATCAAACAGCAGGACTTGGGCATTGAGCATGATAAAGATGGCGTGCATGCATCGGCAGTAAGCATCCAAATGCTGATTGATCAGGAAGTCATGCGCGGCATTCCAGCCAGCCGTATTATTCTCGCTGGTTTTTCACAAGGAGCAGCAATGGCGTTGTATGTAGGTTTACGTCAAACAGAGCCCTTAGCTGGCATCATGGCTTTATCGGGTTATGTCTTATTACCTGATGAGTTCACATCTATAAGCCTCAACAATCTACAAACAGCGATTTTTATGGCGCACGGTGTACATGACCCTGTCGTGCTTTTTGAATGGGGCGAAACATCCTATAGGATGTTACAAGAAAAAGGCTGCCTTGTGAATTGGCATACGTATGCCATGGAACACTCACTCTGCGATGCTGAAATCAGCGATATTGGGAAATGGATTACTACAACTCTTCATGCCTAAGTAAGCTCTGAATAAGTCATGAGTTTGTATCTTTAGTCCAGAAGATCCCTAATATAAGCATTTGCGTCAATGCCGACACTCAATTAAACTAGCATGGATATGTTTCAAGAAAGTGCTGCGTAGTGGCTGAGGTGACATAAATGAGCGAGTTTTCAGATGAGCAAGAGCGGCGGCAATATGTACGCAAAGAAGTTTCCTTTCAAATTGAAATCCAACATATAAGCACTGGCATATGCGAACAAGTTGAACTGCTAGATATTGCCGCTGGTGGCATGCGTTTTAAAGTTTCCGATATCACACACTATCATTTAAAACAGGTGTTACGTATCAGTATGCCACAATTTGTAGAATCAGGCGAAGTTTCCATGAAATATATGCACGCTACCGTATTATGGATAACTAAAGAAGATGCTTCCAATACATGCGCATATGTTGGCGTGAGCTCACGCCAACTTTAGCACGACTACTTTACACTCCTGAATATTGTGCATGTACCTTTCGCGCATGCATATTTGGCAATTTATTAAGTGCTGCAATTAAAGCTTTGGCGGATGCCACAACAATATCTGTATCAGAGCCTTGCCCATTCACAACCAAATCTTCATTTTGTAATCTGACTGTAACTTCGCCCTGCGCATCCGTACCGGCAGTGATGGCATTTACCGAATAAAGCAATAAACGACCCTTAGGCTCAACCAATGATTTAATCGCTTTGAATGCAGCATCTACAGGCCCATCGCCTTCTGCCGTAGCCTTCAAGATTTCGCCTTCAATATCCAGTTCAACTGCTGCAACAGGCGAATCACTGGTGCCAGAGGCGGCATGCAAACTCACCAATTTCACACGTTCCATATCCACTTCTGAATCGCCCGATAAAATGGTCATCAAGTCTTCATCAAAGATGTCTTTTTTCTTATCTGCCAAGTTTTTAAAGCGTTCAAACACAGCATTCAAATCATCACCATCCAATTCAGTGCCCAAATCAGCATAACGCGCTTTTAACGCTGCACGACCTGAATGTTTGCCCAAGACCATGCGATTGGTATTCCAACCAACCGATTCTGGGGTAATAATTTCATAAGTTTGTTTATGTTTTAACATACCATCCTGATGAATACCCGATTCATGGGCAAAAGCATTGGCGCCAACAATCGATTTATTGGCTTGCACAGGCATGCCTGTAATTTTGCTAACCATTTTTGAGGTTGGCACAATTTTCGTGGTATCAATACCCGTTTCAATATCATAATAATCATTGCGGGTTTTTAAGGTCATCACCACCTCTTCCAAAGCAGCATTACCAGCCCGCTCACCCAAACCATTGATGGTACATTCGACCTGACGTGCGCCGCCCTCTACAGCCGCCAAAGAATTGGCAACTGCCAAACCCAAATCATTGTGGCAATGCACAGAGAAAATCGCTTGATCCGAGTTTGGCACACGTTCAATCAATGTTTTGATGCGATTACCAAACTCAAATGGAGTCATATAACCTACCGTATCGGGGATATTAATCACCCGCGCACCTGCTTTAATCGTTGCTTCAACAATACGACATAAGAAATCAATATCCGAGCGCCCAGCATCTTCGGCAGAAAACTCGACTTCTGGAACCAATGAACGGGCTTGGGTCACCGCTTCAATAGCACGCTGTACCACCTGATCGGGAGTCATGCGTAATTTTGCTTCCATGTGAATCGGGCTGGTGGCAATAAAAGTATGAATACGCGCTCGATCGCCCGCAGGTTTTACGGCTTCAGCAGCCCGTTCAATATCTTTGGGGTGTGCACGCGCCAAACCTGCAATACATGCACCTTGCACCTCAGATGCAATGCGATGTACCGCCTCAAAATCACCAGGTGATGCAATAGGAAAGCCCGCTTCAATAATATCCACTCCCAATGCCGATAAAGCATGGGCTACGCGTAGTTTTTCTTCGATATTCATGGAGCAGCCTGGTGATTGTTCACCATCACGCAATGTAGTATCAAAAATATATAAACGGTCAGACATATTGTTCTCCTAACATAAAAAAAGCCACGGGGATTAACCGTGGCTCGTAACTAAATGACTAATCTCAAATGAATTCAGTCCGTGCACGAGCCAGCACTGCACAATAATAGCGCGTGATTCCAAAAGAGTAGGTTTAAAGTAAAGCAGCTCATGCGGCGGAGTATGCGCGGATGGAGCGGCAAAGGTCAATCATTATTACTTGATTCTTGTTTACGCTTTCTAGCTCTACGCCTCGCCAAACGGTAGTGCCGAGCTTTTCTGTTTTGCCAAATACTCAACATGGGGCCGTGCAAAACATACGCCATAAAAACAGCAAATAAAATGCGATACGGATCAACCATTACCAGCACAATAACAATCATCATAATCACAATCATCGTAAATGAGCGTTTTTGATGTAAATCAATATCTTTACCCGATATAAAACGTACACCACTGACCATCAGCCATGCCAAGAATGCCGCAATAATACCCCAAAGCCAGCTAACAGGCTCCAAGCCTGCTTCTTCATGAAATAATACAGCGGCGGCAATCACCAATGCCGTTGCTGGTGTCGGTAAGCCTTGAAAATATTTTTTATCCTGAATACCAATTTGGGTATTAAAGCGTGCCAAGCGCAATGCAGAACATGCTGTAATAAGAAACGCTGCTAACCACCCCAGTTTTCCTAATGGCGTAAGTGCCCATAGATATATTAATACGGCTGGCGCAATACCGAATGACATCATATCACACAATGAATCAAGCTCTGCACCAAATGCCGTCTCAGCATTCAAAAGACGAGCAACACGACCATCCAGCATATCAAAAACTGCTGCCGCAATAATTGCCCAAGCTGCAAGCTCATATTTACCCTGAATCGCCGCGATTAAGGCATAAAAACCAGCAAACAAGCCCATAATGGTAAACAAGCTGGGCAAGATATAGATGCCTCGGCGCATGTTGAGTGTTTTGCTTACGCTTTTCATGATGCGCTTTTTGTCGGTGTTGCCGTTTGTATTATCATAGGGCGTAACCTACATATTTGAAGCAAAAGCCCCAAGTTTTTTGCAATATATGCTGTAAAAAGAGTTTAATCACGGTGGTTTTTAAGTGTTGGAGGAATAACATCTCCCGATGCTTGCATCATCAATGCCTCAGGATGTTGGCTATAATGCTGACGTGAAATAGCCGCGAGTTTTTCTTTTATAGCATCATCTACAAGGCTTGGTGAAGTCTCGGGTAAAGCATCAATCAACGCACGTAACAACGTATCTTGCGGCACAGGCATTTTCTCAATCCAAGACAAAAGCAACGCTCGGTTCACATACGCAGGCAGTGAACCCAAAATGCCAATATCATTCTGATTATGCACCATCAAACCTGTCGTTGTACCTCGATCCAAGGTTAATACCTGTAAAAAATATAACGAATGATATGCTAACTGCGTTGCTTTATCCGCTTCGCTTACAGGCTTATTTTCTTGCAATGCCGCAGTAAGAATAGCCAAGTATGTATCAATCGCAGCTTCACCGACCGATTGTGCCAAGGCTTGATCCTTATCCGCATCACCACTATTATATTGTTCCAAATAAAAGTGTGAAACACCACGGTGCCGCTCCAATACTGGGATATAAAAATAACGCTCACCCTGCGCCAAGCCTTCTTCATATTGCGCTGGTGCTGCCGCTTTCATGGCATCAAAAAACTGTTGTGTTGCTTCTGGATTTTCAATTGACGGATTCAAATCCGCCATCATACGCCAATAACCCTCACCACTTTTCATCTCAGTCCAACTGATATGAATATGCACCGAAGGCGCATGCGGATGACATGGATGAATAATCGTGGAAATAGCAGTTGCAGAGCCAAGTTTTTTCTCTGGATTCTCATCATAATGCACTTGCGATACATTGACCGAACCGCGCCCAAACAAATCACCATCAGCCGTTGCGTAGCGCACACCACCACCATGTTGACCCTCATCACGGAACCATTCAACCGCATCAAATGATTGTCTAGCATGCAATTGATTGGTCAATTTCTCCAGTCCTTGTACAAAACGTGTTTGCAAACACGTGACCAGTTCATTGGCTTGTGTTGCTTGATGTGATTGTGCAGGAATGCGTTTCATACAAGACTCTCCAGCTATTAATAATAATAGCGTAATTAAAAACTGCGGGAACTATGAGGCTCAATAGAGGAAGGTTCAACTTCTCTATGTACTACAACACATATCCTTTTAAGATAAAGCGATGCTCGTTAGGGTGTGGCACCCTGTTCTTTGGAGAAGTTATGACACACATCCGTATTGCAACCCGTCGCTCACCCCTAGCTCTTTGGCAAGCTGAATATGTTTCAGCCGAATTGCAGAGACTTGACCCAACTGTGACCACTGAATTGGTGAAAATTGTAACCAAGGGCGACAAGATCTTGGATGTCCCATTAGCGCAAGTTGGTGGCAAAGGTTTATTTACCAAAGAAATTGATGAAGCACTGCTTGATGGACGTGCTGATATTGCCGTGCATTCCATGAAAGATGTGCCAACAGAATTGCCAGCAGGCACAGCCATTCGCGCCCATCCCAAACGTGAAGACCCGCGTGATGCCATTGCAACTATTACAGGTGGTGATATGGATTCATTGCCAGAAGGGGCAAGAATTGGCACATCCAGTCTGCGCCGTATTGCACAGTTAAAATCCAAATACCCTAGTTTTGAATTCGTATCTATTCGCGGTAATATCCAAACACGTTTATCCAAGCTCGGCGAAGAAGTTGATGCTGTAATCTTAGCGGCTGCGGGTGTTTGCCGTATGGGCATGGCTGATAAAATGCACCAGTTCATGGATACCGATTTGATGCTGCCTGCCGTTGCACAAGGCACTTTGGGCATTCAAACCCGTGATAACGATGATGCCATCAATGCGCTTGTTGACCAAATGAATGACCCAGAAACAGTGCTCCGCACCAAAGCCGAGCGTTCATTCTTAGCGCGCCTAGAAGGCGGCTGCCAAGTTCCCATCGCAGCATTTGCGACCCTTGATGGCGATCAATTGCTTTTGAAAGGGCTGGTTGGTGATGTAAATGGTGAAATCGTGATTGCCCGTGAAATCGAAGGCCTTGCTATAGATGGCGAACAAATGGGCATTGCCTTGGCAGATGA
>CAYPXU010000027.1:0-14901 GCA_964414875.1 uncultured Zetaproteobacteria bacterium | reverse complement strand
TTATATGGAGGCACTACTATTAGGTAAGGCTTAATTTTAATGCGATTGCCCTACCGCCCTTGTCCTTCGCTGTAGGTCCAGTTTTTGGCGGGAGATAGCACAGAGCATGCCGATGGCATTGCCTTCTTTATCCCTAATCCGCGTGCCTACATAACCTTCCGCCTGCATATTGAGCAAGTACTTGTCATTTGGAAATAGATCACTTACACCCTCAGGGTACGCACAATAACCTTTTGCCACAATGCTATGACTGGGGGTTCCTGATAGGACATATTTATACTTTTCAACAGGCTTTCCGTCGAGCTGCATCGCCAATATCTGCACCTGCTCACCATCAATAATTTCAGCAATAAAAATGCATTCGGCTCCTGTCCACTTGTACAAGCTATCAATGGCACCATCAAAGAATGCTTGGCCTATATTTTCTCCCATACTTTCAATAAGCGTATGGATTGCTTCTTCCGCCGCATTGCGTTCCGTTGTGTCGCGAAAAAAACCGACCATGATCTTTCTTCCATTGATTTCTATGAAATTGGAATGGATATCCGCAAAAAATACAGAGCCGTCCTTTCGTTTGACAGGAATATTTTCAGCCATCGTTATTTTGCCACACGCCTGCATGTCAAACTGCGCCATCACATGTGGAAGACTTTCCGCTGGATGGATATCTGCCATGGTGAGTGCCCTGATCTCATCAAGGCTGTATCCAAGCATCTGACAAATCATGCTGTTGCCAGTGGTAAACTGTTTGCTTGCCATATCTGCCAACAGGATGCCAACCAGAGCGTTATCAAAAACCGCCTTCATGAGGGGCGCCGAATCTTCAGTTATCTGGTGTGATTGCTTGTGGCTTACAGCACATTCAGGTTCATGCTTCATCTACTCACCCTCAAAGGCTGCCAAGCCGTGGCTTAAAATATTATTGTCCATTGTAACCCTCGCCACTCTTTAATGCCTTGATTTCATCGCGCAACTCCTTGATACGAAACTCCCGCCGCACAGTTGCCTTCTGAAATCGTTCCAGCTCCTCAAGCTTGTTGCGAAGCTCATGCTCCGCTTTTTGACGTTTGGTGATATTGCGGATGATTGCCGTAAATATTGCTGGCTCCGTATCTTGGACAAGGGCAATACACATCTCCGTTGGGAACTCATGGCCGTCGGCATGCATGGCTGAAACCTCAATGCAAGTACCGATGATGGAGCCTTCACCAGACTCCAAATAGTGTTTTAATCCCGCATGATGCTTTTTACGCATATTGGGTGGAATGATTTTTTCAGAAAGTAACTCCCCGATAGCCTCACTCCGCTTATAGCCAAACATCTCTTCTGCAGCTGGGTTAAACTCGATAACTCTACCCGTGCAATCCATGCTAATAATCCCATCCAGAGCCGAGCTGATAATGGCGGATTTTTGCGCTTCGCTTTCTCTTAAAGCCTTTGTAGCCCGCCGCTGTTGTTCAGTATACTCGAAATTTGTCAGTGCCACAGATATGTCACCTGCAATTTCATTGAGAATCGAGAGCTCATCTTCGCCCACCTTACCACCTTCACCCGCATACACTTCGAACACCCCAACCGTCTTTTCTCCTATTTTGAGCGGCAGGGCAACAGCGTGCCTGCACCCGTTATTGAGAAAATTTTCTTTCCATGGGGCAGCACAATCCATTTTCTCACTGATTTCGCAAAGCACGCTAATACCTTTCTTAAGCACTTGCTGACAACCCAAACAGCGGATGAGTGAGGCGTAATCCTGAAGCCTGCCAACCTTGATCTCTTCACAAAGTAATGGATCCATAGATGCCCAAGCGGCAAGTTCAAAATCATCACCGCGATTCATGCCTATCCACGCAAAACTAAATTCTCCAACTTCTACAGCTGCTTTGCAGGCCGCATCGAACAAAGCATTTTCCTCTGTTTGGCGCTGAACATTCTGATTGCACTCACTAAGAAAACGTAGCAGGCGGTCAATTTTTATGTATTTTGAAGAAAGCCCCATATAATGCTGTTTTGTTTTTTCCGCAGCGTAACCAAAGATCAATAATATGATAACGATCACGAAGCGCATAAACAGCTCATTCGAATCATGTTCACCTTGTAACGATTGCCAAAATGGTATGCTATCCCAATAATTACTGTGTAATAGCGATTCCAGCAACCAGTACCCAGTGGCAGCCCCAACGCCTACTGCAATGAAGTTGAGTCGCCAGAATCTCGACTTATCGGATAGCACAAATGCTGTCATGGTTTTTTATATCAATAAGCTGTTGAATAGCTTGTCTACACAAGTAACAAAATTCACTTTGTCTTCACCTCTCGGAAACCCATGAACTAAGCCCATGCGTAACCTGCTAACCGTAAGTTTTAACTCGCCTTGATAGGTTATCAGAAATTACCATCCTTTAAGACCAGCTATCTTACACAGTAGCAGGTTGCAGATGAATATGCCACTTACAGCCTTTTCCAATATGGAAGCAACTTGAATATCAACATTTATTACCCATATTAGAAGGAATAGCTTACGCCGTAGCCTCGGCTCATTTCCATAAAAAAACTTCAGCCTACTCCCATCATGGAAGCTTTCTCATTCTGGAAGTTGATGCTTATTTGGTATCGGTGATACAGTGCCACCCTCTAGCTTTGATAGAAGCTTACGATAAAGCGCAACTTTGACCCCAAGACGGCGAACTCTAAAAAATGCCCCTCCAAATTAGTTACAAGCTTCTTTAGGTTTTTTTATATAAAGTATGCCAGATGATAAGTAGACTACTCCAGAGTTTTGGACGAAACATCCCGTACCTACTGGGAACTGTGCTCTTTTCTATCATCTCCGCTGAGGCTTCTGAGCATATAAATATTGATCTACAACGCACTTATTTCACAGAAGCGCGCCAAGCTCTAAAAAACAATGACATAAAAACATTTCAAGAGCTTCGCAATAAACTTCAAACATACCCATTAACCCCCTACCTAGACATCTGGCAAGCTCATCAAGCCCTCGCTAACAACAATGATACCCTAGTCGAACAAGCGCTCAGCCAGCATCACGATATTCCTGAAGTAATCGACTTGCGTATCGCATGGATGAAGAATTTATCCGAGCGTGGGCAATGGCCACATGTCGCTACACAATTAAAACTTATCAATAATGCTACGCAGAGGTTTCCAAAAATATCCTTACGTTCAGCTTGGTACAATGGAGATAAAAAACTCGCCTTTAAATTATTATCCAAGCAATGGCGTAAAGGCGAAGAAATTCATACGTATGCCATACCATTTCTATACCCTGCATGGAAAGACGCTGGTTTTCCTAATGCCAAAGCCTCCTATGCGCGCATCATCTATTTTGCCAAACGTGGTAAATGGAAAAGTGTGCATGCACTTCAAGACTTATTATCTAATCAGGAACAAAAACTTCTAAAGCTCTGGCAATATGCACAGAAGAAACCTGAGCTTGGATTGCAGAATATTCACAAATACTCACCTGAAAATAAACTGCTATACCCTATCATCAAAGATACACTGCGCCGTCTATCTGCTTTCAACATTGAGGCTTCTTGGCAGCAGCTGAAGGGCTTAAAAGAGTCTTTAACCGCCAAACAATTTGGATATTTACAGCGAAAAATTGCCTTGCGAGCTGCCAAGCAGCATAATCTACAAGCCGCAACATGGCTGGCTAGCCTTAGTGCCAACCTACAAAACAATGAAACACGAGCTTGGCACGTGCGCATATTATTATTGCAACAAAAATGGTCGCAAACCATTGCAGCTATTCAAACCATGCCTGAATCACAACAATTGGCAAGCCGCTGGATGTATTGGCAAGCCCATGCCCTGCAAGCATTGAAGCAAAACACCGCTGCCAAATTATTGTTCGAACAAATAGCTGTTGGCCGTGGTTATTATAGCTTCTTAAGTGCTGACCGCTTGGGTGAAACGTATAATATGGCTGCCAAACCTATAAAAACATCATCATTCAGCGATTTAAAAAAACAAGCTTATATTCAAAGAGCCTATGAATGGTTTCAACTGCATGAAGCAGGCAAGGCAAGCCGTGAATGGAATCAAGGTTTGCGCAATGCATCACAGCAAACATGGTTGCAAGCACTACAATTAGCCGCTTCTTGGGGCTGGTATGATCGAACAATTCAGGCAGCGACACGTACAGGGGCATATGATGCACTTAGCTTGCGTTTCCCCTTGGGCTATTTGGATGATGTGCAGCACATTGCCAAACAAACGGGCGTGAAAAACTCACTTATTTGGAGTGTTATTCGGCAAGAGTCGGTATTTAATAGCCATGCTGTATCACACCGAGGCGCACGCGGCTTGATGCAGTTAATGCCAACAACAGCGGATTATATTTCAAAAAAATCTGGGCTTGGCAAAGTCCCTAAACAAGAACTTTTCCTGCCTCCCATCAACATTCAACTTGGTTCTTTGTATTTAGCCGACCTATTAAAACGCTTTGATAATCAACCTGCTTTAGCCATTGCAGCATATAATGCCGGTCCAACACGAGTTAAACGCTGGCAAAAACAAACATCCATCAACAACATGGATATTTGGGTAGAACTCATACCCTTTAACGAAACTCGTCGTTATGTACAGCAAGTCATAGCCTTCACAGCAGTCTATGATTGGCGCCTACAGCAGCTCTCATCTGGGTGATTGGCGGAGAAATAGAACGCTTAAACGAAGTCCACACACTTACAGCGTGCCCTGTCACATACCGCCGTTTATAAGGCTATACTTTACCTTAGCAGGTTAGGCAATTATGCTAGCCAGATATTTCCCCATATAGGTTGCTCATTATGTTACAAAAGATTTTTGGTATTTTTTCTCGCGATATTTCAATTGACCTAGGCACAGCTAATACGCTGATCTATGTTCGAGGCGAAGGCATTGTTCTAAACGAACCATCCGTTGTTGCTGTTTATGAAGGTGGAGGTCGCAAAAATCGCAAGGTTTTGGCTGTAGGCACAGAGGCCAAGCGCATGCTAGGGCGTACCCCAGACTCTATTTCTGCTATTCGCCCACTAAAAGACGGCGTGATTGCTGACTTCGTCATTACAGAAGAAATGTTAAAACAATTTATTCGCAAAGTGCATAAACGTTCTTGGGGCTTGGCTCCACGTATTGTTATTTGCGTACCTTATGGCTCAACACCCGTGGAACGTCGCGCTATTCGCGAGTCCGCTTTGTCTGCGGGAGCACGTGAAGTGTATTTGATTGAAGAGCCAATGGCAGCATCCATTGGTGCCGACTTACCTGTCACTGAAGCATCTGGATCCATGGTTGTGGATATTGGCGGCGGCACGTCTGAAATCGCGGTCATCAGTTACGGTGGCATCGTATATTCACGCTCTGTTCGTGTTGGTGGTGACAAAATGGATGATGCCATCATCAATCATTTACGCCGTAAATATAGCTTGCTTGTTGGAGCCCCCACGGCAGAAAAAATTAAAATGCAATTGGGTAGCGCCTACCCACAAGAAGAACGTCGAGAAATGGAAGTCAAAGGGCGTGATTTAATCAATGGCATACCAAAAAACCTATTATTAGACGATTCCGAAATCCTTGAAGCATTAACTGAATCCGTAAATGCCATTGTTGATGGCGTACGAGTCTGCTTAGAACGCACACCTCCAGAGTTGGCAGCTGATATTGTTGATAAAGGCATTATATTAACAGGTGGTGGTGCATTACTGGTGGGCTTGGATCAATTGTTACGCGAAGAAACAGGCTTGCCAGTTACGATTGCCGATAATCCTTTACATTGTGTAGTGCTGGGCAGCGGACGCGTGCTTGAAGAGCTCGACCGTATGCGAGGTGTTCTCTTCGAGGAATAAAATGCTACGTCGCCATATACTTTGGCGTGTTGTTTTGGGTTTGGTAGTATTTGTAGTTATTCTCTCTTTCCAACGAATGCCCATAGGTCAATACATTACACTTGCTTTATCACCACTTATTTCCACATTACATGCCCCATCTCGTTGGTGGCATGATAGCGAACTATGGCTGCAAGACCGTGATGAATTGCAGACGAAATTAATCGCAACACAAGATTTACTGGCACAACAAACAGCACTTATTCAACAGGGGAAAAGCCTAGCTGAAGAAAATACGCAATTAAGAAAGCTGCTTAAAATCACCAATATTCATGGTTATACATGGCGTGCAGCTCAGGTTTTGGGGCGAAGCCCTGATAAAAAGAGTCAGCGTTTAATCTTACAGGTTCAAAGCAAACCCGATGATGTCGTTGTATCCAGTTCTGGCTTGGTCGGACTGGTTGATAAAAGCCATGCGGAGTCTGCTGTCGTTCGCACCATTCTTGATGCTTCATTGGCTGTTCCTGTCACGATACCAGGCTCACCCTTGGCGGCATTGATTCGTGGGCAAGGGGATCATTTACTTGTCGATTTTATCCCTTTGGATCAAGCACCGGCTATCGGATCTATTTTACAAACCAGTGGTGCAGGCGGCGTATTCCCACCTGGCATTTCGGTAGCTCGCATTACGCACATTGAAGCTTTAAAAGGACGTATCTTTGCACGTATCGAAGCAAAACCTATAGCACATTGGCAGCGCGATAATTGGCTTGCTATTGCCTCACGCACTGATTCACCTGCGCCATGAGCATCCCTCTCTTATTGTTGCTATGCCTGATTGGCATCATCTTTAATTTGGGTTTTTCTGGCGTATTTTTACAACCCGACTGGTCCTTGGCACTATTATTAGCAGCACTACTAGCACACCGTGGAAACTGGTTGTTTGTTTCATTAGCCACAGGTGTTCATGATTTAATTCTACACTGGTCTCTCTTTATCAGCCTGCCATGGATATTAATCACCCCTATCATTATCACTTGGAGTGATGCACAAATTGGCGCGAGCCTTTTACAGCGTATTTTTGCCATGTTCGTCGTCATCTCATCACTATTTTTTGCAGGCTGGAGTCTTGCTTCTTGCCTGTTAACCTTATTATTATGCCTTGTTCTTTGGCATTTTATTGCGCGCCTATATGTTCAGCCAGCTTGATATTCGGCAACGCTTTGAAGGGCGTATGTGGTTCTTTCAGCTTAGCATATTTGTACTGCTATTTATTCTTTTATTACGCATGGTCAACCTACAGCTTTTACAACATGAAGGGCTTATGCTTCAAGCTGAGAATAATCGCCTAAATGTTGTGCCTATTTTACCAACACGCGGCACCATCACCGATCGTTTTGGTACTGGCTTAGCCGTTAATCATATCTCCTATCGCTTAACCATGATTCCTGAACGTATTGAGGATATGGGTGCACTGATGACACAATTAACATCCATGATGCAGTGGACACCCAATCAAGTAAAGCGCATTAAGAAGCGTATCAAACGTTCGCGAAAAGATCGTCCTGTACTGCTCAATGACAAGCTAACATGGCAACAGGTTGCGCCATTATCCGCGCATTTACACCGTTTCCCTGGCTTAGATGTACAAGCAGGGACGCATCGATTTTATCCCTACAAAGAACTCACATCTCATATTATTGGTTATTTATCCTTGGCTCGAAACAACGATCTTGAGAAGGGTTACTTACGCAGTGAATATATTGGTAGAAGTGGTTTGGAACGTTCTTTTGAGAAACGTTTGCATGGCACCTTGGGCAGCCAGCAAGAAGAGGTCGATGCACATGGACGACGCATTGCCGTATTACAACAACAACCATCAACCATGGGGCAAGATATACGTTTAAGTCTTAATGTGCGGCTTCAAGAAGTCGCTGCTAAAGTAATGGGTAAACGTACAGGTGCTGTTGTTGTCCTAGATATACATAGTGGCGAGGTACTGACTTTATTAAGTACACCGGGCATTGATACCAATCAGTTCACGCTGGGGCTAGAGCAGAAACAGTGGCAAGCATGGTTAAATGATGACCAACGCCCTCTTCTAAACCGCACTACGCAGGCGGCTTACCCACCCGCCTCAACATGGAAGCTTGTTTCCAGTTTTGCAGGATTGCGTCACCATAGCCCTCTGGCAAACAGAAGCACCCAATGCAAAGGTTTTATACAGTTAGCCGACCGAAAAATGCGTTGTTGGAAACGTCGAGGACACCAAAAAGTAAATATGCATGATGCCATCATGCATTCTTGTGATGTATATTTTTACGAGCTTGGAGACCAACTCGGCATGCAAAACCTGAGTGATGAAGCTCGCTTGTGGGGCTTTGGTGAAGCTACTGGGGTGCCGCTTCCGCCTGAATCACGTGGGCATTTAGCCTCAAATATGCAACACCTTCACAATGGTCGAGAACGCCACTGGTCTCGTGGTGTAAATATGATCACAGCTATTGGACAAGGTCAAACAACCGTTACACCTTTACAAATGGCACGCTTTGCAGCCGCCATTGCCAATGGTGGTGATATATTACGCCCGCACTTGGAAGCAGGCAAAGAGCCTGAAATCATTCGCCATGTAGATATAAAACCTGAATATTTACAACGTATACAAGAGTCGATGTATGCTGTTGCCAACAAACCTGGCGGAACAGCCTATTATCGCCTACGCCATGCCGCTTGGAAAATTGCAGGAAAAACAGGTACAGCTCAAGTTATATCCATGTCACAAAATGATGACCACAAGCTTGATCGAGCCCCAGAGATAGATAAACATAAAGATCACGCTTGGTTTATGGGCTACGCCCCCTATAAAAATCCAAAAATTGCATTTGCTATCATCGTTGAACATGGCGGGCATGGCGGAAGTGCGGCTGGGCCTATTGCTAAAGCCATGGTTAAAGAGCTAGCAGAGGAGTCAAAACCATGATCTCTGTGTTACGCCGTATGGATAAGACCTTAATCATCTGCTTATTAAGTTTATTCATTTTGAGTTTATTTGTCTTATATGCAGCTGTACATGAGGGTGATATTGCAGTGTTTCAGAAGCAAGTTGTTTTTTGGTGCATAGGTTTACTCGGATTTCTATGTATTTGTTTTGTACCTTTGCGGCTTATGGGTTTATTGGCATGGCCTGCATACCTTTTGGCACTTTTAGGCTTGGCACTGGTTCCACTTATCGGCGATGTTCACATGGGTGCCAGACGCTGGCTGGACTTGGGCGTGGTTGCATTTCAACCTTCTGAAATGATGAAATGGGCTTTGATGTTAATGCTTGCCCATTGGTTTGCATCGCGTGAACCCAATACATGGGTAAATTTTCTTGTGCCCTTGATGATGAGCATTGTACCAGCTGCATTGATTGTTATTCAGCCCGACTTGGGCACAACCTTGGTATTACTCTTTGCCGCCGTTGCCATGCTTATTGCATCGGGTTTTGCATGGCGCTGGATACTTTACGCAGTCGCCGCAAGCCCAGCAGTATTATATGTATTATGGCATAATATGCATAGCTATCAAAAACAGCGTGTTTTAACATTTTTTGATCCACAAAGTGACCCGCTGGGGTCTGGTTACCATGTTATTCAATCATCTATTGCCATTGGCTCAGGTGGTTTTTGGGGCAAAGGCTACCTTGAAGGAACACAAGGACGACTACACTTTTTACCAGAACAGCATACCGACTTTATTTTTGCCATCTTGGCTGAAGAAGGCGGTTTGATTGCTGTTACGTTATTACTCATACTCTATGGCGTACTGATTTCACGCATGTTAACCATTGCAGCCCATGCCCATAGCCGATTTGGTGCATTGCTTAGCACAGGTATTGCATCAATTTTCATGCTTTATGCATTTGTAAATATTGGTATGGTATCTGGCATATTACCCGTTGTTGGTGTGCCTCTACCCTTTATCAGTTATGGCGGTTCAGCTCTTTTAACCATGCTTGGTGCATTGGCTATTGTTATGCGTGTTGGCATTGAATCAAAAGGTAATATCCCATGGCAAAGACCCAGCAGCCCACTAAGCTAATATCTTCTTCCCCCTTGTACCTAAAAGTTGCTAGCATATTAACATGAAGTTATTTCATGCTAATGTATGGCATGCTCACTTCAAAAAATATATTACCCAAAGCAATCTTACTTGATCGCGATGGCGTGATTAATTTCGATTCTCCCGATTATATTTTAAGCCCTGAACAATGGCGACCAATCCCAGGTAGCTTGGAAGCTATTGCCAAACTTACAAAAGCTGACATTTCTGTGGCAATCGTCAGCAATCAATCAGCCGTTGGGCGCGGCATGCTAGATCATACAACCTTCCAAAATATTCATGCCAAAATGTTATTGTCTATTGAAGCCTTGGGCGGGCGCATTGATCACGTTGCATATTGTCCACACGCACCAAATGATGGCTGCGCATGCCGCAAGCCCTTACCAGGCATGGTGTTTGAATCATTGGCAGCTCTAAAGCTTAGCAATGAAGCACAAAGTGTTTATATGATTGGCGATTCTTTGCGCGATATGCAAGCGGCATGGGCGGCAAACGTTTCAGGCATACTCGTACAAAGTGGTTATGGTGATGCTACGGATATTCTTGCCAAAGCCCGTTTGCATGATTCCCAGGTTCAATCATACCCAGATTTAGAAGCTGCTGTATGCAGTATATTGAAACATTAACATGCTATTTTTACGTTCAGCCCTCTTTAACTTCTGTGTTTTTATCGTCACATTCACCATCTCCCCTTTATTGTTATTGTTTCGCTTATTTGGTCTCCCTGCAGCTTGGTTTTGGGCAAAATTATGGTCAAAAAGTATCTTGTTTCTGGCTCGTTATTTATGTGGTATAAAACTTCGCATTGAAGGGCAAGAGCACTTTCCCAATGAAGCTTGTGTTGTTATGGCAAAACACCAATCTGCTTTTGAAACCATTATTATGCCGCTATTGATTCCACCCTATGTCTGGATTCTTAAACGCGAGTTGTTTTATATTCCGATATTTGGCTGGGCTTTATGGGCAATAAAAACCATTGGCATTCGTCGCGGCAATCCACGCCAAGCTATCAAACAGGTGAATACAGATGGCTCTGCTTTATTAAAAGAAGGTAAGTGGGTCGTGATTTTTCCCGAAGGAACACGTTCCAATATTGGTGAGTCTGGCGATTATAAAGCGGGTGGTATTGTGCTAGCTCAAAAAGCAGGTGTCGGCATTTTACCCATGGCTCACAATGCCGCTTTATATTGGCCAAAGCGCGGTTTTATTAAAAAACCAGGTACAATTACCGTACGGTTTTTACCCTTTATATCTGCAGATACCGTTGCCTCCTCAAGCCGCAAAGAGCTTTTGGAAACATTAAAAAATGATATCGAGCGACATAGCCAGCAACTAGGTGGTTAAGCCTAGAGCGAAAAAAATCGCCGTATCACTTTGTTTGTGAAAGAAGGCTAAATCCTTCAAAATTAACATTCATATACGCTAAGTTATACCCGTTTTATCATATTCACGTTATGCTTCGCGAATGAGTCGCAAAGTTATTCCTATACAAATTGAAAAAAGCACCCAATCACAAGGTGAGCCAATGATCGGCAAACCAGCATGGTTAAAAGTGCGTGCTCCCATGTCTTCCGAATACAAAAAAATCACCAAAATGATGCGTGAGTTAAATTTAAACACCGTCTGTGAAGAAGCGTCTTGCCCCAATATTGGCAGCTGCTGGAAACAAGGCTCTGCCACATTTATGATTCTTGGGCGTGTTTGCACACGAACCTGTGCCTTTTGTGATGTTGCAACGGGCAAACCCGATGCTGTTGATCCTAATGAAGCCATCAACCTTGCCAAAGCCGTCGCACAAATTGGTTTAAAACATGTGGTGATTACATCAGTGGATAGAGATGACTTAAAAGATGGCGGTGCAGGGCATTATGCAACCGTTATTCGCGAGCTAAAAGCCCGCCAACCTGAAGTTACCATTGAAATTTTAACGCCTGATTTTCAGCGCAAACCATCAAGCTGTTTAAATACGATCATGGATGCCAAACCTGATATTTTTAACCATAATCTTGAAACAGTGCCACGTCTCTATCGCTCTGTTCGCCCTGGCGCGCGTTATTACACATCCTTGCGTTTATTACAGCGAGCTAAAGAGCTTGATAGCAATATCGTTACAAAATCAGGTTTAATGGTTGGTTTGGGCGAAGAACGTGATGAAATCCTACAGGTATTGGATGATATGCGTGAAGCTGGCATCGATATTCTAACGATTGGTCAGTATTTACGCCCCAGCGAGAAACATCATCCTGTCATGAAATATTGGACACCTGATGAATTTGATGAGCTTAAATACCTAGCTGAGAAAAAAGGCTTCGGCATGGTTGCTTCAGGTGCTTTGGTACGTTCTTCCTTTCATGCCGACGAAGTTTTTGAAGCCTTAAAATTAAAGCGGATATAAATCATGACACAGAAGCATCTTTTACAACGCCGTGGTTTTGAGTTAGGCAACATCACCACCGCTCCCACACAAAGCACACCCTCCAAACAACAAGTCATTGAGGCATGGCAGGCCGATAAGTCCATTGTGATACCGGCTATAGGTCTGGATGACATACAAAAGCATAACAACCACATTCAAAAAGCCCATCAAATGATGGAAGTCATGCTTGAGGGTGCAGAGCTCGCCGAAATATTTGAAGAGAGTGCTATCTGCGAGCGCCTACAGCCTGAATTTGCCTTATTGGCATCCTCGGCAGAAGAACACGATGAACAAGGCATTGAAAAGGTCTATTTTGATGTTGAACAAAATGGCGAAACATGTGCCGAAGATTTATGGTGTAAGGCATCATGGTTATCGTTTCATGACGAAGATGCCTCGCTGCGCTTTCGCTTTTCGTTTGGCATGGAAGGCTTTGAAGATGTTGCCGCAGCCCCTGAGCGTCAACACTGGGCTGGCGAGCTTTGTGAAAGGATATTTCCAGAATCTTCTATTATTACCAAAAACACTGAAATTCTAGCTCTTTTAAAAGAAATTTTAGGCAATGAGCCTCAATTTGTGGAGCGCATTGTCTATTTTAATGCCCCCAATGGCGGAGCTCAATTTCATCACGATGTAGAGCGCGGTCATGCAGGTGTTGTTTTTGCCCAACTAAGCGGAGCAACCTTTTGGCTGGCTTTGGAGAAGCAGTTATTAATCAATGAAATCATTGTTTTTTCACAAAATAACCCTGTCAGTGATGGCTTAAAAACACTCATTCAAAATCGCGAACAATTATCCGATTATATGGAAGAGCAAGACCATGAGTTGGTTGAAGCATTGATTGACCAAAACCCTGATTTTATCCGTTATTTAATTGATAAAGGCTATAGCCATCACTTGCAGGCAGGTGATATATTAATGCTGCCGCAACGAGACTTAGACAACTGTGTTTGGCATAGTGTATTCACATTGGGACATGAGCCAGGCGAAGCCCTAAGCTTTGCTGTTCGCTAAAAACACTAACAAACCCTATACTGCCATACTTATTGCCTACAACTTATCCCCAAGCTGCATCATAAAGTCTGCAAACAAAGGGAGGCTACAGTGAAAATTGGTTTAGCTCTTGGCAGTGGCTCATCCCGTGGCTGGTCACATATCGGTGTCATTAACGCACTGGCTGAACTGGACATCCACCCAGATATTGTATGCGGTACATCCATCGGCGCATTGGTTGGAGCATCTTATGCATCCAATAACCTTGATAAATTAGAAAGCTGGGTATGCTCACTCAGCAAGCTTGATACCGCCAAGTTCCTTGAAATTAACACATCATTAAATGGTTTCGTCAATACAGAAAGGCTGCATCATTTTTTAAACAAATATGTTGCCAGTGATAACGCACAAATTAATGCACTTCACAAACAATATGCGACTGTTGCCACAGAGCTGGAAACAGGTAGGGAAATATGGCTAACAACAGGGTCTGTTCTGGAAGCTGTGTGGTCATCTATTTCGCTGCCAGGATTATTCCCTGCTATCAGACATGACAATAAATGGCTTATCGATGGTGGTCTGGTTAACCCTATCCCTGTTTCGCTTTGCCGGGCTCTAGGAGCCGATATTGTGATCGCAGTAAACCTAAACGGTGATATTGTCGGTAGGCACTCACAAAAAAATAAAGCCGCTCAGCAGGCTGGTGTTGTCGATAAAATTGCTGATTTGGTTTCAGAATACGCAGGTTCAATCTTTACAATAAAAACTGAAAATCAGCCGCCAAGCGTATTTGAAGCTATCGCGGGTTCTATCAATATTGTTCAGGACAGGATTACCAGAAGCCGTATGGCTGGTGACCCCCCAGATGTCTTGCTGTCGCCAAAGCTTTCACATATTGGTTTATTAGAATTTTACAAAGCACATGAAGCTATCCATGAAGGAAAAGAATGTGTTCGGCGCATGCTTCCTGAAATACACCACGCTTTAAACGCACTCTGATAACAACTACCAGGACAACTTATGCTTATCAAGTATGCCAGAGAATACGCCGGCCTTGTATAGAGAACCCTTGCTCCACCATACGCGATAACGTTTGAGGATATAATTTATATTCCTCTGCCTGAATACGTTGATGTAAAGAATCCCTGTCATCATCATCCAATACGGCTACAACAGCTTGCGCAAGAATGGCGCCGCCATCCACCTCTTCATTAACCAAATGAACCGTGCAGCCAGCCACTTTCACACCATAAGCTAGGGCATCGCCCACACCGTCGGCTCCCGCAAATGCAGGCAATAACGAAGGATGTATATTGATAATACGGTTGAGAAAATGATTTACAAAAAAAGAGGAAAGAATGCGCATATAACCAGCCAAAACAATCCACTGGCAGTTGGCATTTTCAATGACATCGGCACAGGCTTTATCATAAGCAGTGCGATCTTGATAATCTTTAGGATTAATAAAAAGAACAGTTTCAACACCTGCATCACGTGCAATACGCAATGCAGGTGCATCCACCTTATTGGAAATAACAACACGAACATTAACTGGGCATG
>CAYPXU010000026.1:0-14946 GCA_964414875.1 uncultured Zetaproteobacteria bacterium | reverse complement strand
CATTTGACCAAACATATCGACACTTATACAAAATTGTATAAAGCTGATAAAAAGAAAAACAAGAAGTATAAGAAATACCACAAAATCCGTACTGATGGTGTGTACATCCCTTCTGGTGAAAATGACAACCTAATCGTTCAAAAGCTTGCACGTGATACAGAAGCCTTGGGTATCTTTGGTTATAGCTATTTAGAAGAAAACAGCGATAGCATTGCAGCTGCAACCATTGGTCACATTTCTCCAACACCAACAACGATTGCTGATCACTCTTACCCATTGGCTCGTTCATTGTATTTCTACATCAAGAAATCACACATTAGCAAAGTTCCAGGCATGATGGAGTATGCTAACTTGTTTATGTCTGAACAAATGATTGGTGATGAAGGCGAATGTACTGAAATTGGTTTGATCCCATTGCCAACAGCAGAACGTGCACGTTATCGTTCGAACTTGAAAGCATTGACTAACTTGACTGCTGGTGATTTCAAAAAGAAACACTAAATCGTTTTAACCGCACACAAAAAGGTCAGGGCGATAATGCCCTGACCTTTTTTATTAGCCCTCACAAATGAAGTTTTTTTATATCTCGCTTTCTTATAAAGCATTATATAAAAAGATTTTACGAATAAAATATATCATCCTCATATCACAGCAACGCTTTTCATGACATAAACCATAACTTAGAGTGCTGCAAAAGAAATAATGATGGAAATATTTCACAATAATTAAACTATGGAGTTCGGGCTTTTATGACCACTGCTAACATATTTTTCTGGTTTGCTACAGGCTTGCTTCCTTTATCCTTGATGGTATTTTTATTTGCACGACAAAAAGCCCATGGACTCGAAAAGGAACATGGATTTCTACATTCCCGCCCTGGTTTTTATGGCTGGTATGCAGTCATTAAATTTGCCAGCCCCGCTTTAATTGTAGGCATTGTCTGTTCTGTTTTATCTATGTTTAATCTACTACAAGTGCCCGGCATCATGATCATAGGCACGGCCTTTGCACTGGGTGGGCTGAGCTTGTGGTTCGCTTTGAAGCATATCAAACATGAGTTTCGTGCCCGCCAGCCTGTCGAAAAAGCCATGGCAGTTCTGCTCTTTATTGCTGCCATGATTTCAATTTTAACAACACTCGGCATTGTATTTTCAGTTATTTTTGAATCCATTCGTTTCTTTAACATCATATCCTTTTGGGATTTCATTACAGGCACAGTTTGGAATCCTGATACTGCATTCTTAATTGGCGCAGGCCGTGGAGATGAAGCATCTGTACCTGAGTTTGGTTCGCTTCCTATCTTTGCTGGCACCTTTATGATTACAGGCATTGCTATGCTGGTCGCTGTTCCTATTGGTCTGTTTGCAGCTATTTATATGTCTGAATATGCCAGCCATACATGGCGCAATCGTTTGAAACCATTGTTGGAAATCCTTGCAGGTATCCCTACCGTTGTTTACGGCTTTTTTGCTGCAATCACCATTAGTCCTTTGGTCGTGGAAGCTGCCAATGCTGTGGGTTTACATGCCGATTACACCAATGCCCTGACCCCTGGCATTATCATGGGCATTATGATCATCCCATTTATATCATCGCTCTCTGATGATGTGATTCGTGCCGTGCCTCAACCTATGCGAGATGGCTCTTTGGCATTGGGAACCACCCATTCTGAGACCATCCGCCATATTGTTTTACCTGCTGCTCTGCCAGGTATTGTAGCTGCTTTTTTATTGGGTGCATCACGTGCTATTGGTGAGACCATGATTGTAGTCATGGCGGCAGGCTTACGCCCCAACTTAACCGCCAACCCACTCGAAGGCATGACCACCGTAACTGTGAAAATTGTTGAGGCACTCACAGGTGACCAAGAATTTGATTCTGCATTTACCTTGGCTGCATTTGCTCTTGGTTTGGTACTGCTCACCGTAACACTCATTTTAAATATTGTTTCAACCATTATAATACGAAAATTCCGCCAGAGGTATGAATAAATGAGCCATAGCATGGAGTACAACAAGCGACTACAACGTCGCCATCGTGCTGATCGCCGCTTTAAATATTATGGCATGGCAGCGATTGCTTTTGCTTTAGCATTCTTGGCATTTTTCTTTGTTGATATTATTGGCAAAGCAATGCCTGCATACGAGCAGGCTTATATCCAAGTGCCTATTAGTTATAATGCCGATGTTAAAGATAACTACAACAAAGCTATTACACGTCAGTACCGTTACTTGGTAAGCCGCTCATACCTGCGCACATTACCTAAAAAACTTTTAGAACATCCTGAGTTGCTTGGCACAACTGAGCATACATGGGTGCTTGCCAGTTATCGGGTGGATCAATATATCAAAGGTCATGATGGGCACGGTTTGAAAAGCAAGTACCGCCCTCATGTTGATCAGATGTTAAAAGAAAAGAAAATAGAGCTGCGTTTCAACACCCTCTTCTTCACCCATGGTGATTCAAAGATGGCTGAAACTGCGGGTGTCCTAGCCGCTGCTGTTGGCTCTATTTTGGTTCTATTGATTACGATGGCAGTTGCCGTCCCCATTGGTGTGATGACAGCAATATTTCTTGAAGAGTTTGCGCCTGATAATCGCTGGACTCAGATGCTTGAAGTAAATATTAATAATCTTGCTGCCATTCCATCTATTCTGTACGGTTTATTAGGCTTGGCAGTGTTCATCAACATTGCTGGCGTTCCCCGCTCATCCGCATTGGCAGGTGGTTTAACGTTGGCACTGATGACTTTACCCGTCATCATTATCACCACCCGTGCTGCCCTGCGCTCTATTCCCGATAGCATTCGGGATGCTGCTTATGGCTTGGGCGCATCAAATTTACAAACCGTCTGGCACCATGTATTGCCGTTGGCATTTCCTGGTATTTTAACAGGTAGTATTATTGGTTTAGCCCAGGCTATGGGTGAAACTGCACCATTATTAATTGTTGGCATGATGGCTTATATTCCAGAGGCTCCAAGCGGCATATTTGATGCCACAACGGTGCTTCCAGCTCAAATTTACACATGGTCATCTGAGTCTATTCGCGCCTTTGAAGAGCGCACTGCGGCGGGTATTCTTGTATTGCTAACAGTGCTTCTCTCACTCAATGCTGTGGCAGTTTGGCTACGCAACCGCACACAAAAAACTTGGTAAAGGGTAACACATGACTTCTTCTAAAAACATTTCTATCCGCGACCTAAAGCTTTGGTATAAAGATGCCCAAGCATTGCACGGCATTGATTTGGAAATTGAACATAATAAAGTAACATCATTTATTGGACCTTCAGGGTGCGGTAAATCAACATTATTACGCTGCTTGAATCGCATGAATGATCGCATCCCTCACTGCCGTATCGAGGGTGATATACTGGTTGATGCTAAAAACATCTACGATGCCGATATTGATGTAGTACAACTTCGTGCCCGTATTGGTATGGTTTTTCAAAAACCCAACCCTTTTCCAAAAACTATTTATGAAAATGTTGCTTATGCTCCACGTATTCACGGTATTGTGAGCGATGGTGCTAAAATGGATGAGTTGGTCGAATATTCCTTAACCCGTGCGGGTCTATGGAATGAAGTGAAAGACAAACTTCAAGAACCAGGCACTGCCCTATCGGGTGGTCAGCAACAGCGCCTATGTATTGCGCGCACTATTGCAGTGAAGCCTGAAATTATCCTTATGGATGAGCCTTGCTCAGCACTTGACCCTATTGCTACGGCTAAAATTGAAGAGTTGATTGACGAGCTTAAAAAAGAGTTCACCATTATTATTGTGACGCACAGCATGCAACAGGCTGCACGTGTTTCAGATAATACCGCTTTCTTCTATATGGGAAAACTGATTGAATTTGGCGATACTCGCGATATTTTCACCAAACCAAAAGAGCAACAAACTGAAGATTATATTACAGGTCGTTTCGGCTAACACATAAGACTTATAACTGTATTTTATGCTATACTCTCGTACTAGGCATAAGCATGATAACATCAGCATGAAGGAGAAACCATGCAACATACCATGAAACGTTTTGATGAAGAATTGGTACAACTTAAAGAGCACGTACTTTCAATGGGCGGGCTTGTTGAACGTGCTATTGGGCATGCTGTAACATCTATGCTTGAGCAAGATGAGAAACTTGCCTTAAAAACCATCGAACGCGACCGTGCTATCAATGCCTTGGAAGTTCAATGTGATGAAATGACCCGTGATATTCTGGTGCGTCGCCAGCCTGCTGCTGGTGATTTACGCTTTATTTTAGCCATTATCAAGGTCGTTACAGATCTTGAACGTATTGGTGATCTGGCGGCAAGTATTGCCAAGGGTATGATTCAATCGGAAGAATCTCCACCACGAAACTTTTCAAATCTCGACACCATGGGTGAGAAGGTTCAAAAGCAAGTACAACGCGCCTTGGATGCATTTTCTCGTAGTGATAGCAATTTAGCCATGACTGTGATTCAAAAAGATGTAAAAATTGATAAACTATATAAGCGCATGTACCGTGAGCTGCTTACCTATATGATGGAAGACCCTCGTAGCATTAGCGGCTCAATCATTCTCTCAGATGCTGCCAAGAATCTTGAACGTATTTCAGCCCATGCCACCAACATTGCAGAAATGGTAATTTATATGGAGTACGGGCATGATATTCGCCATGTAGATCATAAAGCTGCTGCTAAAATTTTGGCTGGCGACGAAAGCTGATACAACAAAGGAATATCATTTGAACACCATCGAAACTATAGAAACCATGGCACTGGATCACCCTGACCTTTATATCAATAGAGATTTAAGCATGCTTGAATTTAACCGTCGTGTGCTTGCTATGGCAGAAGATACAAATGTCCCACTGCTTGAACGTTTGCGGTTTCTTTGTATCTGTACATCCAATATGGATGAGTTTTTTGAAGTACGTGTTGCCATTCAAAAACAAAAAGTTGCTATGGGCTCTGTACAAGTTGGAGCTGATGGACTGAATTCGAGTGAAATTTTACACCGTGTGAGGGCACAAGTCAGTGAATTGGTAGAGCAGCAATACCAGATTCTTAACAATGACTTGCTTCCCAATATGCGTGAGGAAGGCATACATTTTTTACACCGTGCTGAATGGACTGAAGAACAACAAAACTGGATTCATAAGTTTTTCAAACGCGAGTTATTGCCACTACTAACACCTATTGGTCTTGACCCTGCCCACCCTTTTCCACGTTTATTAAGTAAAATTCTTAATTTTATGATTGCTCTTGAAGGTAAGGATGCCTTTGGGCGTGAATCAAGTTACGCCATTGTGCAAGCACCACGCTCTTTACCTCGTATGATTCGTTTGCCTGATGATATTGCGACATCGGAGCATAACTACGTGTTCCTTTCATCCATTATTCATGCCCATGTCGATGATTTATTTCCTGGCATGAAGATTAAATACTGCCACCAATTCCGCATCACCCGCAACAGTGAGATGGATGTTGATGAAGAGTTAAGCGACTTGAAACAAGCTATTGCAGGTGAATTGCTCGAACGCCGCTTTGGTAAGGCTGTGCGCTTGGAAGTCTCCAATCATTGCCCCGCAGAGCTTAGCGATTATTTATTACAACAATTTGGTGTTCAAGACACTGATTTATATAAAGTTCATGGTCCCGTTAATTTATATCGCATGGCGCTGGTGTGTGATGAAGTCGATCGACCAGACCTTAAATTCCCTGCTTTTGAAGCTGGTATTCCATCTGCATTTAAAAAGGATGATAACGATTTATTCAAAATCATTCGTGATGGTAATGTTTTGCTTCATCACCCTTTTCAAAGTTTTATGCCTGTGGTCGAACTACTCAAACAAGCCGCTTCCGATCCCAATGTTTTGGCTATCAAACAAACGCTTTATCGCGCTGTGCCCGACTCCCCCATTGTCGATGCTTTGATCAAAGCTGCACGTGCGAATAAAGAAGTTGTGGCAGTGATTGAATTGCGTGCGCGCTTCAATGAACAAGACAATATTACATTGGCAAACCGTCTTTCCGCCGCAGGTGTTCAAGTTGTTTACGGTGTGGTTGGTTATAAAACCCATTGTAAGATGATGCTTATTGTTCGCCGTGAAGGTCGCAGCATGCGTCGTTATGTGCATTTAGGGACAGGCAATTACCACACGGTTACTACCCGTTTCTACACAGATTTTGGCTTACTTAGCTGTGAACCAGACCTTACCGAAGATGTCCACCGTGTATTCCAGCAACTTACAGGCATGGGACGACTTTCCAAGCTTAAAACCATGTTACAGGCGCCCTTTTCTCTACATAGCGGCATCATTGAGCGCATCAATTTTGAAGCTGCCAATGCACGTGCTGGCGGAACGGCCCGCATTATTGCTAAAATGAATGGCTTAGAGGAGCCCAAAGTCATTCAAGCTCTTTATCAAGCATCACAAGCAGGTGTGAAAATTGATTTAATTGTACGTGGTATTTGTTGTTTGCGCCCTGGCATCAAAGGCATTTCAGAAAATATTCGGGTGCGCTCTGTATTGGGGCGTTTTCTCGAACATACGCGTGTGTTTTATTTCCATAATGGCGGAGAAGCCGAAGTTCTCTGCTCCAGTGCCGATTGGATGAGTCGCAACCTTCTCAGGCGTGTCGAAACTTGCTTCCCTATCCGCGATAAGAAACAGGCCAGAGATATTTTAAAAACAGCCTTACGCCCCTACCTCGCAGATAATGTCGGCGCATGGAGTTTACGCAAAGATGGTCAGTATTATCGCGTAAAATCAAACAGCAAAGAGCGCAATGCCCAAAAAGAGCTGATGCAAATGTTCGGAAAACTATAACTGCTAACTGATGTTACGCAGCCCACTTAAAAAGCGTCATCCCCAAACTTGTGCTTTTCACACCTAGCGGCGTTGAATGAAATGGGCAATAATGCTGTTATTACTCATTATATTTCGCCTTGCTATGGATAAAAATAAACGTCGCTTGACTCGCATGAGGTTTTTCCAGCTACCCTATAGCATAAGCTTAATATATTTGATCCTTTAGAATGCCATCACTCTCTGCTAAGCTAGCGTTCCTTTTATAATAGCTATGATAAAATCAAAACATCACAATCAACACCTCACACTAGACCTTGAGCACCCCGAACCAATCCATATCAAGAGTATGGCTATAGATGTATTAAAGCACTTTAGTAAGCATGAGAACATTAGCGCTTTAGCAGTCGTTAACGACGATATGCAGGCTATCGGTCTGGTTACCCGTCGCAAGACACTGGCAATCTTCGGGCACAAGTTTGCTCACGATCTTAACAGAAATAAAAGCGTTGAAATCCTTATGGACTCACAAGCTAAAAGCTTTGATATTAGTGCCGATATGGATGTTATTAGCCGCCATATGACCGAACGCAATGAAAACAAGCATTTTGACCCTACAATTATCACACGCAATGGTCTTTATTACGGTCTTTTATCCATCATAACCTTGCTCAAGAGCATGACCGATATTCGTCTGCAACAAGCCTATGACTGCAACCCTTTATCTCGCCTGCCAGGCAACAATAGTATCAACCAAGAAATTGACTTTCGCTTGCAAAATGAAGTTGATTTTATACTGGTCTACGCTGATTTGGACTCATTTAAAGCCTACAATGATTGTTACGGCTATGAACGTGGTGACCGCATCATTCAAATGGTTGCGAAAATTTTAGGTCATGAAGTTGATGAGCAAGATTTTCTTGGTCATGTCGGTGGTGATGATTTTGTACTGCTTCTACAACCCAATGAATGGCGTAAAAAATTAGAAACCATTCTTACTATATTTAGTGCCGAATCATCCATGATGTATCATCAAACTGACCGTCAACGTGGTTATATTGTTGCCGAAGATCGGCAAGGAAAAGAACAACGCTTTTCACTTATGAGTTTATCTCTGGCAGTTGTACCTTGCCCACCCAAAAGCTTTGTTTCACATATCACCGTGTCAGAAGTTGCCAGTGAAATAAAACATTTAGCCAAAAATGAGCCTGGCAATAGCATTGTTGTCAATCGCCGAGGCCTCCGCAAGGATTAAACATCCAAGGCAATTTCTAGTTTTAAACCAAAAACATAATGAATGTAATCCTCTACCTGCAACGATGCCCAGCGCTCCAACAATAAATCACCATCACCCTCTAAATGTAGTCTGATATTTTCATCATCTAATACGACATGCACACCACGAACACGGTCACGACGGTCTTTATTTAAGGCAATCGCCAAACGCAGAAAACCACTTAAAAAACAAACGCTGCGTTGATTGGCCTCTGTTAATTTCATAAAGTCCCCATGTTCTTCACTAGGAAAAGCTTTGCGCTGATAACGCACTGTATAGGCTAACACCGCCTTTTCTTCGTTTGTAAGCCCCAACAACGGTGATGCTGAAATTAAATATGCAGCATGGCGGTGGTGTCCACCAACTCGAATGTACATACCAATTTCATGCGCACGACATGCGACCTCAAGCAATAAACGCTCACTTGCACCAAGCCCATGCAGTGATTGCATTTGATCAAATAGACTCAGTGCCAAACGCGCTACAGACTTGGCATAATGCTGATCTACATGGTATTTCTTTTTGAGACTTCGTGCCCATGCCAACAAATTTCTACGCCGAGAATGCATGGTAACATCTTCCGACTCCATCATACCAATAAGAATACCATCCAACAGGCTTGCTTCAGGCATCACCATAGTTTGCACACGCGCGAGTTTCATAATTTCACGAAAGACCATTGCCGCAGGTAAAATAACATCGGCACGATCAGGACGCAGGCCTAAATCACGAATACGCTCTTCAAAGCTCAAAGCTGCCAATTGTTTGATTAAATCATCTAATTCTTTTCGGCTTACTCGGTCGGCCAACTCGGTACCCAGCATCTGAAATGCCAAACTACCAATAGCGCCCGCATTGCCACCTGTTGCCACACATAAAGCAGGTTTCCTTCTACCCAGTTGTTGTTTTAATTTTTTACGCATACCTTCAAGATATTCAGGCAGCAAACTGTTAAAATCACCACCTTTGCCCAACATCTCCAACAGACGCACCGTACCAATCTTAAAGCTTTGTGCAGAAACAACCTCACCATCATCACAAAGCGTTACTTCAACACTACCACCGCCCATATCGACAAGCAGTGCAAATTGTTTACTTAAATCCACACGACGACTGATTGAAAGCTGTACAAGACGCGCTTCTTCCTCGCCTGAAATAAGCGATAATTTAATGCCTGTTTCATTAAAGATACGTTTAACCAACACATGTCCATTCTTGGAATCACGCATCGCGCTGGTCGCTGTTGCGCGGTATTGTTCAATATGATGTTGATCAAGAATCTTACGAAATGCTACAAATGCTCGCACTGCATCATCCATGGTCTTGTCACTTAATATGCCACTGGTAAAAGCATCATGCCCCAAGCGAACAGGCTCTCGATAACGCTGAATAAGTTGTGGTGAGCCAGACTCTGTATCAAATGCTGCAACGCCCAAACGCATAGCGTTGGAACCTACATCAATAGCTGCAATCAACGCGCCACGATTCAACCATTCATCTTCTGCAATCAGGTTTGTTATTTCCATGACCACATCATGCCGAATTTCCTACAAATAAAAACCTACAATCATTCATGACTCTTTTTCATTGCAATATAATCACGTAGCTTACAGGCATGAACTCTAGTAAACCTCTCAATCATGCCCCTCTCACTATCACAGAGCTTACCGCTCGTATCAAACAAACACTTGAGCAGGGATTTGCACATATTGAAGTCAAAGGTGAAATATCACGCTTAACCAAACCCTCATCAGGTCATCTGTATTTCACCATCAAAGATAAGCATGCCAGCATTTCTGCTGTCGTTTGGCGCTCCGCTGCACTGCGTTTAAAAACACTGCCCAAAGAAGGGCAAGAGTTCATTTTTAATGGTCATTTAAGCCTCTATGAGCCACGTGGAACCTATCAAATTATTGTCACACAAATCAGCCCTGTAGGGGCTGGGCAGTTGGCAATCGAATTTGAACGACGCAAAGCATTATTTGCCGAACAAGGCTGGTTTTCCAATGAAAACAAGAAACCTATTCCAGCATTGCCGCAGCATATCGGTATTGTAACATCTGCAACTGCCGCAGCCTTTGAAGATGTGAAAAAAGTTCTCACAACACGCCCCGCATGGCTTAAAAAGACCTTGTCCCCAGCCATTGTTCAGGGCTCCCAAGCGCCTCAATCTATCGCCAATGCCGTGCAAGCATTACAACAATTGAAAGATGCCCCTGATGTCATCCTTTTAATTCGCGGTGGCGGCAGCATGGAAGATTTATGGTGTTTTAATGATGAAGTTGTAATCAAAGCCATCGCTACATCCAAGATTCCTATTATTTCAGGCATTGGTCATGAAATTGATACAACACTGGCGGATTTCGCGGCAGATTTACGCGCTGCTACACCTTCCAATGCTGCTGAATTATGCTGTGCTTCACGCCAAAATCTACATCAAAGGTTGATACAACCACAACGCCTACAATACAGCCTCACATCTATATTCGGGCGTTTACAGCAAAAACTACATATTCAACAACAAAGCCTAAAGCATCACCAGCAACGTAATCTGGATCAAACGATGCAGCAAAGTGCGCTATTACAACAACGACTTGTATCATCCTTTCAATCACTCCTAGGGCAATGCCAACAACACAGCCACCAACAGCACAATAAGCTTATAACACTCGAACCAGGTCGGCAATTACGACAAAAACAACAGCAGTTGCATCACCTCCAAGAGCGACTTGGCGCATGCCGTTCAAAAATCATACCTGAAAAACGCCACCACTCTGAGAGCTCTCGGCAACATCTCATACAACATTGCCAATCATCATTGCAAACCCTGCGTCATGGGCTTCAATTACACCGTGAGACCTTGCATGCACTTGATCCCACGCATGTATTACAGCGAGGTTTTAGCCTTAATTATGATGCCTCAGGCAAGCTGATTACCCATGCCCATTCTGTACAAAAGGGCGATACTATGCGCATTCATTTTCAAGATGGAAATGTAGAAACAGACGTTAAAAACATCCAACTATATCCAAAAAGCGAGTAATTATGCCTTATCTTATTTTATTTTTATCATTCATCCTTGCCACACCCATCTATGCCCATGAATGGGCTGCCACACAAGGCGACATTATTGAAGTTACATTAAACTCCCACACACCCATCAACAAGCTTACATGCATGGGAAAAGAATGGCCTTTCCAAAAGGCTGACAATGGCACACTGCACGGCTGGATTGGTATTGATTTAAAACAAAGATCGGGTGACTACCCCATCAAGTGGGTGGGTAAAGAAACCATCATCGACCATGTACATATTAACAAAGGCACGTTTCGCATATCTCGCATCACCGTTGCAAAGAAAATGTCCAGCTTCGACGCTGCTGCCATCAAACGCATCCGTGCCGATCAACACGCCATCAAAAGAACCTACGATATGAATGTCGATATATTCCCTTCATTTTCAAAGGCTTCTATACCTGTTAAGGGCATCGAATCTACCCCTTTCGGCGCACAACGTTATGTTAATGGACAAGCAAGATCACCTCATTCAGGCATTGATATTGCAGCTCCCAAAGGCACACCTGTCAAAGCTCCTTTGGCTGGAAAAGTTCTATTGCTTGAAGATATGTTTTTAAATGGAACGCTTATCGCTATCGGACATGGCAAAGGTTTGGTCACAGTGTATGCCCATTTAAGCAAAACCCTTGTAAAGGTAGGAGAGGAAGTACAAGCAGGGCAAATTATTGCCGAGGTTGGTAGCACAGGAAGATCAACAGGAGCCCACCTTCACTGGGGTATGCGCTTTAATCATGCGCGTATCAACCCGCATAGCTTATTATCCTTATCAGAGAGCTCTACAACCCTCATCAAATAGTCTATGACTTCTTCTGCGCCTCTGTTGCGGCAAATACCGTGCTTGTAAAGTCACCGTCTAGCAAGGGCTCTTCTACAGCACCGTTGTTTATTGTTCCTACGTCAATATCAACCACTTCGGATGTAAGTGTTGATAACGGTAAATCCTCTTGAGTAGATGCCGCTTCGTCACGATCTTTCTTAAAAAATGATGTTAGATCTGAAGTATTCATAATTACAGTCGCATCTAGCTGTAATTTCCGTGCCATTTCTTCTTCCTTTAACAAATCTACTTCAGCAGCGGCTTTATCGTTATTATCATACAAGCTATCTTTATCACTCAACAGCGCACCATTGTCTTTAATAACACCTGACTCATATAATGCATGCCATATATTAATCGGTAAACGGTCGCATAATAAAGACCACTCTCGTTTATTTAGCACGCTTTTCTTATTTCGAATCAAAGTATCCAGCTCATCCAAACGCTCTGTTTCATGATAGAAACGTGCATGTAATGCACATATGCCAATATGATGCAGCTCGCGTTCACTTAACTGTTTTAAAATATTTTCTGCAGCTTCATAGTCTCTAAGGTTTAAATAATTTTCAAGATCAAAAACCTTATTTTCAAGAATATGTTTTTTACGCACTTTCTTCGTTACAGGACTAGCTTTAGGTTCTTCCATCAGCGTAGGCTCGTTAACCTTTTTTTTAAAATACACTTCCTCAATATCATATTTTTCTTTCTTCTTTAAAGAATACCTATGGTATAAAAAAGCCCCAAGAAGAATGATATTAAGCAGGCATAACAACAAAAAACCTAGCATCCAATAATATGTATTTGGTGGGTCTTGCGGCTGTTGTTGCATAGCATTTTGCTGCTCTTTCAAAGCAGCAATATCACTACTCAATTTGCCAATATCATCACGGATTGCCGTTAAATTTTGGTCCAAGTTTGCCATTTGCAAATGATCATCCATGGCTTGCTTATAGAGTTGATCTAACTGCTGTTGCAACTGCACTGAACGCTTACCAGAGCTGACATTTCCATCCAAAGGACGGCTAGGTTCATCATTCCCCAAGGCGATATGCCCGACATAACGCAACTGTGAAGCTACATTATCCGTTTTTACTTCAGGCGTTATTGTTTCAGGCTTAAGCATCAGTTTGGCTATTTTTTTGGAGGCAGGCAATGATTTTCGTTTCATACTTTCGTATGGTGCAGGAGCTTGTTTGAGCAGTTCTTTTAGTACCTTCTCTCGTGGAATTTCTAACCAAACACCTGACTTTAACCTGTTCATATCATGATCAATAAATGCATTGGCATTAAATCGATACAGAGCCAACATAATATCATGATTTGACCATTGTTTATCACGCCGCAAACGATAAGCAATCGTGCTCAAACTATCCCCTGAACGCACTGGTCCATAACGCCATATTCTTGCCCAGCCCTTCTCCACCTGAACATCAGTGGCTATATTTGAGGCAACGTCAGCAAGCCATCTGAGTGACTCTTCTGACGGACTTTAATCACATGCTCTCTAGCGCCCAATTCCATCGTATCAAGCAGAAGCTGCACCTGTTTATAGTATGTATTATGACCAATGCGCGCTTTTAACAATAAGGATATAATCGGAGCTTGTACTACAGATATAGAACTAAGAAATATGTAAAGTCCGCCATGCTGCGTATGTTCCACAGAAACACGCAAACCCGACAAATCAGTATAAGGCTCTAAACCTAGCATACGATATTCATTGGGCTTGGCAAACTCGATAAACATACTATTCAGGCTTTCACCTTCAGCCAATAGCAGAGGCACACGCGCATCTAATATTTCATTAAGGTGACTTTTTAATACAGGCACCCCCATCCCCAAGGCCTGTGCCGAAATAGGCAAGCCCAAAAGAAGAAGCATAACCATGCAAAAACTTTTTATTTTTTTCGTTACTATATTTTTTCTAACACCACATAAGTCAATATGGAAAAATATACTTGAAGTTACAGCAGTATCACTGCCATTTATAAACCCTGAAATTTTTTCTATGCCACTTCCAATTCTGTTAACTTGCTCTCTCCTTCTGCTAAATCACCACCCACTTGGGCAACCTCTTCCGCAGGCACATCCACCAAACCAACCAAGCCTTTTAGCTTGTTATTCCCCTGCCCAGTTCCTTGCTTCAGCATAGTGCAAAAGGCTATTTTTGACAACTTATCAGCAGCAAATAAATCAAACTAGATCCAGTAGATCATTGATAGAGATTTTATAATGTTTGAAGTGCCATAGATGCCATTTTCATAGTACTTTCAAATGATTCTGCACCCGCAATAAACAGCCCATTATGACAAAACATTGCATCATCAATGCCTGTTATTTCCTGAAGCTCTTTATCGGATAAACCAGCCCATGCTTTTGGCAGGGACTTTTTATTTTCAAATGAACCTGGCTCAATAGGTACAGCTTGAATTCTCCATTGCCCAGTCTGAGATGGATAAACCATAAACAAAGCTTCTTCAGATAAGGCGTGAACCGTTCTTTTCCAAGGGATATATTTTTCTAATACAATCACTCTTGGATCTTCTGCATCTTCAATCGCTTTTGCCACGATTGTTTTGGCACTAATGCCGCCGTTCGCCGCTGCAATAAAACGAGTTAAAATACGTGATGCAAATTCAACTGCTTCATCAAAACATGTATCAAAGTGGCTATCTTCCTGCCAAGTCGGGTTAAACATGCCAATCGTATGGCTAAGGCTAATCCCTGTGGAAACACCTTCGACATAACCACAATCAATGGCATCAATCGTTGATACCAGACCTTTATCAACAGCATTGGCTACGTCTTGGTTATCTTGGCATATATCTAAACCGTATTTCTTCCAAATGATACCAAATGAAGAATAAGGAATGCCGTTTTCGCGTTCCCCTGCACCACCACGTTGATGATGGTCAAAGCGGTCTGTTTCAGGGTCGTATTCACCACCCACATCCACCACAATATCTGCCTTGGCGAT
>CAYPXU010000025.1:0-15019 GCA_964414875.1 uncultured Zetaproteobacteria bacterium | reverse complement strand
GTCAGGGCGACATAGTACCCAAAACAAAAAAAAGGGCGACCCAAGGCCGCCCATTCATCTTATTTTTTATTCAGCATCAATCAGAAACTAACGCGATAGTGCATATTGCGCCAACATTCAGGCAAGGCTTCTCCAGAAGGAAACAGCAAACGCTCTTTACTCGTAGTCATGGGATCACCCACTTCCTCACCTGATTGATAGCGCACGGAAATATCACCAACACTCGGATCCATTAACGCACTCACATCTATCACGTCCACCAAATCACCATTATTCATATCTTTCAAAAACATAACAACCTCCTTCAACAAGCCAGCTGACAAGACGCTCAACGCCTACCAATAGTGAAGCAGCTATTTTAACGATTGTCTATACCGGACTAATTTAGGCTTATTTATTATAAGACATGTAATTTTTAAGAGCGCGGTGCAAGCAAAACAATATCAATACGACGATTTTTTTCTCGCCCTTGCAGTGTTTCATTATTGGCAATGGGTCTTTCTTCACCAAAACCCACCGACTCAACAGCACGCGCCACTTCAAGCTTGGCCATCAAATAAGCTTTCACTGCCTCTGAGCGCCGCTCTGACAGAGCCTGATTATAAAGGTTACCACCTGCCGAATCCGTATGCCCTTCCACACGAACTGAACGATCAAAAAACATCAAAATAGACTGTACAGCACTATCAATCATCGCATAGGTATTCGGTGGAATGACAGCACTACCACTACGGAAGTTAAGTCGTTTCATACGCAAAATAACATCCGCATCTGGTGTCAAAAGAATTTCAACATCATCGGGATTAAACAACTTGGTAAGCCGTTTAATTTTTTCTTCCGCATCTCTCTTAATTTGTAATTTCCTGCGTAATTCATTCATGCTAGCAAGATCACCTTCATAAACACCCATCTTCGCATTTAACGAAGCAATCATTTTATCAGAATCTTGAAGCTGTTGCTTGTAGCTAGCCTTCATGCGCGCCACCGCTTGCTGTAACATCAAAGCTTGCTGTTCAACACTATGCGCACCACTAAGGTTAATACCAAGAGCCTTGCCCAAAACATTCAGGCGAGCTTCTTCGGCATCGCGCAAGGCTTCAACCATTGATTTATTGTCACGCATATTACGACCTAATTTTGCCACTTCAATCGCACGCTCTGCTTTAGAGCGCCCCTGTTGCGCAAGCGCATACATTTTCACCTGCTGATCTGGACTATCTTTAATCAAATGCTCTATTTCTTTTCTCAAACGAACCGCTTCACCTGTTGCTTTGGGGGCATATTCTCTGGCTTTTAATTTACGTCCTTCAGCTACCTTCAATACCACAGGACTCAGAAATTGTTTGCGCAGGGAAACCACTTGCGCCGAACGAAGTGTCTGCAAAGCAAATTTAGCCCGCTCCTTTGCCCGTTCCATATTTCCATCTTCAACATATTTGACAACACGATTAAAATCTTGTTCTGCACGTAATACCAAGTCATCACGCAAATAGCTTGCATCGGTCATCTGCATACGATCGCGAGACTCCACCAGCCCTGAAAACTGCGAACTCATTGTCTGCACTGCCAAAATAGCCTGATCAAGCTCATTCGCACTTGTATCTAAAGCCTTTCTAGCTTTATCATTTTTCCCCATTTTAAAATATTCTTTGGCATCTAACAAAGATTCTTTGGCATCACCATAATGCTCGGGTGAGAATTCAGCGACACGAAGCTGCTCAGCTTCTCCCATGCGTTTCTCAACATCATCCATGCTCGTAGCACAGGCTGCTGATGTAAAAAACGTCAGCATAAAAGAAGTAATAAAAATACGTAGCAATATATAGTTAAACATCACGGGCCCCCTTATCTGCTAAGAAAAGCAACTCTAAGGTTATAACTTTAGACTAAAATGACCCACGTCACAAAATAACCACAGAAAAGGTTAGGGAAATCGCATTAAAAAATAAGTGTTTCATTATGTTTTTCAAATGCTTTCCAATCCGTCATTCCCGAATACTTCTATCGGGGATCCACTTAAACCATGGATTTCCGATAAAAACCTCGGAAATGACGCTTTTTTTGTACACTTTAGGATACGACTGATATTTAAGGACGTGGATAACCATGTTTTAATGCGATTGCCCTGCATAAAAGGTTCACTACAAAACCAAATGAATCAATCTAAGACTTGAATAAGTGACTCACATGCCTTTTTGGCATCATCGAAAATCATCATGGTTTTATCCATGTAGAACAGGTCATTATCCAAACCTGCATAACCTACAGATAAAGAACGCTTGATAATCAATACATGTGCAGCCTTGGAAACTTCCAAAATTGGCATGCCATAAATTGGGCTGGTTGGATCAGTCTTCGCAGAAGGATTGGTTACATCATTTGCGCCTATCACCAATACCACATCAGTATCTGCAAATTCTGGATTTATCTCATCCATTTCATGCACAATATCATAAGGAACATCGGCTTCCGCTAAAAGCACATTCATGTGCCCTGGCATGCGACCTGCCACTGGATGAATAGCAAATTTCACTTGCACACCCTGTTTCAACAATATATCCACAACTTCTTTCAAGGCGTGTTGCGCACGTGCTACAGCCAAACCATAACCAGGTACAATGACCACACTGCGCGCATTTTGAAGTAAAAATGCCGCATCTTCTGCCGCACCCGATTTAAAAGGTCGGTCTTCACGCACACCGCCGCCTGCGGCAGCAGGCGCATCACCACCAAAACCACCCAGCAAAACATTAAACAACGAACGATTCATAGCTTTGCACATAATATACGAAAGAATAGCACCCGATGAACCCACCAACGCACCTGCAATAATCAACATATTATTGCCCAGCGTAAAACCAATACCTGCTGCAGCCCAACCTGAGTAGGAGTTCAGCATCGATACAATCACTGGCATGTCTGCGCCACCAATAGGAATAATAAGCAATACACCCAATAGCATCGCAACACCCAGCATAATCAAGAACGGTGTCCATGATGGTTCAATACAGAACATCACACCCGCAGTAATCATCACCACACCCAAGAGTAAGTTAAGTAAATGCTGACCTTTAAAAGTCACAGGACTACCAGATAATGAACCATGCAATTTACCAAAGGCAATCAAGGATGCGGTAAAGGTAATCGCGCCAATAAATGTACCCAAAAACAATTCAATCCGACTAGCAACATGCAAACTTCCTGTTGCATCGGCAATACCATAACCGACTGGGTTGGCAAAAGCCGATACAGCAATAAACACTGCCGCTAAACCAACCAAAGCATGCATAAATGCCACTGTTTGTGGCATGTGTGTCATGGG
This sequence comes from uncultured Zetaproteobacteria bacterium, assembly GCA_964414875.1. Classification (GTDB taxonomy): domain Bacteria; phylum Pseudomonadota; class Zetaproteobacteria; order Mariprofundales; family Mariprofundaceae. The sequence continues at coordinate 11,697 of CAYPXU010000025.1, read as the reverse complement.
TACTTTTTTAGCCGTCACTGCACCAATCAAGCCGCCCACTGCAATAGCTGCAAAAATCCATGCGTAGTTCTGTACCGATGATAATTGCAAGGTTACAACGACTGCAATAAACAGGCCTACCATGCCAAAGGTATTACCACGGCGTGAAGATTCAGGTGATGCCAAACCTTTGAGTGCTAAAATAATTAAGACCGATGCGACCAAATAGGCCAATGCCACCATATTTGCGGATAACATAACTTCCCCTTTACCTTTATGTGTCTTACGAGCGTTTCTTAAACATGGCAAGCATGCGTTGTGTAACCATAAAACCACCAAAAATATTCACCGATGCAAGCCCAACCGCAATCAAACCCAACACTGTTGCTAAATTCATTTCGAGCGGTCCACCTGCAATAATCGCTCCGACAATCACAATACTGGAAATCGCATTGGTGACACTCATCAAGGGCGTATGCAAAGCGGGTGTCACATTCCAAACCACATGATAACCAATAAAAATAGCCAAAACAAACACTGAAAAAGACATCACAAAAGGATCAGCTGCCTGACTTGCTTGTGCGGCGTGACCTACAATATCACTCACTAAAGTATCCGACATTACTTACTCCTTCTCACCCAGTAATTGTGCTTTCAAAAACTCACCATCTTTACAAATCAATGATGCGGCAATCACTTCGTCATCCATGTTGATATTTAAGCTGACTGCTCCACCGTCTGATTCAGCAGCCAACATCGGGGCAATAAAATTAAACACATTACGTGCAAACAACTGGCTGGCATCGGTCGCCATCAGGGCAGGAATATTACTCGTGCCAACCAAGGTCACACCATCTTTAATCCATACAGCATCTTTTTCAGTGAGCGGACAATTACCGCCTGCTTCAGCTGCCATATCCACAATCACACTACCCGCTTTCATCTTAGAAAGCGTTTCTTCGGTTACCAATACAGGCGCAGGACGACCAGGAATCAATGCTGTGGTAATAATAATATCCGATTTAGCCGCATGTTCGGCAATCAATGCAGCTTGTTTTTCTTTGTATTCATCCGACATTTCTTTGGCATACCCACCTGCATCTTCACCGTCGGCATCATCAGAAGGAACTTCAATAAATTTCGCACCCAAGCTTTCCACCTGCTCTTTGGCAGCTGCACGCACATCAAACACTTCGACCATGGCACCCAAACGACGTGCCGTAGCAATAGCCTGCAAACCTGCAACACCAGCTCCCATGATTAATACTTTGGCAGGCTGAACTGTGCCAGCTGCAGTCATCAACATAGGCATAAAACTTTTATAATGCTCAAGAGCCAGAAATATAGCTTTATAACCTGCAATATTGGCTTGCGAGGAAAGCACATCCATGCTCTGCGCACGCGAAATGCGTGGAATCATTTCCAAACAGAAACAACTCAAACCTGCTTTGGCATAATCATTCAATAGTGGATTGGAAAAAGGCGCAAACAAAGAAGCTACCGCCGTACCCGATGCCAGTTGCGCTAACTCTTCTTTCGAAGGCGCACGTACTTTCACAACAAGGTCGGCATTTTCACAAGTATCCGCGAACGAATCAGCCAAACTTGCACCTGCATCGACAAATGCAGCATCTGTTAGGTCAGCATGTTCCCCAGCAGTTTTTTGAACAACAACTTCACAACCTGCGGCAACAAACTTCTTCACCGTTTCAGGTGTTGCCGCAATACGCGTTTCATAAGCCAAAGTTTCAGTTGGAACAGCAATGCGCATCAGAGATCCCCCTCACTGGATAAAGAAAGCAGAACCTTAAACACGCCACGATGATTTACAAGCGTAAGGGCACCTGCGTGAGTACGCTGGCTCTAACGGCAGGCAACGTTAAATCAATCAATTCCGATGCTGGAACAAACACATGAGCATAACGGGATAAATCATCATCCAATATATCATCACCATACATCAATAAATCCAGATCCAGTGTGCGCGGCTTCCAAGAACCTTTCGTGCGATCTCTACCATACTTATCTTCCAATGATTTCAGCCAATGAAGAAGCTCAGCCTGCTCAGGGACACCACTCAACAAACAACAGGCATTAAGAAAATCATCCCCATCCATACCAATCGCTGCAGATTGATATACACGCGAATACTTAACAGCTGAAAAATATTGCCTCATATCCTGACTGGCATATTGCAAATACTTCTCAGGCTCAATATTCGATCCCATGCCAATAAGCGCAGTTGTCACGTTAATAACTCAACATTATCTTTTAGATGAAGGTGTTGGTTCCAAAAAACCATTTTCCAGATTCTTTTATTGCAATCAATTCTTGCAACCGCAGCATTATGCATCGACATCCATGGCACCCTACCTGAACAGCCAAAAGCTACAGCAAAAACACGATCAAATAATGCTCCATGACCCACAATAATCACAACATCCTCCTGATGTTTTTTTTGCAACCATCTCAACCAAGCAGCAACTCTCTGGAGTGCTTCCTCATGACTTTCTTCACGAAGAAACCACCAGCCTAAAACAGAGTAGTCTCGCACACAATATGAGTTCCCTGCCACATTCAAAGCATCAGCTCTAGGCAACCCTCCCCAAACTTCTCCTTGAGCTGTTGAAACAGCACCCCCTACTTCATGCAAGCAAACATCAATGCCCACAGGGGTATTAAGAGCTTCGCCTAAGAAACGAGATGTCTTTAAAGCACGCCGAGCTGGGCTGGAGTAAATAACATCAGGTATGAAAGGCTGACAACTCTTATCAAATTCATCAGGCATATAATGATGTTCTTTCAAAAAATAAGATGTCAACTTAGCCTGAATACATCCTTGACCCGTCAAATCAGGATCAGGCATTAAATGCTGATATTCACCACCTGTTTCATTCGCTACACTTTGTCCATGCCTAACCAAATATAGTTTCATTTTAAGAACACTGACCGCCCACCTAATAATCGACCCTCAAAAGAAAAATATATCGGTTTTAAAGTGCCTTTCCGAACTGGTGAAAAAAAGACCAAAGAAGATAGCGGGGCATGTAAATATGAATGTTGCATAATAGTTTCAATACTTTCCATCCACCCATCTCGCTCACCCCAAACAATATCAACATCTAGTGTGCGATTACGCAACGAGCATTTAGGGTGCATTCGATCTCGCCCACTTTCCACTTCCCACATGCATAAACACTCTTTCAAATCAATTACATCCATTCTAGTCTCAATCATCACCGCACCATTCCAGAAGCTATGTCCCGACTTCATACCGCTTGGTTGCGAGTGATAAAATCGCCCGACTTTCACATGATCAAAGCGATACTTCATTCTTGACAGAACCCATCGAACATTCACTTTTGGATGCAGGTTACTGCCTACCGCTAACAAATATTTCACCGTAACAGCTTTCTCACATAAGCACCGACAAAGACGGTTACGAAGATAACCCCCATCACGCTTTGCACCAATACAACCCAGCTTAAATTACTTCCCGCCGCCACTTCTGGTGTAATATTACCGAAAAATGCCAAAAAGGTTGCCTGAACACTTAATTGCAATGCGTTTAATTCTTCAAACTTGAAAAACTGATGGTAAGCAATAAAAAATAATAAAATCATCATTACTACAGACACAAGAATATTTTGTAGGCGTACACCCCAACCAAAAACATAGTTATAAAAGAACATACCTACATCGTGATGCCAGTGCCCCAGCTTGCGCATATGATAAAAAACCTCATCTTCCAGCTTTAACTGCCCTTCTTGCGATAATAAATGTTTGAGCAAGACATACTCTTGCGTCAACTCTACATCACCTGCTTTACCTTGCTTGCCCCTGTTATGCTCCCGCTTGAGCATATAAAAGTATGGGTTCTGCCAAAACAATGACTGCTTCTTTTTTCCATACAGCAATGTAAAATCATCCATCACCAACCTATTGGCACACAACCTTGCCAACTGCAATCCGCCACCTTCTGCAAAGTGCAGTTGATGCAAACGAATCACCCGCTCAACCGTGGCATCATCAAGATTTAGCACACCTGCAAGCTGAATATAGCGCAAGGCAAAATGCCCTTCAATATAAGTATCCTGAAAATCAACCTTGCTTAAACTTCCCAAGCTTTTCTCATCATGCTCAATCCATACATTACCAAACACCTTGGTATGCCTGCATGTAACACCTACATCCCCAGTGACTTTCATCATGCGTATTTCTTGAATTTCCGCATGGTCAATATCAATCACTTCACCATGAGACAACCCATGAATATCCAATGTGCCTGCTAAGATACTCCGATTAATATTTTGGCTCTGATAACATTCTTTGCCCACAAACAATCGTCTAAAACAAGGGCGATCATTAATTATATTATCTTTACATGTTTGTGTGGTTACACGGTTATCTTGCTCGCGCATGACTTGAATATCGCTTGAAAACTCGCCACCAATAACCACATCTTCAGCAATACACATCTCATTGAGCCAAATCATGTCACGCGGCCCTTTGATGCCAAAATCAAGATACAATGCCTTGGCTTGCAAGCCACGAAAGCTTGCCCCACCTGCGCCCGAAAAATCACAACCTTCCATATGCACAGCACCTGAAATACAAGCATCTTTTAATGAAAAAGCATCCATAAAAGTGCAACCAAGAAAAACCAAGTCACCCTTGACCTGCCAACCTTTAAATACTGCCTTGTCATTCCAAACACACCGATAAAACAGTATATTCGCCCCCAAAAGGCTTGCAACGGGCTGCCAACCTTCGGGAATATCCTCCGTAATCACCAAAGTTTGATGGGGTTTACATACAAAGCCAGCTAGCTCCTCAACCCTTTTAAATACCAAAGCATCACTTTTACCTGTAATTTGCACAAAATCATCTTTAGTCTCACCCACTGCTGCACAAGTTCGATGAAATACTGCACCTTTTTCATCACTTGCAACAAACTGAACTTGATCACCTTGCTCTAAACCTTGCCAGCCATCATCTTGCGGCTGTATGTCTCGGAAATGGACAAATACTACACGTGAGTCATCGCAAAGCTTATCTACATAAATCAGCCCACAGCCCGCATCAGGTAAAAAACCAATACACGTTCCTTTTAACATGTGTAAGCCTTGCCTTGTTCAGCAATGCCTGCAAAGTCTTGCAAGCTCGATAGTCGGTCGTAAATACCATCATCGTAATGCACCAAGTAAATCCGTTGACGCAACTCAGCCACATAAGTATCATGCATTTCATCAATCGTGGCGTGAGCAGGGTGAAAATCACCAGCCGAATACGCATCGTGAAAGATATATGTATCATCTGCAACCAATGCCGCAAAATGCTCAATCACATTGCTATCTGAAGTGAAAGTAAAGCGGTGGGGCAAGCGGATGCCAAATGATGGTTTACCCTTGGTATGTGGTGTGGCAAAAAGCTGAAAGTCTAAACCTTGCCAAGTAAAATTATCTTCAACCACACATACATCAAAGAAATCTTCTAACTTGTTTTCCCCATCCGATGAGTAACCCATGCTTCCTTTTAAAGTTTCATCCCAAAGCAACGGAAGCACATCACGTGGTACAAAAAGCTTAATGCGATAGCCTTCATGCACATAACGGCTCTCAAAACCAAACCGCTCCAAGCCAAATATATGGTCTCCATGCACATGCGTAATATAAATTGCATCAATATCAGTTATACCTAAACCCAAGTCATGTAAAGCTCGTTTGGCTGTCCAGCCACAGTCGACAAGCAAACATTTACCTTGATGTTCAAGCAGCATATTGGTGTTGTAATAATTCAAGCTCTCTGAGTCACCTGTTCCAATAAACCTAAGCTGCACACTCATTTGTGTGTGCCTCGCTCAATCACAACAGCCGCACTATCCATACCTAAATTTTTCAATGGTTTGCTGATTTTAATTCGCAACCATGGCACAGAAAAATTTTGTAATATCAAGTTTGCACAGCTTTCAATCAAAGCTTCCACAAGAGAAAAGTCCGACGCTTCCACATGCTGAATCAAACGTTGTGACACGGCAAAATAATCCAAAGCATCAGCAATATCATCGGTCTGCCCCGCTTTGGAAACATCCCATGCCATTTCAATATCCAAACGAACTGTCTGGCGAATCTCCCGTTCCCAGTCATAAATACCAATAACCGTACGAATTTCTAAACCTTCAATCAATACCAAATCATGTTTCATATCTCAATATCCTTAAATAATATTCCGCATTTCAACTTGACTATCAACCTCAAAGCAACAGGATGCGCCGCTTTCTTGGGAGGAAACCAAAATGACTGTAGATACCATAAAAGCAACTGATGAAATTGTTTCCTGTTCCGACAATGGTCAACACCCTTTGGTTTACATTAACCTTAAAGACGGCAAAGGAAAATGCCAATATTGCGGTCAACAGTTTGAATTATCTTCAACAGCACCTGCTCATAGCCACTAGCCTTATCGCGTTTGGCGCACCACTTCAAACAAAGTAACACCTGTCGCTACAGATACATTCAACGATTCAATGCTTCCTGGCATAGGAATGCTTAGCAGCTGATCGCAACCTTCACGCACCAAACGACGCATACCCTTGCCTTCTGCACCCATCACAATGGCATTTTTACCGCTAAATTTTGTCTGATAAATACTTTCTTTTGCCTCACCAGCTAAGCCTGATATCCAAAAACCTGCATCCTGCAAATCTTTCATACTGCGCGCCAAATTTGTCACACGTAATATAGGCAACCGAGACAATGCTCCACATGCACTTTTGGCAACAACGGGCGAATCCAAGCTTGCTGCATGATCTTTGGGCACAATAATGCCTACACAGCCAGCCGCCTCAGCTGTACGAATACACGCACCAAGATTGTGAGGGTCTGTCACCTGATCAAGCAAAAGAACCAACGCTGTATCAACATCTTTCAACGCCTTTAGCCAAGGCTTGAACTCAAGCAAACCTTTGGGCTGCACGCGTGCCACAACGCCTTGATGCGGAACACCTTCAGCCAAACGCTCCAATGCCTCACGTGGCACAAAAGACACACGCACTTTGTTTTTCTTTGCCAAATGCACTAGCTCATTCAAACGTGGATGATTTTTACCTTTTACAAGTAATAATTCATCCAGTTTTTCCTTGGCATCCAAGGCGTGTTTTACGGCATGAATGCCTGCTAAAATACTCATACTAATTTCATTCCTATCCCTCTATTCAAAACAACCTTCATCAAAGCTTCTTCCCAACAATCATTTGCAGCAATGCGTCCGACTCAAGAATTCGATATTCGCCAGCTTTCAAACCCAAAGAAGGCAATGATAATACACCAATTTGGATACGCTCTAAAGCAGTCACATGATTGCCCAATGCCGCAAACATGCGCCTCACTTGATGGTAGCGGCCTTCATGCAAAACCAAATTCGCCGTGTTATCACCCGTAACTTCTAACTCTGCTGCTTTGCACGGTCTATCATCGGCATCCAACATCAATGTGCCACTGGCAAGTATTTCCACTTCATTACCCTTTAAAGGCTCTGCAAGTGTGACAGCATAAGTCTTAGAAATATCATGTTTTGGGCTGGTTAGCTGGTGATTCAATGCTCCATCATCCGTTAAAACAAGCAATCCCGATGTTTCCTTATCCAAGCGACCCACACTAGATAAAGCTGGTTTACGCCCCAGCCAACGTTCTGGAAAATCAGCATAAATGAGTTGCCCGTCTTCTTTGCGTGAACACACTGCCCCCAATGGTTTGTGGTAAATCAATGTGAGTCCATCAGGGTGATCCAAGGCTTTACCTTCCAGCATAATTTGCGATGGCAAAACTTTCTGTGAGGCAGACTTAGCCTTAACCCCATCCACTGTTACCCAACCAGAGCGCACCCAGTAGCTCACATCTTTACGTGCGCCATAACCTAAGTTCGATAGGATCTTTTCCAAACGTTCCTTTTTCTCTGCCACGCTTATCGTACCCCATGCATAATTTTAAAGCCTTGTGTTTCAATCACAGTGTAATGACTCCTTAAATGTTTCGCCAATACAGCTTCATACGGCAATTTACGGTTTGCTACCATATAGAAGTGGGCACCACGCTTTAAACTCTGGCAACCCTGTGCCACAATCTTCTGTCCCAAAGCAACATCCTGATCTTGCCCTGTATGAAATGGCGGATTGCAAATGACATAATCCAATTTCTTAGGCAAACCAGCAAGCTGTGCATCCTGCCATAAAAGTTTAACCTTATCCTGCCATGGAAGTGTATTTTTCTTCGCACAATGCAATGCCGTGTTATCTGCATCCACCATATACCACTGCGTAATATCTGAAAATTTCTTTAATATATGCTCTGATAGCAAGCCATAACCACAGCATAAATCCATACCGTCACCCGATAATTCTGGCAAATGTTGCAAGAGTAATTGCGAACCTATATCCGCACGATCCCAACTAAAAAGTCCTGGTTGTGACCACAGTCCATGTGCTTCAACCTGCTGCATTGCAGCTGCATCAATCCACTGTTTCGCCAAGCCCGCATCAAAACCAGCATCTCGGCGAGCCGAGAATATCCTACATTTGGATTTTGATGTCGAAGATGCATGACCTGCCAACTTCTTCAAAGCAGCATCATACGATTTAGCACCATGCACATTCGCACAGGCCATGATAATTTTTCCATTTTCATGCAATGAAAGCATGGCTTTTGCCATATTTGATAAGGTTAAAAGTTTGTTTTTTAATGGGAAAACAAGAACACCATCAAATCCCCCGTCAATTTCACATGTTGATTGTAAACCCATATTCATAATCTCATCACACACAGGTTTAAACGATTGTTGTAACTGATACATTTCAGCCTTCAAGCAAAGCTCACGCAAACGCGGCTGAACTTGGGCATTTATTATGGCAATACTACCTTGCAAGGACAATAAACCAGCCTGATACAATAATTCAACAGCTGGCATCGGATCACCTCATAAAAATAAATAACTGCAAGTATTCAGCTTGCGGCAAGTGTTGAGCGGCAAACAAGTTCATGCCACAAAACACCCACAGCAACTAAATAGCTCTACTTTAAGCAGTTTGGCACTCAGCACGGTAAAGACAAGGGCTAACCGCACAGTTCTGAATATTTGCAAAACAAGCATCATTGCCTTCTGCAATCTGAATCGCATGAATCAAACCTTCTTTTCTCAACTTCTGAACACCTTTAAGGTCAAATTCAGCGGCTTTTACTAATAATTCTTTTTTGGTAATTTTCTTTTGAGACATTATTTCTTTCCACCTATACGTTTTTTTCGCACCATAGATATTATTTCCTGTAATGCAAACATTCAAGTTATTCAAGTAGTTTCAAAATAATCATCTTATAGCTTCAACAATCCTTCAATGATTACTGCTACGGGTTTAATAAAATCCTTATCCGAGCAGTAATAGGTATGATTAAAAGGACTCCAGCTTGTAAGAATATTACCAACATTGATAGGCGGTCTACCACTGCTTTACGATGCGAAGCATGCACATCATAAAAATCGTCCAAAGGCTGCAATGACCAATCTAAAACATCATCTTTATCATCATAATGATGCCCTTCAGCACTAGGTTTAATGGCTTGAATTTTCTTCTTTCCCACAATAAATATTGGAATATTACAGCCAATCATTAGAAAACAGTGCATCGTCTTCGGTCTTCTAGCGACATCTCTTTCTATGGAAGCAGAACCACTCCCAACATGGTCGCTCCGCCAAAGATTGAGCAATCACTATAATTTCCGAAGCATCAGAAAAACCATACATACGATTAACTTTTTAGCTGCCATAAGAGATTCCAAGACATCTTATTTCCACGCTTAATTTACAACCCATTTCACGCCCCCTTAAAAACGCCCTTGTTTCAAGAAAATCATAAAAACAATCACTTCGCAAACTTATGTTGCTCATTTATGACTTAAAATATGCAGTAAGCTCCTCAATCGCAGTAACCCTATAATCCCAATCATGCCGCGACTGCTCTGCTGTCACCCAACATGTTCTCGCCCCAAGCTCTTTTGCCACCGCAAGGTTCTCTTGCATATCATCCAGTACCAAAGCTCGTACAGGCAACACACCTTCATCATCCAACAGCATTTTTAATGTCGTAACACATGGCTTAGGCAGGTATTCATTGTAACGAACATCATAAATCGTTTCAAAATGGTGACGCACCCCAAGCGCATCCAAAACACGTTCTGCATGCTCATGAATAGCATTGGTATGAATGACCTTGCGGCCAGGAAGTTGGTGTAACACAGTGTTTAACTGTGTATTTTTACAAAGTAGCTCGTGCACATTCACATCATGCACATCATGTAAAAAAGATTCAGGCTCAATGCCATGATGCAGAACAAGACCACGCAGAGTTGTGCCATACTTGCGCCAATAACGTACCCGTAGAATATCAGCCTCTGCATGCTCGATACTCAAAGCATGGCAAATAAATGCTGTCATACGCTTATCCATACGCGCAAAAACACCATTATCTGCCGCATAAAGCGTATTATCCAAATCAATAACAATTAGATCATAAGGCATAAAACCTTCAAAGAAAAACTATTAAATTAACGCTTGTCCATAGGGATATAGTTCTGCCCATTTTCACCCGTATAAATTTGCATAGGGCGGAAAATACGGCTAACACCCAACTGCTCTCGCCAATGTGCCAGCCAACCAGATACACGCGCAACAGCAAAAATAGGTGTAAATAAGTCTGTTGGAATACCTAACTTCCGATACACAATACCCGAATAAAAATCGACATTCGGGCAAATGCCTTTGGCACCCAAGGTGCTGCGTGAAAGCTCTTCAATACGACTGGCAATCTCATAAGTCGGATCTTCGCCCATTTCTTTGGTTAACTCGACATATAACTCTTGCAAAAGGGTGGCACGTGGATCTTTTGTTTTGTAAACACGATGTCCAAGCCCTGCAATTTTTTCTTTCTTCGCCAGCTTGTCATGCAAATAGGCTTCTGCGCGGTCAACATGCCCAATTTCATCCAGCATATGCAATACATCTTCATTCGCACCACCATGCAACGGGCCCGAAAGTGAACCAATTGCCGCACTGATACAAGTATAAGGATCTGCCAATGTTGAGGCTGTCACAATCGTTGAAAAGGTACTGGCATTTAACGTATGTTCAGCATGTACAATCATTGCTACATCCATAATGCGTTCCATCAACAGCGTTGGCTCATTACCCGTTAACATGTATAAAAAATTACCTGCATGCGACAGATCATCACGCGGAGGAATCGGGTCATCACCCCTGCGCATACGTGCATGTGCGGCTACCAACGTTGGCAGTTTTGCGACTAAATTTAAACATACCGTACGCACATGTTCATCACTCAAACTCCCATCCAGACTATGCGGTAAGGGATAAAACATGCCCATCACTGCAACCGTGGTCTGCAAAGAATCCATAGGGTGTGCCGATTCGGGAAAACATTTCATAATATCTCGTATGCGGAACTTAATACGACGATGGTGATGCAATTCATTGGTAAATTCAGCAAGTTCGTCTTCACTTGGAAGGTGTCCATAAATTAACAAAAATGATGTTTCTTCAAAGGAAGATTGTTCAGCCAGTTGCTCAATATCAATACCACGATATTCCAAGTGCCCAACACTTCCATCCACCGATGAAATCGCCGACTCTGTCACAGGAATACCTGCCAAACCG
>CAYPXU010000024.1:0-15579 GCA_964414875.1 uncultured Zetaproteobacteria bacterium | reverse complement strand
GAGTTTTTCATTATTCTACTCTAACAGAATAACTATGGGTGCGTAACATCAGTTAATAATTCTCTGGTTCAATGCGATGCATACCTATTTGCCTCAAGGTATCTGCAAATACTTCATTTTCAAAAGCAATCTCATTAACTTCTTCGATAGAAAACACCAACGCTTCTACAGCTTCTTCTGCAACCACATCTGCTACAGGCGAACTCAAACCAGATGTAGAAATCTCACCTACCACATCACCTTGCTGTAAAGTTGTGACCTTCTCGCCATCCGTCACCACCGACACTACACCCGACACAATCAAGAAAAGTGAATAATTGAACTCACCTTGGGTAATCAAAGTCTCACCTTTTGCAAAAGTCTTGCTATGCCCATGCTGGTGCAAACGCTGCAAAACTTGCTCTGGAAGTTTAGAAAATAACGCGTGTGAGTGCATATCCTGTAAATGTTTTTCATTTAATCTATTCTTCTCGGACATCAATCACCTCTCCACATAAACACATCTTGTATACCATTCATGCTTAATTCACCCATCTTTCAAAGCATGCCTCGATGTCTATAACGGTCCAACATGGTCGCATTACCCAGTAGTCCACCACTATGAATATATAAAACAGTGACCTCCATCACATTAGGATGCTGCAATAACACTTGCCACATTACCGCTCCGTATATCAAATCAAAGCTAATTCCCGCATCAAGCAAATCATGATACATTGCAAGCAATTCAGGATACAACTTGGCAAAATGATACTTTTTATCACTTTCCAATATCGTGATATTCTTGGGCAACTCGCCCAGCATTTCCATTTGAGTCTGTAAATATGCCTTATCGCCCACCACGGCTGTGGTCAGTATATCACACTCAGGTAAAGCTTGGGCAAGATAATAGGCAGTTGTGCCAGTGCCTGATGGTGTCACAATATTTAACCGTTTAATATCTTGTACTTGCTGCCATTGTTTAATCTCACTAGCCAATTGTTCCATGCCAAGCTGCGCCATTGGATCTGCACCACCCTGTGGAACAAACAATGATTCAGCATCTGTATGCTCTCTTAATCGCTGCACACAAAGCTCATAATCATCATGTGATACCTCATGCAGCACCATGCCTAAATCCAATGCTTTGCTTAAGTTACCTGATGGCTGTTGTTTAAGATAACTCGCTACGGTTTTGCATGTATAATGAAATTCCCAGCCTTTTTGCTGACACAAAGCTGCGATGGAAAGCATGGCATTGGATTGCGTGCCTCCGTACGAAACAACCTTCTTATAACGCTCGCTTGGCACCTGCATCAAGGCATAGAGTTTCCAGTATTTATTACCACTCAAAAGCGGGTCTAACAGCTCATCTCGCTTTACATAAAATGATTTATTACGAAAATTAAATGCTTCAATGCGAAATTCATCACATAACTGCATTTATCTTCTCCAACATCACATCCGCATAGCTATAATCCACAGCTATCGAATGGCATTCTCCATCCACATCCAAAACAAGGCTGGGAAAACCCTCTACCCCAAGATTTTGACTTAAACGAACATCAGACATGAGCTGCTGTTTGCATTCACGGCTATGTATATCCAGTTCAAAACGCTGCATATCCAAATCTAACGATGCTGCACATGCCAACAACACATCATCATCTGAAGGGTTTCTCGCCTGCAAATAATAAGCTTGCTGAATCGCCAAAATCATCGGATCTTCATACCCTGCACCTTGATACCTTGCCGCAATCACAGCCCGACATGCAGGATAAGTAGAGCGCCTTGGCGTATTTTCTTTCCAGAACTCAAAATTAAACATCGTACTAGGCACACGCTGTTGAATCGTGTGCCAATGTTGTTGAATCTGACGCTGTAAACCAAGCGGCATAGGGCTATGGCTATCTGGAGCCAAGCCTCCCAATACATACGAAACACCAATTGCTGTTGGTAATTGTTTTTTCAATTCTTGCCAAACAGGGCGAAATGCCCAGCACCAACTACACATCGGATCATGGATATAATACAAACGCATAGCATCTCTCCTTTTAAGCCGTCGCTACAGACACTAGCATACGTGACATGAGCAACAGTACGCAACAAGCAACTTCACGCCAGACCATTGCTACAACAGCCGCATCCCCTGCCCCATTTCGTATTATTATGTTATCACTACCATTATGGGGAGCATCATTACTGCTTATGCTTTTTATGCCATTGACTGGTTTTATTAGTTTTCTATGCATTGCTCTATGCTTGTTTCTTTTGCCTTTTAAAGCCAAACGCGGCGCTTGCCCAGAGTGCCAAAGACTTAAAACCTTTCCTTTTTCGGGTTTTGGAAGCACATGCAAGGGTTGTCATTACGAATTGGTTTTGCGCGGTTCAGAAATTCATCAAATCGAGAAAAATACCCACCCACGCTATGGCTCAGGACGCTCCAGCATGCATCGGAGCAAACCATGATTTATTTTAACGACATCAGCCTACGCCACGGTGCCAAACTACTATTCAACAAACTCACCATGACCATACATAAAGGTCAGCGTATCGGACTGACAGGTGCCAACGGTACGGGGAAATCATCACTTTTCGCATTAATTTTGGGCGAATTACAAGAAGATAGCGGCAAATTTCATATGGATCGTCATATGACGCTGGCACATGTTGCCCAAGAAACGCCCGCTCTTGATAGCCCCGCCATTGCCTATGTGATGCAGGGTGATCACGAATTAGAGACTTTACAACAAGCCATTCAACAAGCCGAATTCGATGACGATGGCGCAAAACTCACCGAGTTGCACGAGCGCATGACACACATTGATGGTTATGCTGCTGCTTCCCGTGCGGCACGTTTGATGCATGGCTTGGGTTTCAAAACTGGCGAAGAAGAACACATGGTTTCCAGCTTCTCTGGCGGCTGGCGCATGCGGCTTAATCTGGCACAAGCACTGATGTGTCGCTCCGATGCATTGCTCTTGGATGAGCCAACCAATCATTTGGATTTAGAGGCTGTGATTTGGCTAGAAAAATGGCTAAAAAACTATCAGGGCGCACTCATGCTTATTTCCCATGACCGCGATTTTCTTGATACCAGTGTCAATCATGTCGCCCATATTGAACAACAAAGCATCACCCTTTATACGGGAAATTACACTGCATTTGAACGTATTCGCGCTGAGAAATTAGCATTGCAGCAATCATCCTATGAAAAACAACAGCGTCAAGTTGAGCATATGAATAGCTACATCACGCGTTTTCGAGCCAAGGCTACCAAAGCAAAACAAGCACAAAGCCGCATCAAAGCATTGGAGCGCATGCAGATGATTGCGCCAGCTCATGTTGATTCACCCTTCAGCTTTACCTTTGAAAACCCTACCCATGTACCCAGCCCATTATTACGACTCACCAAAATCAATGCGGGTTATGGCGATCATATGATTCTCAAGCATACCACCATGGGTCTATTGCCTGGTGAGCGCATTGGATTATTGGGGCATAACGGTGCGGGAAAATCCACACTGATTAAGATTCTTGCTGGTGATCTTAAACCACTGGCTGGTAAATATGAAGCCGCGCAGGGTTTGCGCATTGGTTACTTTGCCCAGCATCAATTGGAGCAATTGCACGATGAACTATCCCCTGTGCAACACTTACAAATGCTAAACCCATCAGCATCTGAAAAAGAATGTCGTTTATTTTTGGGAGGGTTCGCCTTTCGTGATGATATGGCAACGGATCTTATTGCGCCTTTTTCAGGTGGTGAAAAAGCGCGTTTGGTCTTGGCATTGCTGGTCTATCAAAAGCCCAACCTTTTATTGCTCGATGAACCAACCAATCATTTGGATTTGGATATGCGCCATGCCCTCACTATGGCATTGCAAGATTTTGAAGGAGCCATGATTCTTATCACCCATGATCGGCATTTATTGCGCAGTGTCTGTGATGATCTACGACTGGTTGCCGATGGTAAAGTGATGGCATTTGATGGTGATTTGGATACCTATGCCGATTGGTTAAGCAAACAAAGTAATGATAGCGATGAACCCGCTTCCACAAAACCTGCTGAAAACAGCCAAGCAGCAAAAAAAGAGCGACGTCGCTTGGACAATGAACGCCGCAAACAACTCAAACCTTTGCGTGATAAACTCGCCAAACTCGAAAAACAGCTTGAGAAATTACATGCTCAAAAAGACAAACTTGCCGAACAACTCGCTGATCCTTGCCTCTACGAAGACAGCAACAAAGATAAACTCAAACAACTCACGCTAGAGCATGGCAAGCTTGAGCAGCAAGCCGGTGAAGTCGAAGAAGCTTGGATGCAAATCAGCGAAGAGCTTGAAAATGCATAAACCATCAAACCGCGTAATCTCTGTCATATAAGTGCCATATTGTTGACTCTTTGATGACATAAAGCCTCTATAGCATCGCTTATTGGAACATCCAGAGGAGTGATTATGTTAAATGTCGAACATATCATTGACCAACAATTTCCAAACTTTAAAAAAAGCTCGCCGCTACTAACCCGCCCTGCCCGAGCCGCATTAAAAATGCTCTTTCATGAGCGTGAATTACGGCGATTTCAGGCCAAATACCCACATTTAAAGGGCATGGATTTTGTTGATCAACTTCTCGATTATTTTGATTTCTCTTACACCATTCAAGCCGACCAGCTTGAACATATTCCATCACGTGGACGTGTGATTATTATTGCCAATCACCCTATCGGCACACTTGATGCTGCTATTCTATTAAAAATGGTTGGAAAAGTCCGTGCCGATGTCAAAGCAGTCACCAACCAATTACTATCCAGCATTGAACCCATACAATCCTTACTCTTGCCCGTAGATAATATGACGGGCAAAACATCCCGCAAACAAGTCAAAGCCGTATATCAGCACCTTGAAAATGAAGGCGCAGTAATTATTTTCCCAGCTGGTGAAGTCTCCCGATTAGGTCCGACCGGCATTCGTGATAGCAAGTGGAGCAAAGGCTTTCTCAATATTGCCATATCGAGCCACTCACCCATTTTACCCATTCATGTGAATGGTCGTAATTCTGCCTTTTTCTATGCTTTATCATGGTTAGCCAAACCCATATCCACGTTATGGCTGGTGCGCGAAATGTACAAACAGGCAAAACGCTCCGTTGGCATCACCATCGGAGAGCTTATACCCATTGAAAGTTATCAAAGTGTATCTTTGCCAATGGGGCCAAAGGTCAAACTATTTCAAAAGCATTTGTATCGTATTGCGAAGGGTAAAAAGCCTATTTATGACACATGCTCACCCATTGCCCATCCAGAAAACAGACAATTATTACGTCAAGAAATTCAGCAATGCCAATTATTGGGCGAAACACAAGATGGCAAAAAGATTCACCTTGCCCCATATCAGCCTGATAGTTGTCTTATGCGTGAAATTGGTCGTTTGCGTGAAATTGCCTTTCGCGCCGCAGGTGAAGGCACAGGATTACGCCGCGATGTTGATCGTTATGATAGGCATTGCTTTCAATTGGTCTTATGGGATGAAAACGACCTCGAAATTGTCGGCGCATATCGCCTATGTTCGACACGTCATGCCATATCAGAGGATGCAGTATCGGAAACACCGTTGTATTCTCAAACACTATTTAATTTTTCAGATGATATGGGTGATATTTTAGAACACGGGTTAGAATTGGGGCGAAGTTTTGTGCAGCCACGCTATTGGGGACGACGTAGCCTAGATTATCTTTGGTATGGTATTGGTGCATTTTTACGCAATAACCCTGAATACCGCTATTTATTAGGACCCGTTTCGATAAGCAATAGCTACCCAATCGCTGCCAAAGATATGCTGGTTTATTTTTACAGCCTTTATTTTGGTGATCGTGGGCAAAAAGCCCATGCCATGATGCCCTACTATATTGACACAAACAAACGCCCTGAACTTGAGCAGCATTTCTCAGGGCAAGATTACAAAGCAGATTTCATACACCTTAAAGCAAGCCTTAAACATATGGGCTGCACTGTCCCGACACTTTACAAACAATATACAGCGATGTGCCAAGCAGGTGGTGTACATTTTCTCGATTTTAATATTGACCCTGACTTCGCCAACTGTATTGATGGATTGGTGGTGGTTGATCTTACACAGTTAAGTGGTAAAACACGTCAGCGTTATATCGAAAATAACAAACAAGACATGAGCTAATACTTACGGTGTACCAAATACAACCCTGGCTATTTCCTTATCTTGTTCAAGAATAAGCCAACGACGATGTAACCAAAGCCATAACTCTGGGCGCGCATGAATCACGGGTGCAAAACTATCACAAATCGTTTGCATCACATGCACCATATTGGCTTGTTTATCTTCGCTAGGCTCTGGCATATCAATTCTCCAAAAACGCAACGTAAAATGAAAACCTTTACCCTTTCGCTCCAATGCCACCCCAATTACTGGCGTTTGTTGGCGCAACACAAATGCCGCAGGCATGGTCGTTGTATTACCCAAATGTCCTAAAAATGGTACGGGTGTGCCTTGACTCATGTGTTGATCAATCATTACCGCAATAGCGTCACCATTCTTAAGTGTTTTTGGAAGCCAGCGCAAACCCTGCAAGCGTGACTCCATACGAGCTCCAAAGCGTTCACGGCATTGTTTTAAATATCCTTCGAGAACATTATTTTTAAGTGGGCGATAAATAACATGAGAATTATAGCCCAATAGCGAAAGCATTAAGCCACCCAACTCCCAATTACTATGATGTGCCGCAGCTATAAAAACACCTTTTCCCTGATCCATAGCATGACGCAACAAATCTTCACCTTGCACATCTACCCGTGACAATAAAAAGGCTTTGGAACGCAAAAAAACGTGTGGAAACTCAAAACATGTACGACCCAATTCTGCAAATGAAGCCCTAGCCTTTCTAGCCCGCCATTGTCGAGTTTCATGTGGATAAATACGGGTTAAATTTGTCATTGCTATGGTTCGATGCCTTCGAAGCATATAATAGGCTGTGCGCCCAACGCCTGCACCCATAGCTCCTGCCATACGAACAGGTAAAAGCCTAACAAGCCAAAAGGCAACTTTTATAATGCTTGTTAACAACCATGCATTCACTATCAAACTCCTTTACTTCACCCGCTACAAAAAATCAACCATCCTACAGACGATCAAGTATTTCAACCATACATTACACCACTTTGTAAGTTTAACCTATGGAAACTGAGCCTTACCATGCAGAAATAGCGGGCATACTAACATGATTGCTAACTGTTCAGCATCTTCATTCAAACACGCATAATGTGTCATGTCCCCCATTGAAAACACCCTGGGGTACGGAATGACAACTCAAAACATCATGTTCAATAGCTAGCAATGAACAAGCTAAAAAGCTTGTAACTTGCGCCTGCAAATATAAAACGTAACATGCCATGCTTATGAATATTATGGTGGGGAGGCATGCATGACACTTGAGGAACTTTTACAGGCAGTAAAGCAAAACACAGTCATTCAAGGCGAAGATTTTTCAGGGCTAGACCTTTCTGACCAAGATTTTAGCCAGGCTAATTTTTCTAATTGTAATTTCAAAGGCGCAAACCTTCGTAATAGCAAATTAAGCCGTGCAAAATTGCGCGAATGTGACTTTTCTAAAGCCGATTTACGCGGTGCTGATTTAAGCAATAGCGATCTTTTCAACGCAGATTTGACAGGCGCAAAACTTCGCCGTGCAAACTTAACCAATTCTAATCGCATTGGTGCAAAAATACGCAAGTGGGCACTTAAGGGTGCGTATATCACAGGCGCAACTGCCTACGTCGATTAAATAGGAAAAACAAACCATGAATACTGTAAAAGCCTTACCAGGCGCATTCCCACTGCATGTGGATAAAAACTTCTTAGCTGAAAGCGAGTGGGTTATTTTTAAATTATTATGCCGCCCTGTTGAGTCTTTCCCCGACAACACGCCAGAAGAATTATCGCATGCCACAGGCAAGCAAGTCTCTGCAGAGCGCTGCGATGAATTGATTCGCATTGTGCAGATTAACAAGCTTTCAGGTTTAGGAAGTTGGATTGCACGCCTATTGGCAGAGACAGGACTCAATGAGGTCAGTGTGCGCACTAGTAACGCTGCTGAAATCATGCAAGCGGTAAATGATAAAGCAGGCTATGCTATTTGCAATGAAGCCACAGTGCATGCATTGAGCAGCTTACAAAAACAATGGAAAGGCGAAGTACAATAAATACTTCCCAAAAAGGATAAGAGTTAAACCCATGATAGAACGTATTCTCATTACTGGTGGCGCTGGTTTTATCGGCTCCAATATCGCAGCAACATTAAGTCAACGCCCTGATACAGAAGTGGTGGTCGTTGATGATTTTTCCTCTGGAGATTGGCGTAATCTTATTCATGTTGATTGTGAGGTTCGCGCAGCCGACTGCGATGATACAGAGGTATTGCAAGAAATAGCCGATGGTCGTTATTCGGCTATTTACCATGAAGCAGCTATTACCGATACAACCGTCATGGATCAGCGCCTGATGGTAGAAGTGAATACCAATGCTTTTGTTAAAATTCTCGAAGCAAGCTGCAAATCTTCCACACGTGTCATTTATGCATCATCGGCTGGTACTTATGGTAATTCTGCTGCACCGAATAGTATTGGTTGTGGAGAAGAGCCTGAAAATATTTACGGCTTTTCCAAGCTGCTCATGGATCGTATTGCCAAACGTTGGTATGACAAACATAGTGCTCCCATCATTGGACTGCGTTATTTCAACGTCTATGGCTGTGGTGAGCATCATAAAAATGAGCGTGATGGCAACAAAACCGCATCCATGATGTTACAAATGTATGATAAAGCCAAAGCTGGTGAACAGTTGCGTTTGTTTAAATACGGCGAACAAATGCGTGATTTTGTATATATACGTGATGTTGTTGCTGCCAATATTGCAGGTCTAACGGCAACAAAATCTGGCGTATGCAATGTCGGTTCAGGCAAGGCACGGACATTCAACGATATTGTTGAAAGCCTTGGCAGCGCCCTAAATCAAAGCTTTGATATTGAATACTTTGATAACCCATTTTCATTTTATCAAATGCATACCGAAGCAGACCTAACCGAAACCAAAGCTATTTTAAACTGGCAGCCAGTGTGGACGCTAGAAAAAGGTATGGCGGATTATATCCAACAGCTTGAAAACGGCCAGCGTGGCCCACAGGTGTCTTTATGAAAATCATTCCCCTGTTATGTTTGCTCATCATTGCACTAAGTAGCACTGCCTGCACCCATCGAGACATCCATCAAGGCAATGTGTTCAATAAAGGAGATGCCTGGTTAATACAAGAAGGAGATACCAAATTTCATGTTGAAACCGTACTTGGCACGCCTGCTATTAAGGACTTACTACACCCCAACCGTGTACAATACGTCGAGCAGGTAAAAGAAGAAAGTCCTGAAGTTGCCTATACGCGTGGTATTATCATTGACTATGATGACGCTTTGCGTGTTAAACATATTGAACGCTTCGGATTTAAACAATAAACATGGCCTTATATCAACCAGGTAAGCGTTCCAATATTACATTCCTAACAACCAGTATCTTCACAATAAGCCTGCTTACAATCATCATTGCAGGGCACTTGGTTATCGTTTTCGATGTTTGGCTTTATTTTACCCAAAACACAGGTATGGAAGAAATCAGCGCATTCACAGGGCTGCCCGAAGTATTATTATGGGGCAGTATTGTAGCAGCACTCATGATAGATGTTTGGGTTGTCATACATATGCGAAAAGGTCATCAAAAAGCCGAACGTCGCTAGCCTTATAAAATAATCTAATTGGGGTAAAACCAAACAAACGCTACCACCCCATGGGCAATCGCCAAAGTCGTTGCCAAACCCGCTGACAGCACATGCCAAATAAATACATCCTTATCAAAGATACCCATCGCAATACCAAAACCAGCAGCACATAAAATGAGGATAAGCAAAGCCCCACCCATCAAAAATAGAATTTGATGTTTACGCTTGACCTCGATCACGCGTTCTGGGGCTAATTCGTCATCCTCATTAAATTGTTGCATAACTTCTGCTGAATGCTGGATTTTTGCACCTTCTGGCGCAGCAGCATAAGCTGAAGAAAACATCATTAAAAAAGACATCAAAAGAAAATATTTCAAGGGTTTATTCATCTTCATCATCCTTTTTTGTCGCATGCCACCAATGCAAAACAATCAACAAAACCATGGGTATAAAAACCAAACAGAAAATAAAAATAAAAATAAACCAAGTTGTATCAACATTCACATGTAAATAACGATAACTATCCACCGATGCATGTGCTGGCATCGAAAAGAATAAGCTTATTATTGCCACATATATACTTTGCAATAGTCGTAAAGACCTCATTCTAAGACCCCTTTTGGCTTTTTGGTGGATGCGCAACGGAAACCATAAAAATCAGATGCCATATTGGGTAGTGAATAGTTACGGTGGTAACTCTCCGTCGAAAACGGATCACTTTTCCACGAGCCTCCTCGCATCACACGGTAAACACTGCGCTCAACATTCTCACTACCTGTATCTTCTGTAAATTGATCTTCTCGTGGTATAAAAGAAATAGTTTTACCCTTTGCATCAATATATGGCTTATATACATCAAACACCCATTCTGAGATATTCCCCGCCATATCCATCACCCCATAAGGGCTTACACCATGCTCATACTCACGTACAGATGTGCTATGACCAACCTGATAATACGTATTCAAACGACTCACATCCATTTGATTACCCCAAGGCCAACGTCGTGCATCCGTACCACGCGCTGCTTTTTCCCATTCCACTTCTTCAGGCAGGCGTTTTCCAGCCCACGCACAGTAATCTTTAGCATTATACCAAGATACAAGTGCCACAGGATGATCTTCTGTACCAGTTGGTATTTTTCCTTCTACCCAGTTTAGCGGTGGGCGATAATTCTTTTGATGTACAAAACGTGCGTACTCAGCATTGGTCACAGGGTATTTATCAATCCAAAAGTCACCCGTATGTATATTTCTTGCGGGACGATCAGCCTCATTACTACGAATAGCATTGGTGCCCATTTCAAAAACACCCGCAGGAACATGAATCATTTGACTCAATACCTTCCACTCTTCAACATTCAACAGCGCATCGATCTCAGCCTTAGTGTAAGCTTGCTTTTCATCTACGCGTGCTTCATGTTTTGCCTGAATAAGAATATCTTCACCAGCAGCTCGAATATGCTGATCTACTTCGGCAATATCATAACTTATCTTGCCACGCATCTCATCCATACGCATCGAGCCTAATTCCATCACATGCAATGAACCACCAATCATAGCCGCCGCAATACATGTAAGGAAAACCGCCATTACAAGGCGTTTACGACGTCTTTTTTCTTTTTTTGAAACTGGTTTACGTGCCATAGAATCTTTATTTATCCTCGTCATGCGGCAATCGTTCGGCATCTGCGGGCGCATAATCTGCCGTACCTGGCATATCCAATGTGCCATACCAACGTTTTAATAAAAGCTCGCCAATCACACCACCAACAGCACAAAACTCCATATTTAAAATAACAAAAAATCCCCACCACATAAGAGGGATCAATCTAGCCCCTTCAGGAGCTCCCGTTTGCGAAGTCATATAATAGTCCACTGCAAATACAAACAATGGCGGAAAATGAGCCACCCACTTACCACCCCAACCATAAATCAGACCAACAATCACACCCGTAAGCACTGGTAATACGAACATTGAAATCACAAATGCAAAATCATATTGCGCAATACCCCAATAAAGCTCTATATGCACATTCAACAAAATATGTCCCAAATTAAAAACAAATGCGCTGGCAAAAAAAGCTACTAAAAAACGCTGCCATTTTGGTGCCCATGCTTTAGGGAAAGTTTTACGTACTGGTGAAGGACTCATGCATAACCTCTAAAAATTATTTCTCATCCACTAAAGAATACTTCATATATCGTAACTATTCAGCATGATGCCTTGATCTGTCATGTCGAGCGAAGCCATGGAATCTTTCATCGCCATTGCGTCAAAGATGTCTCAACTACGTTCGACATGACACTTAAATGCTGTTTCAACAAACATGCTAACAGTTAGCATATATCTTATTTAACTTGCTTAGGATAAGGGTTGCCTGTTAACTTTTTATACTCAGCAGCTTTTACATCTTGCAAATACCAGTCCTGAACTTTCATGCCTGCAAAGTATTGTGCTAATAAACGCCGCTCACTTTCTGCTAACGCTGCGTACGAAGGCATACCATATTTTTTCTTTAAACGTGTTGGAATAATTGATTGCGGATTTTCAGATGAAAAATATGCATACAGCCACGCCTCACTACGTAAAGAGCCAATACCGTCTAAACTTGGGGCTGGTACGGTTTCCATGATATTTTTAATGCCCCAAATCGTATGGCAATCTCGGCAACCTATATCACGGTATAAATCAGCCCCTGCATGCTGCACTTCTTCACTGGCAGTAGAATAAAAGGGAATTCCTTTATCATCAATAGGGTTATTACTGTCATAAATACCCTTTCCGATAGCCGCTACAACAACAAGACCCAAAAGCCCTGCAATTAACCAATCACCCTTTCTCATAACTTATATTTTACCTTGTTCTTTCAATGCTTCTGTGCGACGGGCTTCCTGTTTTTTGGTTGCTGCTTGCATCTTTTTAAACTCTTCAGGATGCATTTTATCCTTATCATTATCATCAAAAACGAGATATTTAATATCTTCATCAAATTGTTCATTTTTAGCAGCCCAACGCAGACCAAACACCACAGCTATTAAAATAGATGCGCCACTAATTAACCAAATATAAATCGTCCAGCCATCACCCCAACTGTTCATCATTGCTGTTAAATCATCCATTACAACTCCTTTATAACCTTAAATACATCCAGCATTAAATCAAATAACCATCGAGCAACTGAACCGCAGCAAAGATTGCCGCCACAACTACCCCTAATACAATGATAGCCATCAATACTTTTTCGCCTGTTTTCACACTGCTCATATCGGTATGTTTATAAAATAGTGCGATGACACCAACAAACACCAGCATCGAAACTATCATAAACACAAAAATACCTACGCTATAACTCTGGCTACGCATACTTTCAATGCCAAAACCATCAGCTACACCCAGACTGCTAAATAACAACTCTAGGGAAACGATCAATAATGAGGAGATAAATTGTATCATGACACGGCAGTGTATGCAGAAAAAAGAAAATGAAAAGACAAAGTAAGGCTGAGTAGGTTTTTTTCTAGCAGAAAAAAAAATACCGCCCAAAAGGGCGGTATTTTCATCAATCAATCCTACTTATTTTTGATGCTCATCTCGTGGATCTGGGCTTCCTTTTTTATGGTTGTCTACAAAAAAACTATAAGCAACCGGAGCAAGTAAGGCTATTGCAATAACAAGCAAACCACCAAATTGAGCATTATCCATATCAATCATATTAATCTCCTATATTAGTGTGCAATGGTATGATCTGGCTTCCAAGTAATTGGAGGCAAGCGTTTCACAGTGATAATTACAGCAAGACAAAAAGCAAAGAAATAATACACCGATGTCATATAACCTTTATCCCACCAAGGCTGTTTGTGTATACGTGTACCATCTTCTCTAAAGTTACCCTCAAAGTTAGCTAGCACAACCTCACTACCAATAATTGAATACTCTTCCAAATCAACATGCTGATTCTGAAGCTCAATAATTTTTGGAGCCATAATACGCAAATCATTCATTGTAATAGGATGCTGCGTACGTTGAAAAGCATAAGGAGAATCATACTTAGACAAGGCATTCTCAATCATTGCCATCGCTTTCGTATCTGCTTCAGAAGTCGTGATACTATGATCGTTCAACACATTCTGAACAGGCTGAGAATTCATCAACGAAACGTAATCGTTATAAATCGCAGCATTTGGACGTTGCCCAAACAATGGAAAAGTCCAAGCAACCGCCGTAAGGAATGTTAGAATTAACAAACCAACCACCGGACGAGGTAGTGGGTTATTATTTTCCGCAATTCCGCCCAAGCTTTCATGTTCCCAAATATGTTTTGCTTCTTCCAGCTTCCTTTCATCAGATAGCGTATGCAATGGATGTTTCATTTTCAATCCATCAAATAATGGTAAAAATTTTGACATATATATCTCCCCTACTTCAGATTCAAGACGAAGTCGATCAGCATACGAATCTCTGAATCGGCTGCGTACTCAGGCACTTCTGGTGGATAAACACCCTCACCTTCACGGTATGCATCAAACTCTTCATCCCATTTTGCTAAATCGATATCTTTACCATTAACATCCTTTGGACCCCATAGGTAATCATAACGCGGCATAATAGAATGCGGCTGAACCAAACGTGGGTTAAAGAAATGCAAAGTCATCCATTCTTTTGACGAGTTACGAGAACCAACATGCAACAAATCTGGTGCTTTACGATCCGAACCAAATGTTGTTGGCGATTCGCCATTAAAATCACCTAAGACTGGAGGACGACCAAATGACTGCCAATCATGTGTTTGCTCTGGCAATAGTGTATGACACCACCAGCAACCTTCACGAACAAACATCGTTTTACCAGAACCAGCAAGAATCTTCTCTTCTGCAACATCCAACGTTGCCTGAACATTCCAACCACGTGTAGCTGTAGCAAATTCAATATATGGTGTTTCCACACCATCTTTGATTGATGTTTGCACCAAGAAAACGCCGCCTTTTTCTTCATTCACCTGATCAGTTTTACCCAAAGAAACACCCAAAGCCTGCACATCAGCACCTAGAATATGCTCATGAACCAAACCACTTGGAAGCGATATGCCTGGTTTAAAAACATAAGCTGAAACTTGGTCAATTACTGCACCTGTTGCAGGGTCTTTTTTCAAAGTCACCTTGATTGGCTTATCATCACCATGAAGAAATATATCCCCATAATCAAAACCACTCGTTTTACCATAAGTCAGCTGTTTTTCCAAAGCTACACTTGTGGATGATACGCTGGAAATATCCAAACCAGGCATATAAATTGTAATCACCATCGATGTAGATAATGCCACACCAAAAAGAATCGAACCAACTCGATATTCACGGAATCCCATTCTAATCCTCCTCCCACTTTTTTATTTTATCTCTAAAGTAGCTAGAGCCCGAAGGCTCCAGCCCCATCAATCTTAACGTACGTATGCTACTTCGTGCGGAAGAACACCATGTGGAATCTTCTCACCATGTTTCGCAGTCATATACATATTCCATAACCATACGATATTACCCATAAACACCATCGAACCGCCGATCCAACGCACGATCATATAAGGATGCTCTGCAATCACGATATCCATATATGGCACTTCATAGATCTTACCTGCACCTTGAATCAAACCAGCGATGGTCATAGATACCCAGTACAATGAGAAACCAATCAATAACATCCAGAAGTGGAAGTTAGCCAAGCTTAGGGAGTACAACTTACGACGTAACAATGTTTGCATGCCGTAATAAACCGCAGCCGCTTCAGCAAAGGTTGAGAAACCAAGCA
>CAYPXU010000023.1:0-16000 GCA_964414875.1 uncultured Zetaproteobacteria bacterium | reverse complement strand
ATAAATCAGAGATATGATGTTTGCTATGGGAAAATAAAACAGCTGTTTTATTGGTTATAAGCTTGAAGCATTCTTGTTTTTTCTGAGATAATAATAGGCAATATTTTAGCCAAGAAAATATTTAGCCCGCATTATTCATAAATCGTCGTGATGATTGCGTAGAAGCTTTGTTTGTAATGAATTTTGAAGAAATCGCTCGTAGCTGTGCTTACGAACGATTGATGAAGGATTTATTGCGAATAAAGCAGCAAGTAAGGGCGCGATAGTATTTGTGAATAATGTGGGCTAGCAAGCTAAAACATTCCCAGTTGTAATTTCGCTTCATCCGACATCATGGCGCGATCCCATGGCGGCTCAAACACCAAATCAACATTCACTTCCGTGACATTCTCCACTTCCAGTGTTTTAGCACGCACATCATCGACAATAAATGGTCCCATGCCACAGCCAGGAGCAGTCAACGTCATGGTTATTTCTACGGCATTACCATCATCCGAATCCACCGCATGCACATCATAAACAAGTCCTAAATCAACAATATTCACAGGTATTTCAGGGTCAAAACAGGTTTTCAAAGCCTCCCAAATAAGAACCTCATCCACAGGACCATGGGCTATTTTGACTTCTTTTTTTACTTCTTCAGCTTGCTTGTCACCCAAGCCAAGTGCATCAGCATCTTTGCCTTCTACGCGTGCCAAATTGCCATTCACAGATACCGTATATGTACCACCCAACTCTTGAGTAATAGCAACCTGTGCACCCTCAGGAATAATCACAGGCGTGCCAAGCGGGATAAGAATCGCATCTATATCACGTGTTGTGGTAATCATTTGCCCTGATGCCATGCTTTACTCCGTACGTGCTGGCTCGGCAGCATCGTCAATCGCAGATTTTAATGTATGCCAGCAAAGCGTGGCGCATTTGATACGTGATGGAAATTCTTTTACGCCCGCCAATACAGCAAGCTTGCCCAATGTTTCCTGATCAGGCTCTTCAGATAAATCCGCCGTTGCCATCGCATGGAAAGCCGCAAATAAACGTTCAAAATCCGCCACGGATTTGCCCTTCAAGCTTTCTGTCATCAATGATGCGGAAGCTGTAGAAATAGAGCAGCCTTGCCCTTCAAATTTAATCCCTTCAATGATATTGGCATCATTGATTTGCAAATAAATATGCAACTGATCACCACACAAAGGATTGTAACCTTCTGCATCATGGTTACATGGATCTAACTTGCCAAAATTACGCGGCGCTTTGGTGTGATCAATAATCACTTGTTGGTATAAATCACCTAAAGAAAACATTACGCAAACATATCCCTTGCTTTGGCGAGCGCTACAAACAGCGCATCCACTTCAGCTTCTGTATTATAAATTGAAAATGATGCCCGCGCTGTTGCTGGCACTTTATAAAACTGCATCACTGGCATAGCACAATGATGTCCTGCGCGAATTGCCACAGCTTCACGATCCAAAATCGTACCCAAATCGTGTGGATGCACACCATCCAATACGAATGAAAGAACGCAGGCTTTCTCTTTTGCTATGCCTATTTGTTTTAAACCCTCAAAGGCTTGTGCTTGCTTTGTCGCATAATCGAGCAGCGTTTTCTCACGCACTGCAATCTTATCCAAGCCAAGGCTTTGGATATAACGAATCGCCTCTCCAAAACCAATCACGCCTGCAATATTTGGTGTTCCCGCCTCAAATTTATGTGGTAATTCATTGTATTGCGTCTTTTCAAACGTCACCATCAAGATCATGTCGCCACCACCTTGATACGGCGGCATAGCCTCTAACAAAGCCTCTTTGGCAATCAACACGCCCACACCTGTTGGACCATACATTTTATGAGCTGAGGTGACATAAAAATCAACATCCAACGCCTGCACATCCACAGCCACATGTGCCGCTGCCTGTGCGCCATCAACTAGAACCACTGCACCAACTGCATGGGCTTGCTCAATCATGCTTTGAATCGGATTAATTGTACCAAGCGCATTGGACATATGTACAACACCA
This sequence comes from uncultured Zetaproteobacteria bacterium, assembly GCA_964414875.1. Taxonomy (GTDB): domain Bacteria; phylum Pseudomonadota; class Zetaproteobacteria; order Mariprofundales; family Mariprofundaceae. The sequence continues at coordinate 13,979 of CAYPXU010000023.1, read as the reverse complement.
AGCAGCTTGGTGCGTTCTGATAAAAGCTTCGAGAAAGCTTCCATATCCAATTCACCCGCTTCATTCATTGGAATTACTTTTAATACTGCCCCAGTGCGCTCACACAACATTTGCCACGGCACTATATTGGAGTGGTGCTCCATATGGCTAATGAGGATTTCATCACCTGCAGCAATATTCACCCCACCCCAAGATGAAGCGATTAAATTGATGCTTTCGGTTGTACCGCGCGTAAAAATGACTTCTTTGGCCGATTTAGCATTGAAAAAAGCACGAATCATTTCTCGTGCTGCTTCATAAGCTGCTGTTGCCCGTTCAGAAAGCGTATGCACACCACGATGGATATTGGCGTTATCCTTCTCATAATAATGCCGAACCACATCAATCACACACTGCGGTTTTTGGGTTGTTGCAGCATTATCCAAATACACCAATGGCTTGCCATAAAGCTCTTGATGAAGGATCGGGAAGTCACTGCGAATTTGTTCAATATTCATAGTCAACACCTTAACCTATAAGCCCATCAAGCTCTGCACCATGCGGAAGCTTGGCAAACGCCACTTTTTCCACATAAGAGCGGACTGTTTGATTACTCATCGCTGTCAAAATTTCATCCGCAAACGCAAAGGTAAGCAATTCTTGCGCTGCTTCTTGTGAGATTCCACGCGAGCGAAGATAAAAGAGCTGCTTATCATCCAATTGCCCAACGGTTGCACCATGCGCACATTTCACATCATCATTGTAAATCTCTAATTCAGGCTTGGTATCAATCTCAGCATGTTTGGATAATAAAAGATTACCATTGGATTGCGATGAATCCGTTTTAATTGCCCCTTCATGCACCACGACTTTACCGTTAAACACACCGTGCGAACGACCATCCAAGACCGTGCGATAGTTTTCACGACTGGTGCAATGGGCAGCCTCATGATCCACGCGTGTGTGATGATCCACATGTTGGCGACCAGCAAGAACAAACAAGCCATTCAATTCACATGATGCACCTGGCTCGGATAGACTCACCACTAAATCAGTACGCGACAACAACGCACCAAGCTCCACACCGTGAAACATGTACGATGAATCGCGGAACTGTTTAACTTCAACACGCGCCACATGCGATTGTTTTTCACCTTCTTGCTGCAAACGTGAATGCTCTAACGAAGCCCCATTTTTCAAAATTACGGTCGTAACGCAATTACTTAAAGCTTTCTCTTCACCCATGCTAATAAAGTGTTCAATCACTTGTGCTTGTGCATTCTCACCAAGCATCAAACCATGGCGAATCACATTGTTTTGATCGCTCACATGTAACAAGTACAATGGTTTATCCAGCACACTGTTATCTGCCAAACAAACAGCCGCGCCATCACTTGCCATCGCCGCATTGAACGCCATCAAGCCGTTAAACAATGGCTCATCCCCTGACACTTGGAATAATTTTGATAAGACTTCAGAAGATTCATTTGAAACCGAAGCTTCTAATGCTGCCAACGATAAAATATTCACATCATCGGGCAAATTGGATTGTGCTTCATCAAGCACACCATTGATAAATACCATGCGATAGGCATCCAGATCAGCAATGCCCAAACCCTCGACAGCAATACCTGTATGTGAGCTACCTACCTCAAGCAAATCAGCCAAGCGCGAAACATCTGTATACTTCCAGTCTTCATCACGCTTGCTTGGCAAACCAACCTTTTCAAACAGTGATAAAGCCTCTTGTCGTGTTTTCTCTACAAGATTCATAGGTTTTCTTTCACCCAGTCATAGCCGTGTTCTTCAAGTTTCAGTGCAAGCGACTTATCACCTGTCTTTTGGATTTTGCCATCTGCCAAGACATGTACAAAATCAGGTTCAATATAATCAAGCAGGCGTTGATAATGCGTGATCATGACAATGGCACGATCAGAGGAGCGTAACTTATTCACGCCTCCAGCCACAATGCGTAGGGCATCAATATCCAAGCCAGAATCGGTTTCATCCAACAGTGCTAATTCAGGTTCTAATACTGCCATTTGGAATATTTCATTGCGCTTTTTCTCGCCACCAGAAAAACCTTCATTCACAGAGCGACTCAAAAATGATGAATCAAGCTCCACAAGTTTGGCTTTTTCTTTCACGATACTCATAAAGTCAAAAGCATCCAATTCATCCAAACCTTGATGCCTACGCTTGGCATTTACACCTGCTTTTAATAAATATGTATTATTCACACCAGGAATTTCAACAGGATATTGAAAAGCTAGAAATACCCCTGCCCATGCCCGCTCTTCTGGTTTCATCGCCAGTAAATCTTCGTCTTTATAAGTAATTGAGCCCGAAGTAACCTCATAACCATCACGTCCAGCAATCACATTGGAAAGTGTCGATTTCCCTGCACCGTTTGGACCCATAATCGCATGCACTTCACCCGCATTGATGGTAAGACTCAAACCTTTGAGAATTTCTTTACCCGCCACAGACACATGTAAATCTTTAATCACTAACATTTATTCACCCTTCATAACCACAAGCGCACAGAAAAATGCTCTACGCGGTAATATTTTTTTTATCCTACAGAGCCTTCCAATGATATTTCCATCAAGCGGTTTGCTTCTACAGCAAATTCCATCGGCAACTCATCAAACACATCTTTACAAAAACCATTCACAATCATGTTGACGGCATCTTCTTCCGAAAGTCCGCGCTGCTGACAATAAAACAACTGATCTTCACCAATTTTGGAGGTTGTTGCTTCGTGTTCCAACATCGCAGTCGGATTTTTCACTTCCACATAAGGAAAGGTATGCGCACCACACTTATCGCCCAGTAATAATGAATCGCACTGGGTATAATTACGCGCATTTTCAGCGTTTTTACCCATACGCACCAAACCGCGATAAGACTGTTGCGCCCGACCTGCGGAAATACCTTTTGATATAATGGTACTCTTGGTATTTTTACCTATATGAATCATCTTGGTGCCTGTATCGGCTTGCTGACAATTGGTGGTTACGGCAACAGAAAAGAATTTACCGACTGAATCATCACCTTGCAGGATACAACTTGGGTATTTCCAAGTAATCGCCGAGCCTGTTTCCACTTGTGTCCACGAAACTTTAGCACGATCACCACGACAATCGGCACGCTTGGTTACAAAATTATAAATACCGCCCACGCCATTTTCATCGCCTGGATACCAGTTCTGTACGGTTGCATATTTAACTTCCGCATCCTTCAATATCACCAGCTCAACGACCGCAGCATGCAGTTGATTTTCATCACGCATGGGTGCGGTACAACCTTCAAGATAAGACACATATGCGCCTTCATCGGCAATAATCAATGTACGTTCAAATTGACCTGTATTTAAGGCATTAATACGGAAGTACGTGCTTAATTCCATCGGGCAACGTACACCTTTGGGAATATATACAAACGAGCCATCAGTAAATACCGCACAGTTCAGTGCTGCGAAGAAATTATCTTTTTGCGGCACAACCGAACCCAAATATTGCTGCACCAATTCAGGATGTTCACGAATAGCTTCTGAAATCGGGCAAAAAATAACGCCTGCTTCTGTCAGCTTACTTTTAAAGGTTGTGGCTACAGATACAGAATCAAACACTGCATCCACGGCAACATTGGTGACACCTGCCAAGAATTCCTGTTCGCGCAAGGGGATGCCTAGTTTTTCATAGGTTTCTAAAAGTTTCGGATCAACCTCATCCAAACTATCTGGACCATCATCCGCAGACTTGGGTGCTGAATAATAAGAAATTGATTGATAATCTGTCGGCGTATAATCCACCGCCGCCCAAGTTGGCTCCGACATCGTCAACCAATGGTGATATGCATCTAAACGCCAATTAAGCATCCATTCAGGCTCTTGCTTAATCGCCGATATATGACGAATCACATCTTCATTCAAGCCTGGCGGTAATGTCTCTGATTCAATATCAGTAACAAAACCAGCCGCATATTCACGTTCACCAAGTTGTTCTTGGATTTCTTCATTTGTTGCCATTACGCCATACCTCCAGCAGCCTGCATAGGCACAGCTTTTTTCATGACAAATACAGGCATAAAACCATCTGTTGCCATGTCCGCCAAACTAATATCTTCAAGAGCATGATGAATCGCAGCATTGATCCGTTTCCAATTGCTGCTGGTCGTACAAAAAGCCTGCTGCTCGCATTCATTTTCTTCTAAATTACACTCTGTTAAAGCTATATGACCTTCAAGACAATGAATAATATCACGCACCGATATGTTTGATGCAGCACGTGTTAAGCGATAACCACCATGCGCCCCACGCACAGAATCTAATAGACCCGCATGTAATAAACTTTGTAAAATTTTGCTTACAGTAGGGGCTGGAACCCGTGTTGATAAAGCAAGGTCATTAGCTGTCAATCGCCTTGTTTTTACATCATCATCATCGAGCTTTGCAAGATGAGTCATCAAAAGGATTCCATAATCTGTAACGCGCGTAAGTCGGAGCATATTCACCGTACCCAAAAATAATAATACCCAACGCCAACCATATCAAAACGGCCGCGTATTAATGCGGAGTAATATATTCCAGATTAAATATATTTCAACCCTTATAGTTTCAGGGTTTTATCAATACTGAGTAAAAAAAAACGGCAACATACTGCAACTTATTTACTTAAAAGCTCTTCAATACGTGAAAACAACTCATTAGCACGTTTACGGGCTAACTTTTTATTCGTCCAATGACCATTTTGAAACGTTTGCGCCATGGTACGAATTTCCAAACGTGTTTTTGTTACCTCATCCAAAGTTTCACGCAATACACGCGCGACATATCGATAACGAATCGCCTGCGGTCCACCACCACCAAGCCCATTAAATAATGAGCTTACATTCGGACTATTCACATCTGTGCGCACCCAGTCCGTAGTGATTGTACCACTTGCCGAATCAACACTTTGCACAGGTAGGTTCAAAGCTGTCATGCCATCAACTACCGCAGAAAAAACAACCCCTGCCGAAGCATCAAAAAGGCGGGCATCAAGTGCCACACGCTTGCCTGCCACTGTCTTTTTATAACGTTCTGGTAGCGCTTTTTGTACAGCAATAGCTCCCGCATCAGGAACCTTTACTTCGCCACGCAAACTTGGCGGCACATCCAAAGCAGGGCGAGCATTCGATGCATGTGGCGCACCAGCTTGGCTACCCTCAACCCCTTCATCTGTATCCCAAAAAAGCTTGGGGGCAGATGAACATCCTGCCAATAATATAATCATAACAACAATTGGGGCTCTGGAAAAATAGGTAATTGACTTCATGGCGCGAGATTCAAGCGGACGCAAGCCATAAGGTCAAAGGTAATTTTATATATTGAGTAAAAATAACCTCTAATATATCACAATTACTGACTCCTACTTGGGCATTTCTAGGTCAAATAACATAGATAAGATTGGCAAAAAAAGATGCTTGCCTATACTGTCGACATGCGCTTAATCATGTTGGATACAGAAACTACGGGTCTATCACCACAGGGCGGCGACCGCATGGTAGAAATTGGTGCTATTGAAGTCAGTCAGCGATGCATTCAACCAGAGCGCAAGTTTCATCAATATATTAACCCTGGCCGACCTATTCCCGATGTTGTGGTGCGTATTCACGGCATTGATGATGCCAAAGTTAAAAACGAACCAAGCTTTGCAGATATTGCCCCAGAATTTCTAAAGTTTATTGAGGGTGCCACCTTAGTCATTCATAATGCCCCTTTTGATTTAGCCTTTATCATGCATGAACTAGCAGATGCTGGGCTAAGCAATATCGGAGATTTCCCAGTTATTGACACTCTGCGCATGGCACGCAAACGTTTTCCTCACCAACGCAATACTTTGGATGCATTATGTGACCGCCATGGTATTGAGCGTGGGCATCGCACCCTACATGGCGCACTATTGGATGCAGAGTTATTGGCTGAAATGTATTTAGCAATGACAGGTGGCAATCAGTTTTCACTTAGTATGGATGTAGAAAGCCATCTTGCATCAAGCATTATACAGCTTCCAGAAACACAGCGCGCCCACAATGAAAAAATGGAAACTACAAAAATTCTGCAACGTGAGGCATTAAGCATCTCTGAAAAAGATGCACAGTCCCACCAGTTCATGATGAAACGCATTCACCAAGAAAGTGTTGGGAAAGAGCTTTGGCTATGCGATGAGAGCAACAGAGGCGGCCCACAATGATATTACCATCCCCTATCATGATGATATGTGCAGGCAATATGTGTCGCAGCCCTTTTGCTGAATATTACATGCGTCAAAAGCTGGAAGCTGCTGGCGTAGCAGGCGAATGTTTTAGCCGTGGACTTTTGGCCATGCCTGGACGCAAAGTTCCCGACACAGCATTACAAGTCGGGCTAGAATTTGGCATTGACATGCAAGAGCATATTTCACAAACCTTACTGGCTCCTGATGTTGATCGCGCCACCATGATTATGGTTATGGAATCAGGGCAACGTCAGCATTTAAGTAAAATTCGCCCCGCCAGTATTGGCAAAATATTTTTACTTTCTCAACCACTTAGTGGCAAAACAATTCCCGACCCTATGGGTAAGGATGAAGAGTATTTCCGTAAAACCTACAAAGAAATTATACTTAATGTCGATGCTTGGGTTAAACGCTTTGGCATTCATCAAAAAGCTTAAGGAGGTCATATGAATTCGCTTGTTCGTTTCTATTTCCCCTTAACGCCTCGCTTACAAGCATTTATCACACTGCGTGATGGGCTGCAATGCCTCGACCATGCTCGTAGGCAGAACAACCCGTATAGTTGGTTGCAAGCAGCAGGCGATATTCAAATATCATTACTTGGCGATCATGGGCGCAAGCCAGTTACCCCTGAACTGATGGCACTATTGAAATCTATACGAGAACATTTGCACAAACTGGCACAGGAGCATCCTGATTTTAGTGAACAAATCCATGAGGCTTGCAGAGCCATTAGCGAACACGAGCAAACAATACGCCAATGTATCCCCGCTATATTGGAGCTTTTAAACCAAGATGGATTGCTCAACGCTTGGCTCAATGCCAATAGAAAACAGGATTTTCTGGCTCATAAACTAAACTTCCCACAAGTTTTACCAATATTTTGGCAGACATTAAATCTGCAAGATACATTACATAAATCACTACAAGAGCTATGCGCTATCGTCACACATATTGATGCGATGCTGAATGATTTTGTGCCATGGACACATAAAATTGCTGAAGAGGGTCGCGCACAAATCACCCCTCCACGTAATGAGCAACATGGCTTATTAATTATCGGGCTTGATTCCGTATGGGTAGAACAGGGTATTACCCCAGATTTTTCAGGCAACCGCCTAGCTATTCGCATGCGTTTTCAAGCTTGGAAAGCAGCTGAACCCCAATCAATTGTTGAAGAAGATATCCCCTATCGCATAATGCTGGTACCTATTATATGAAGAAATTCTTATGCCCCATCTGTAAAGACCAAGTAACCCGACAAAGTAAATACTTTCCATTTTGCTGTGCACGTTGCCAAACCATTGATTTGGGGCGCTGGGCAGATGGTAGTTACAGCATCCCTGGCGACCCTATTTCAGAACACGACAGTGATGAAGAGTATAACATTCACTAATGACCGAAACAACCCAAGACTATCATAAACAAGCCTATGTGTGGGTCAGTGTCGCCCTCGCCATGCCAATTTTCTTATGGCCTGTTTTTTTACTGTTTGGCTTTACGCCTGCCTTTGGCATCAGCATTGAACAAAACTGGCTTGTTTCCGCTTCCTGCCTACTTATGGCAGTTGTCGTAGCCGACTCAATCTTATCTTATCGTCATAACATCAAACATGTTATTACTAGTGTCATATGGATCATTGTCGCCAGCTCTATCATATCCTTGGCGATACGCAGCCCTGACATGATTTGGCTGCTCGCGGCTCTATTTGCCCTGCGCCCCTTGCATGTCGTTCAACAACTGTGGCATGCCAAGCGTAATGAACCACTGCAATGGTGGATCTGGATTGCCTGGTGGCGCGATACCAGCACTGCTTTGGTTATGTTTTTATGGTTAAACTATTGGCCTCAATAAGCCTTACTCGTAACAGTTAAGCATTCACCACACGGCGTGATGATGGTGTGTCACGCTTTTCAGGGCGAATACCCAATTTGGCAAAGAAGTCTCTATCTTGCTCGGCTTCTTTATTGCCCGTAGTGAGTAACTTCTCACCATAAAAAATAGAATTGGCTCCTGCTAAGAAGCAAAGCGATTGCATTTCTTCAGACATCACTTCACGCCCTGCGGATAGCCTCACATGAGAAGATGGCATGGTAATCCGCGCGACAGCAATCGTGCGAATAAAATCAAAATTATCCAAGTCTTCCACATCTGCCATAGGCGTGCCTTCGACTTTGACCAGCATATTAATCGGCACAGACTCTGGGTGCGGCTCCATGCGTGCAAGCTGGGCAATCATGCCAGCACGATTACGCACGGCTTCACCCATACCCACAATACCACCGCAACATACGCTCATGCCTTCAGCACGGACATTCTTGAGTGTGTCCAAGCGTTCTTCATAGGTGCGTGTGGAAATAATCGTTTTATAAAATTCAGGGTCAGAATCAAGGTTATGATTGTAATAATCCAAACCTGCATCTTTAAGTTTTTTGGCTTGCTCATTATCCAGCATGCCCAAGGTTGCACAGGCTTCCATGTCCATGGCTTTAACTTCACGAATCATATCCAACACCAATTCAAAGGCTCTACCCTTAGGCTCACGCCATGCCGCTCCCATACAAAAACGCGATGCACCCTTTTCTTTGGCAGCACGCGCTGCTTTCATCACCTCTTCTTTTTTCATCAGAAGCTCAGATTCCAAGTCGGTGTTATAACGTGATGATTGCGGGCAATATTTACAATCTTCAGGACAACCGCCTGTTTTAATCGATAACAAGGTCGAAAGCTGCACTTCATTGGCATCAAAGTTTGCTCGATGTGCTTGTTGGGCACGAAACATCAAATCATTAAATGGTAAATCAAACAACGCAGTGATTTCCTCTACAGTCCAATCATAACGCATATGCAACTCCGTCAACCAAGATGCGGCGAAAGGTAAACGGTTCAAGTCTGATAGGCAAAGAAGTTAAGATAGCAAGACTGGTTTCTCCGCTTTATATTCGAGTTTACTCAAATGTTTTCGTATCATCAACGTACTATTTAAACTCATTGAAAGCCCGTGCAGTCCAAGATTTAAAAACGTTTGTGTCCACTCTGGATTTGCCGCCAATTCTCCGCAAATAGTCACTGGTATTTCTGCCTTATGAGCCGCATAAACAGTTTGCCGAATCAGCGCTAAAATGGCGGGGTGATTCGGGCTATAAATACAACATACATCTTCATCGGCACGGTCTGCTGCCAAAGCATATTGAATAAGGTCATTGGTTCCAATAGAGAAAAAGTCTGATACATCCGCCAAATCATCCGCAATCATAGCTGCCGCTGGCACCTCAATCATGCAGCCAACAGGCACCGTATTTGTTTGCATACCCAGTTCATGACAACATTCATTCACCATATCACGTACAGCTATCATTTCTGCACAACTTGTTACCATGGGCACCAATATTTTTACATCGCCATATGCAGAAGCTCGCAAGATAGCTCTAACTTGTGTTTTCAATACAGACGGCCACTGCAATAACATGCGCACACCACGCAAGCCCATCGCAGGATTTTCACCATTATAATGATAACCTGATAACTGCTGAAACAAGGCCGGTTTATCCCCACCAATATCCAACAAACGAAATGTCACGGGTGAGCCTTTCATGCCTTTTACAATTTCAGCATACTGCTCATATTGGCGTGTTTCATTGGGTGGCACGACATCTTGCATAAAGATAAATTCCGTACGGAAAAGCCCCACACCTTCAACACCCAATTCTACAGCCAACTCCACTTCTTCACGAAACTCAAGATTTGCCATAATGTCCATATGATGACCATTGGCGCTTTTCGACACCCGTTTGGAAAATTGTTTTAAATCATGGCGCACTACATCCATCGCCACAATAAACCGTTGATATTGAACAACTTCATCATCACTAGGGTGAAGAATCCACTGACCTCGCTCTGCATCTAACAATAACACATCACCATCATGCACTTGATTCAATAAATCACTGGTTCCTACCAACGCAGGTAAACCAATGCCTCGAGCAATAATAATGGCATGGGCATTCATACCGCCTTGTTCACAAACAACCCCTGCAGCGCCTTGCCGCCATAACAAAACAATCCCTGATGGGCTTAAATCATCTGCAACAATAATCGTAGGATCATCCGCACTCATGCTCGCGGGGCTAAACACTTGCCCCACCAAATGACACATAATGCGATGCCCAACCTGCTCCACATCGCTCTTCCTACTACGCAAATATTCATCTTCAATACAGTCAAAAACAGCTGCAATAGCATCTATTTGACGGCGCAGTGCCCACTCAGCGTTGATTTTCTCATCGGCAATCAAATCCAGAGCTTTATCCACCAATTCAGGATCAAGCAATAACATTCTGTGTGCTTCCAAGATTAAAACAAGATCTTGATGCTTCAGACTAAGCAAATGTGCGTGCTCTACATCCAACTCCTGTAATGCTGATTGTACTGCTGCCGCCAGCCTTAACTGCTCTTCTTGAGACTCCTCTGCAAGCAGCCGCCTCTCAGAAATGACTGGCTTCCCAGCGACAAGTTTTTGCACCTTGCCAATCACAACCCCACTACTGCTAGCAATGGCAGAGCCTTCAGCGCGTTGGCAAATCACTATTCACCCTCTCCAAAACGATCATTCACCAAGGCTTCGATACTATTCAATGCCATTTGCTCATCTTCACCCACAGCTCGTAATGTTAACGTAGTTCCCTTGCCAGCAGCCAGCATCATGATCCCCATAATACTTTTACCATTTACTTCAATATCATCCTTCAACAAGCTAATCTCACTGGCAAAGCGGCTTGCTTCAGACACAAAACGCGCCGATGCTCGTGCATGCAAACCAAGTTTGTTTTGAATGTGCAAAATACGCTCAGCCATGGATTTGATCTCCCTCTGCTGGCGAACAATGATCGGGGTTAGCTGGCATAAGATCCGATGCCAAACACATATACTGCTGCCCAGATGCAACAACATCATGCGCCAACATACTCAAACTCACATGACCTTTTTGGCACATCATACGATCAGATGTTGCCTTAATCAGTGCTGGTAAATTAAACCCTGAAATCACTTCACACTCACCCGCTTTCAAGCAAGTTAAAGCAATATTGCATGGTGTGCCGCCGAACATATCAGCAAATATTAGAACTCCATAACCACGATCACACTGCTTCACAAGGCGAGCAACCTCTTCCTGCAAAACACCAGGTTCACTGGATTCAAGCACATCCATCGCGACCATCAAAGGCTGCTCTCCGAGCACATGTTCAACCGCCAGCTTCATTTCACTGGCAATATGTGCATGTCCAATTAAAACAATTCCAATCATCACAACCCCTTCTACACAAACCACACACAAGACATTTTAACATAAAACCTGCAAGCCTTCAGGCTAACCTTTAAGCACCCGATCCAACTCTCGGTGTCTTACCATTGGTGTCGTAAACCCTTGCTGCTTCAACCACGTCGCCAATCGCTCAACCATATACACCGAACGGTGGCGACCACCACTACAGCCTATCGCCAATGTAAAATACCGTTTACGCTCACGTTTCAACTTTGGCCAGACAAACAATAACCACTGCCGCAGCTTCTCTTCAGTCTCTGCTACTTCAGGGTAAGCATTGAAAAATTCACACACATCTTCATCTTGTCCGGTCTGTCGCGCCAACGATGGTTGATAATGCGGATTGGGCAAAAAACGCAAATCAATCACCATATCAGCTTCACTGGGCAGCCCTCGTTGATAACTAAAAGACATTAATAAGCACGATAGATTATTTTCAACCGTTGTATTCGCACTTCGCCCGCGCCAAAACGACTCTACCAAATCCGCTAGTTCATAGGGATTTAAGCTTGTACTATCCAAGACCAAATCCGCCATATCTTTTAGTGGTCGTAAAGCCTCACGCTCTGCTTCCAATACTACCTCTAAGCTAGCACCTTCTTTCTGTTGTGATTGAAAGGGGTGTTTGCGGCGCAATATCGAAAAACGACGCTGCAAAACTTCACTGGAGGCATCCATAAACAACATGCCCCATTCTCCCTGCTCTCGCACTTCTGCCAACATTTCAATCAAACTATCAGGTTCCATGCTACTACGAATATCCATACATACAGCAGCATGCTCATGTCGCACATGTTTTGCCCATGCTGGTAGCATGGCTGCGGGTAAGTTATCTGTACAAAAAAAACCCAAATCTTCCAATGCATGCAAAGCCGTACTCTTACCTGCTCCAGACAAACCACTAATCATCAATAACATTACGGCTTATTTTCCTTTGGCACGTCACCACCATGCCGAATCCGCTCTTCTAGAGCCTCTATAAAATCTTGATTACTATTAATGCCACGTTGTTTTAAAAGCTGATTACGTGTCGCAATTTCGATAATAACAGCCAGCGAACGTCCAGGCCGAACAGGAATGCGAACACGTGGCAAATCTACTTTATGAATACAAACTGTATCATCTTCGGACATCACACGATCATTTTCTTTTAAGTTTTCCCAAGCAATAAGTTCAATCACCAGCCTCACACGCTTGGTATCTGTAATTGCCGCCGCGCCATATAAATCACGAATATTTACCACACCCAAACCGCGCAATTCCATGTGGTAACGCAATGCTTCAGGGCTATGGCCTACCAAGATTCCAGGCCTTGAACGCACCACTTCCACCATATCATCGGCAATCAGTCGGTGGCCGCGTGAAATCAACTCCAAACCAATTTCACTTTTACCAATGCCACTGGCTCCCGTCAGCAGCACACCCAAACCATAAATATCCATATATACGCCATGCTGCCATGCTTTAGGTGCCAAACGGCGTGATAAAAACAGCAGCATATCGGTCATAAATGCAGATGATGCGAGTTCTGAAACAAACAATGGCGTTTGTGTGCGCTCCGCTGCCGCACGAATGATCGCAGGCGGTTCAATACCACGCGTAATGACAACGCCTGCGAGCTTTAAGTCAAAAACAGCATCGACGGATTTTTTTTGTAAAATCGGAGGTTTGGTTGCAAGATAATGCAACTCTGTTTGCCCAATCACCTGCAAACGATAATCATTAAGATTCTCTAAAAAACCTGCAAACGCCAACGAAGGTTTTTGCATACGCGGATGATCAATATACCGATGTAAGCCTTGCTCACCCGTAATCAAACGCATTTGCATAGCTTCGCCTTGTTCGGCAAAGATTTCACCCAGCGTAATGCGAGGGGTTTTATTCATCTAATAATTTGAAACTCATGGCAATGGTGCGCCAGCAAACAAATCACTCATGCCCTGTGTGTCATCAGCAGCCATAATTGAGGCTCGAAACTCAGGCTTCTGTAACAACCGCGCAAGTTTTGCCAACAGCTCTAAATGTTGCCCATCTTCATCATCGGGCACCAACAACATCACAACAATATAAACAGCTTGCCCATCAATGGCATCAAAATCGATGCCTTCTGGATGCCTCGCCATAGCAATCACAGGTTCCGGCAAATCAGACATACGGCTATGGGGTATTGCTACCCCATAGCCGATACCAGTACTTCCCAGATGTTCTCGCGCCATAATGAGTTCCAGCACCTGATCAGGATCCATCGCTGGCAGAAGCCCTGCTATTTCAGTAATCAAGGCGCGCTTACTACATGCCGCAGAAGCAAGTAAAATATGCTCAACTGGAATCATTACGTCAGTATTCATTATGCAGCTTCTGGCTCAATCCAGTTCAATGAACCATCTGAACGGCGATATAAAGCATTCAATGTA
>CAYPXU010000022.1:0-16092 GCA_964414875.1 uncultured Zetaproteobacteria bacterium | reverse complement strand
TGTGATTCAAGCGGTTAATGTTATTACCACAACATCACAAAAGCACGGAAAAGAAGCATCATAAGACAAAGCATCTCTGTGCTGCGATGCTAAAAGTAAAGTGACCATATTTGGCATGTTAGGATTAAGTGTATCTGCAAAAAAAGAGGTGAAAGCATGAATAAACCAAAAATTAATGCGTATAAACGCCACGCAATGATGTGTGTGGGGAAATCGTGCGGTGAAAATATGCCGCTTTTGAAAAGTTTGAAAGCCAAGGTTGCAGCGGCTGGTTTGGATGCCGGAGATCATGTTGTGCGGGTGAATCGCGCAGGTTGCCTAGGTGTGTGTGCGCAAGGGCCTATTATGGTCGTACATCCTGAAGGCGTTTGGTATTGCGATTTAGATGAAAGCAAGCTGGACCGTATTGTGGAAGAGCATTTTAAGAATGAGAAACCTGTAAAGGCATATGCATTTCATGGCACAGATTAAGTTTACGAAAGAAGAATCAGATACAATTTATCGGGTGATTCATGCACGTCGCGATATGCGGCACTTTTCTGGTGGTGAAGTTGGTTCTGAAGCTTTGTCGCGTATTTTACATGCTGCACATGCCGCACCATCGGTGGGTTATATGCAGCCGTGGCGGTTTGTGCGTATTACTAAAACGAAGTTGCGCGAATCGCTGATTGCATTGGTTGAAGAAGAAAAACAGCGCACATCGGATGAGATGGATGCACGAAAAGCTGAATTTATGCGCCTAAAAATTGAAGGCATTCGTGATTGTGCGGAATTGATTGCTGTTATTTTAGCTCCTGATGATGGCACCGTGTTTGGGCGACGAACCATGCCAGAAGAAATGGCATTGTGTTCGGTATCGTGTGCGATTGAGAATATGTGGCTGGCAGCGCGTTCGGAGAATTTGGGTATGGGTTGGGTGTCATTTTTTGAGCCAAAAGATGTTTCTTCCTTATTGAACTGCCCTGACGGGGCAAAACCCATTGCACTACTTTGCCTTGGGCCTGTGAAAGTCTTTTATGATAAACCCATGCTCGAAACAGAGGGTTGGCGCGAGCGTGAAGCTATGGATGCTGTATTAGCTGAGAATCAATATCCTTTAGCCACAGATGGACGCAGATGAACGCAGATATTACAGAAAAAATTATAGGTTGTGCTTATCTCGTCAGTAACGAGTTGGGTGCAGGTTTTCTGGAAAAAGTATATGAGAATGCCTTATTGATTGAGTTGCAGAAGCAAGGCCTACAAGTGGAGCAACAAAAATCATTGCAAGTGAAGTATAATAGCCTTGTGGTAGGTGAATTTTTTGCCGATTTAGTGGTTGAACAAACAGTGATTGTTGAATTAAAGGCAGTAAAAGCTTTTGAGCGAGTGCATCAGGCACAACTATTGAACTATTTGAAAGCAACTGGGATTCATACGGGTTTATTGATTAATTTTGGTGCGGCTCGTATTGGCATTAAACGTATGGTATTTGGAAATTAACCACAGATGAACACGGATAAACACAGATATATAGCAAGTGGCAGGGTAGGTGGTTAGCAAGTGAATATTCTTTCAGGACTAGATTTTTTCTTTTTATCTGTGTTTATCTGTGTTCATCCGTGGCAAAAAATATGAAAGCACTCATGATTCAAGGTACAGCATCGGGGGTTGGCAAATCGGTGTTGGTGGCAGGTTTGTGCCGCTTATTGGCACGCAATGGTGTGAAGGTTGCACCATTTAAACCACAAAATATGAGCAATAATGCAGCGGTGACAGAAGATGGTGGTGAGATTGGACGTGCGCAGGCATTGCAGGCTTTTGCATGCGGCATTGAAGCAACTGTGGATATGAACCCTGTTTTGATTAAACCTGAAGCAGATCATCAGGCGCAATTGATTGTGCGTGGCAAGGTTGTAGGGCGTTTAGATGCCAAACGTTTTCGCCAAGATCGGATTGTGCTGCTTGATACCGTGTTAGAATCTTTTGAGCGTTTAAAATCAGCGTATGATGTGGTAATTGTGGAGGGTGCGGGAAGTCCCGCTGAACCAAATCTACGTGAAGGTGATATTGCCAATATGGGTTTTGCTGAAGTGGCGGATGTGCCTGTTTGGTTGGTGGGCGATATCAACCGTGGTGGTGTGTTTGCATCACTAAAAGGCAGCTTGGATATTTTATCTGATTCTGAACGAGCTCGGGTGCAGGCATTGTTGATTAACGGCTTTCGCGGTTCGCGTGAACTGCTTGCAGATGCGTTAATTTGGCTTGAGCAAGAAACGAGCAAACCTTTGGCAGGTGTCATTCCTTGGTTGCCGTTGGATTTACCTGAAGAAGATAGCCCATTTCGGCATGACCAGATACTGGCAGATACGACGAAGCTAAATATTGCCGTGATTGCCTATCCACGCATGTCCAACCATGATGATATTGATCCTTTGGCATCGGAAGAGGGGATAAGAGTGCGCTTTATACGCTCGAAAGATGGTTTGCAGCCTGCTGATTTGGTAGTGCTTCCTGGCTCCAAGTATGTGGCTTCCGATTTATTATGGTTAAAAGAGCAGGGCTTTGATAAAGCACTTGAAACGCACCTGCGTTACGGAGGTAAAGTGCTGGGGATTTGTGGAGGCATGCAAATGTTGGGTCATGTGATTGAGGATGATGGTGTTGAGGGAACTTCGATGGAAGGCTTGGGTTGGCTAGCATTATCGACGCAAATGCAGACAGAAAAAACATTGCGGCAAGTTGATTGTATCGCAAGTTACCCCAGCAAAACACGTATGACAGGTTATGAAATTCATCATGGTGTATCCGATAGTGATGCAAGTTTATTCCCTTTTGCACAATGTTCCGAAGATAAACAAATTTGGGGAACATATGTGCATGGTTTGTTTGAACAAGGTGAGTTTCGTAAACAATGGTTGGCATCATTGGGTGTAAAAAGTGATGGGAAAAATCAGCAGGAACGTACATTAGCATCTTTGGATATGTTGGCAGATAGCTTGGAGAATGAACTGGATAGTCGTTTGTTGTCAGAGATAGGATTATATGGAAAGGGAGTTGGGAAATGACAGATATATTACTGTTTATATTGCTTATATTGGTGGTTATTCAGATAGTTATAAGTTTAGCAAAAGGAAAGGCGCTGAATGTTGATGCTCAGTTTGAAAGCCTAGCAGTGAGTTTGAAAGAAGAATTTCGTAGTAATCGTGTTGAAATGAATGATACATCAGAAAAAAACAGGCAAGAGCTGGCTCGCTCAATAGCTGACTTTGAAAAGAAAACGTTAGATAGTCAGCGTGTATTCAATGTCCAAATGAATGATTCTTTGAAAGAAATGAGGGCAGGTCTGGCAACATCATTGGGCTCATTTGAGAAGAAGTTCTCTGAGAATATTGAGCGCTTAAATTTATTGTTGGAAACGAAGTTTGATAAGCAAAATGCAGAGCAGCGGATATTCAATCAACAGATTTCAGATGCGATTACGCAAAGTCGCAGTGAGCTAGCTAAATCGCTGGCTTCTTTTGAAGAAAAATTCACATTGAATATTAAGCATTTGAATGGTTTATTGAAAGAAAAGTTCCATGATTTTTCAGAACAACAAAATCAATCAAGTAAGGCTGCGATTGAGCATATTAAAAATATTGAATTGGCTATTGAGCGGCAATTAAAAGCGATTCGCGAGGATAATAGTAAGCAGTTGGGTGAAATGCGTGCCACGGTGGATGAAAAGCTTCAAACTACATTGGAAAAACGCTTAGGCGAATCATTTAAGCAAGTTAGTGAGCGTTTGGAACAGGTGCATAAAGGGCTTGGCGAAATGCAAAATATTGCAACGGGCGTGGGTGATTTGAAAAAAGTATTATCGAATGTCAAAACGCGCGGCATGATGGGTGAGTATCAGTTGGAAGCGATATTGGAGCAGATGCTTTCAAGCCAGCAATATGCAAAAAATGTTGCAACCAAAAAAGGCAGTCAAGCCAATGTTGAGTTTGCCATCAAACTACCAGGCAAAGAATCAGATGATGCAGTGTGGATTCCCGTAGATTCCAAGTTTCCTATGGAAGATTATAATCGTTTGTTGGATGCATTTGAAGTTGGCGATGTGGCGAAAATTGATGGTTCACAAAAAGCCCTGATTAAAGCTATTGAGAGCTTTGCCAAAGATATTAGTGAAAAGTATATTGATCCACCGCATACCACAGATTTTGCGATTATGTTCTTGCCTGTTGAAGGCATTTACGCCGAAGTATTAAGGCATCCTGAATTATTTGAGAAACTGCAGTATAAATACAAGGTGACTGTGACAGGGCCTACGACATTATCAGCCTTTTTAAGTAGCCTTCAAATGGGCTTTAGAACGTTAGCAGTTCAAAAGCGGAGTAGCGAGGTGTGGGATGTTCTCAAGGCTGTTAAAGCGGAGTTCTCTGCATTTGCGGGTGTTTTTGATAAAGTTCAAAAGCAATTAAATACCGCAACAGGAACGCTTGAAACATTGCGTACGACCAGAACCAATGCGATGACGCGAAAACTTAAAGATGTTGAAACATTAACCATGCTGGAAGCTGACAATATATTGGGGATTGTAGATGCTAAGAGTGAGGCTGATTTATGAGATTTCAAAGAAGCATCAACTGGTAACTTGGGCATAGGTTATTTGTGATTATCCGTGAAACATTAAAGTCTTTGGCAGGCGTTGCCGCGTTTGGGCGCGGTGAGGACTATTTTGAGTGTGGCAGGATGGGGATGGTATTTTTTGAGTAGCTATTATCTGGAGTTTTTTTGCACATGCATTTTACAAAAGTAGTCTTAAAGAAAGTTTTTAAAAGAACATATTATTCCCGTGGGCTGGCTTATTTTCGTCAGGGTATGGTTTTGAATATGAGTATTACTTCCGAATCGAAGATGGAGGTAAGCTTCATATCAAAAGTGTCAGGGAGTTTTGCCCCTTACACGCAAGAGATTATGATGTCACAAAAAAGTTCTGTGAGTCCTTTGGGTGTTAAGGGGCATTGTAGTTGTCCTGTGGGGTATAATTGTAAACATGTGGTGGCTGCATGTTTGCAATATTGGGAGGATACTAACGATGCTCAATTGTTTTCCAGCCCAGTTTATGAGCAGCTATCGTTAGCGTGGCTGGAAGAGTTTTCGCAGTCATTTAAAAAGAGTTTTCAGCCTGCATCCACCCAAAATAAGTTTTTGGTCTATGTGCTTCATGTTGATCGTGAGAGTCAGCACTTAGCCGTTGATTTTCACCTGACAAATATTTTAAAAAGGGGTGGTTTGTCGAAAGGTAAATGTATTGATTTTTTTGATCTTTGTCGTTATCCAGCTTCCTATGTGCAAGCGGCGGATACTGAAGTGGTGAAGCTGCTTGAGGCAACCAGTAATGGTTATATTAGTGTACCTGTCATTAAGGGGAAAACAGGTTTCTTGGCACTCAAGCAGATGTTGGCAAGTGGTCGTTGTTATTGGCTTAGTCATCAGACGCAAGCTTTGCTTGAGGGCGAGGTGAGAGAGTTTGCATGTGGGTGGAAGCATGATAAGCGAGGCAATGCTGAATTAAGCATCTCGATTACACCTAAAGCAATGCTTCTGGCAACTGAACCAGCAATGTATTGGGATGAAGCGAATCAAGAAATTGGTACATTGAATAATGTGCCTTATAGCGCGGCTCAACTGGAGATGTTGATGCAGATACCTACCATTCCTGCATCGATGGTTGATGAATTCAGCCAGCGTACAGCATTGGCTATTCCAGAGCATATATTGCCCCCTCCCAAAGCAATTGAGACGAAAGTGATCAAGCAGGTGTTGCCTGTGCCACAGCTATTGCTTCAGATGAAAGATTATCAGGGAAGGGGATACCGTTTGGCGTGTTTACGCTTTGCTTATCAGGAATGTTCCGTGCCTATTCTCCCTCAAGAGTCTGAGACAAAGTTGATAAGAGGTCATCAAATTACAATCATCTCTAGAGATATAGAAGAAGAGGATAGTTTTATTGGAGGATTGGAAAGCCTTGGCTTGAAGGGCGGGAGATTTGAAGGTGAGGATGATATTTATTTTACTTTTGACGAAGTAAATGAACTGGTTGATGATACTTTATGGGCGGAATTTATCAGCAATGGCATAGAGGAATTGCAAGAAGATGGCTGGTTGGTTGAGGTTGCTGATAACTTTGATATGCACCTGCACGAGGTGGATCAGTGGCATGCAGATCTTGAAGAAAAGGGAAACGATTGGTTTTCCTTAAGCTTTGATATTGAAATTAACCAGAAGAAACAAGCTCTTTTACCGTTAGTGAGCAAAGTTTTGGAGCATTATGATCTGGATGATTTGCCTGAAATATTGATTATGAATTTAGGCGCGGGGCAATACCTGAAATTGCCTAGCGAGCAGATCAAACCTATGTTGGATATTTTATATGAGCTTTATAATAGAAAAAGTCTACCTGATGACGGCGTGTTGGAAATATCGCGTTTTGATGCGACTCGTTTGGCTGATTTGGAGTTGCAAAATGATAATCTACAATGGTGCGGTGGTGAACAGCTCAGGGAATTGGGCAAGCAACTGAAAGATTTTGATGGTATCCAGCCCGTGGAACCACCACAGGGTTTGCAGGCGGAATTGAGGGGTTACCAACAGCAGGGCTTGAATTGGTTGCAGTTTTTACGCGAATACCGTTTGAATGGCATTTTAGCCGATGATATGGGGTTGGGAAAAACGCTGCAAACCTTAGCGCATTTGTTGTTGGAAAAAGAGCAAGGTCGCTTGGATAAACCCAGCTTGATTATTGCCCCCACGAGCTTGATGGGCAATTGGCGGCGCGAAGCGGCTGTTTTTGCGCCAGAACTTAAAGTTTTGGTGTTGCAAGGTAGTGATCGTAGCCAATATTTTGAGTCTATTCTGGACTACGATATTGTATTAAGTACATATCCGTTATTGGTTAGGGATGATGAAGTGCTTTTAGAGCATGAATATCACATGCTAATATTGGATGAAGCGCAAGTGGTGAAAAATCCGAAATCCAAGGCAGCAAAAATGATTCGACAATTTAAAGCAAGCCATAAGTTATGTTTGACTGGCACGCCCATGGAAAATCATTTGGGAGAGCTTTGGGCATTGTTTGATTTTCTGATGCCTGGATTTTTGGGTGATGTAAAACAATTTAACAATTCATTTCGTAAACCGATTGAAAATCATGGCAATCGTGAGCTACAGCAGCGCTTGGTGCAACGTATAAAACCCTTTATGTTGCGTCGAAATAAAAGTGAAGTAGCCTCAGAATTGCCTGAAAAAACAGAAATTACGCGCATGGTTACGCTGGGTAAACAGCAAACAGCCTTGTATGAGAGTATTCGTATCTCGATGGAAGAAAAGGTGCGCAAAGTCATTGCAGAAAAGGGTTTAGCAAGAAGTCATATTACCATCCTTGATGCTTTGCTGAAATTGCGGCAGGTTTGTTGTGATCCGCGTATTTTAGCCTTAAAACAAGCCAGGAAGGTTGAAGCATCGGCAAAGTTAGAGCTGTTGATGGATATGCTGCCGAAGCTGGTGGAAGAAGGTCGGCGCATATTGATTTTTTCACAGTTTACGAAAATGCTTGGCTTGATTGAGAATGAGGTAAAAGCCCATCATATCAGTTATACCAAGCTCACAGGACAAACGCGTAAACGTGATGAGGTAATTGAAAAGTTTAAGCAGGGCAAGGCTGATGTCTTCTTGATTAGTCTCAAGGCTGGCGGCGTAGGGCTGAACTTAACCGAAGCGGACACAGTCATTCACTATGATCCTTGGTGGAACCCTGCTGCTGAAAATCAGGCAACTGATAGGGTACACCGTATAGGGCAGAATAAAGCGGTGTTTGTGTATAAATTGATTGTTGAAAATAGTGTGGAAGAAAAAATCATCGCCATGCAAGATAAGAAAAAGGCTTTGGCTGATGCCGTTTATCAACAGGGAGAGGGAAAAGATGAGCTTAGGATCACCTCTGATGATATGCAGGCATTGTTTACACCGCTGGCATAAATGACAATCTTCATTGTTGTTTTAAGCTTGGAATGGCTTATCGGTGACCCTTCCAATCGCTTTCATCCTGTAGCTTGGTTTGGCCGTTGGGCATCGTGGTGTGAGTCATTTTTATATGGCAATAGTCGGCAGGCAGGTGTGGTGACATGGTTGTTTGTGGTGATTGGAGCTTTTGTGCTGTTGTACTTGGGGCATGTGTTATTTAGCTGGTTGTTTGATGTATTAATTTTGTGGTTGTCCATCGGTTGGAAATCTCTGTTTGAACATGTGAAAGCGGTATTGGATGCAAAAACAGTCAAAGAAGCACGCGAGTTACTGGCTTTGATTGTTAGCCGCGATGTGAAACATATGAAACGTGAAGAAACGCGACGTTCGGCTTTAGAGTCGCTGGCTGAAAATGCTTCAGATGCGGTGATTGCACCGTTGTTTTGGTTTGTTGTGTTGGGACCGCTTGGTGCAGGTTTGTATCGCATGATCAATACGCTTGATGCGATGTGGGGTTACCGAAATGCGCGCTATGAACAGTTCGGCTGGTGTGCTGCCAAGGTGGATGATGTGGTGAACTGGTTGCCTGCTAGAATCACGGCTCGTTTGATGTTGTGGGTCGGCGAATCTGCGGATTGGCAACAGGTAAAAGAGCAAGCCAAGACCCATGCTTCACCCAATGCTGGTTGGCCAGAAGTTGCATTGGCTTATGCAGCGGATATTCATTTGGGAGGTTCAGTGTTGCGTGATGGTAAGGTGGATGAACGCCCACTTTATGGGGCAGACGATGCACGTGATATTGATGCGGTTGCA
Organism: uncultured Zetaproteobacteria bacterium; assembly: GCA_964414875.1. Taxonomy (GTDB): domain Bacteria; phylum Pseudomonadota; class Zetaproteobacteria; order Mariprofundales; family Mariprofundaceae. The sequence goes on along the minus strand of CAYPXU010000022.1, from coordinate 7,290 downwards.
GCGGCTGAGGCGCTGAATATTGTGAGAAATACACTTATATTGGCAGCGCTATTGGCTTTTGGAGTAAGTATTGTCTTCTGATATTGTTCAATTAACGCCGTTTATAGCAATGCCGAATGGTTTTCCGCATGGTGGTGGTGTGGAGGCTGCGGCAAAAGCATGGGGATGTGATGTATCCGACATATTAGATTTATCCACAGGTTTACACCCTGCAGGACAACCTGACTGGTTGGCTGCTTGGTTGGGAGAGCATGCTGATTTGGCTGCCCATTACCCCGATGTGGACGGTGAACCTGCACGAAGTATTTTGGCGGAAGCGTTTGGCGTGCAGCCAGAGCAAGTTTTGATAACTGCGGGTGCGCAGGCGGTAATAGAAGTGATTTTTCATGCCATGCAGTGGCAATCGATGGGTGTGTGTGTGCCGTGTTATAATGAACCAATTCGCTGTGCCAAGCGTGCAGGCTGTGTAGTGCATGCCTTTGAAAGTGGTGATTCGTTGCCTGTTGTAGATGTTCTTTGGTGGACTTCCCCGAATAATCCTTTTGGCAATATTGAAGCATTTCCTGATGGTTTTCATGGTGTGTTGGATGAATCATATATGTTGTTTTCAGAACGCCGAAAGTTGGGCATTATGCCAGATGTGATTCGTCTGGGTTCGCTAACCAAAACATTCTGCATTCCAGGTTTGAGGTTGGGTTATGTGATTGCGGATAGCTCGATGATTCAGAAATTAAAAGCATGGATGCCTCCATGGCCATCTTCGACATTGGCATTGCATCTTTTGCCTAAGCTGTTGCCAGAGGCAGATAAACGAGATGCACAAGTTGAAGTTGCACGTGAGCGGTTGCAGGCATTATTGAAAAAATATGATTGGCAATATTATCAATCGCATGCTGCATTTGTATTGGCTCGTCCACCTGCGGTAATACCTGATTTTTCGGCGAAGAGAGTACTTGTTCGGCAATTTCCTGAATGGAGCCAGCTGCAAGGCTGGGTGCGTTTCGGTTTAATGGAAAAAGAATGCGACTGGCAGCGTTTTGAACGGGCACTGTTAGAACAAAAGTGAATAGGAGGAAGTTATGAGGGATATAGAACCCAATGAGGCGATGTTTCAAGAATTTGAGAATATGCTGCTTAGCAGCTTATCGTTTCTTATTAATGTTGAGCCAGATGCTGAGAAGTTTTTAAATATATTTGCTCATTTTGCAGAGTCGGAAGATGTCCCCTTTCTTGCAGCCTTTGAAACAAGCAGTCGAGAAGAAAGCCGGTGCTTGGCGCGTATGGTGGCGATTCAAATTTGGAATCATACGCCTTTGGCATCGCAACACTACCGTTGTAAACCATTGCCCAAAGTCAATCGTAATGATCCTTGTTTGTGTGGTTCGCACAAGAAATTTAAACAGTGTTGTGGGCGTTTAAACCTTCCTGACATGGATATATTTTCACAAGATATTGTGACACATTATTTACTGAGAGTCATTTCCAAAACAGAGTTAAAACAAGTGTGGAAATATCTACCCCATGATCTTTTAGGGTTTATTGCTAGTGAATGGCTAAAGCAGAGTGAGGTGTTGCTTGAGCGAGCCTTGTTAATGCTTGATCCTATTTTTAAGCAGGATGATGCAAAGCTCACAGGCAAAGATGAATTGGCTCTGGATACGATGTTGGATGTGTGTACTGCTTTGCATAAGCCGCGTAAAAAATCGGCTTTGTTAAAGCGCATGATGCAGCATCCCAACAAAACATTAAAAATATCAGCATTGCACCGCCAGTGTTGTGTGCTCAATGATGCTGGTAAGTATCATGAGGCTTGGTCGGTGTTTGAGCAGGCGCAACGTCTTGCCCCAAATGACCCTCACTTAAGTCATTTAGAAATTCTATTGTTAATGGGACAAGGGAAGTTGGATCAGATGCGTCAAAGGGCGAGCTACTGGACTAAACGCTTGCAACAAATGGGAAGGGAAGGCGAATATGATGACTTGATTGAGACGATTCATGCCCTGGCGAATGAACCATCCGAAGCTATGGGGGGCATTATGGATGAGCGAATGCCTGGGGTGTCGCGTTTGATTGCTTGGTTGCAGCAGGTTTGTCGAAGTGTGCCTAAGCCTGCTTGTCAGGTTGAGGTGTGGGATGATATTAGCATCCTAAAACCAAAGAATAAAAAGATAGCGGCACTGGAATTGGCTTGGAGTGAGCACTTTATGCTTCATGACGATGCGTGGGATGATACCACAGATGTATGGTTATCCATGCTTGAAGAACACCCTGAACTGGCAGGGAGTTTAATGATTCTGGATGATTTAACTCGTTTTGTAAGCGAAGTGGAGTGTCCGAATCCTACATTGATTTTTGAGCCATTATTTTCTTTGGTTGCGTTGCAGATACAGACTATATTACCAGATGCTCCTGAGAAACCTTTGATATGGGCGTATATGGATAATCGCCCTGCCTTACGTTTGTTGCAGTTTATTATTTTTCGTATGGATGAGGTGGAAGCCGAAGGCACTGTTATGGAGTTGTTAAAGTGGAGCCTTGTTTTATGTCCAGAAGATAACTTAGGGATGCGTTTCATGTTGATGAATAAGTATTTGCAAGAAAAGCAGAATCAAGAAGCCAAGGCATTGGGTGAGACTTATTTAGACGATAGCACTATAGTGATGTGTTATGGCTACGCGTTAGCATTATTCCGTTTGGGTGAAATGGTGAATGCCAATAAAGCTTTAGAAAAGGCATTATCCTACGAGCCAGAAGCTGCAAAGGCACTGTTACGTAAAAGCATGGCAGAGCCAAAGTGTAAGGAGATGTATGGTATGATGTTGAGAAACAGTGCCTATGATGCCTGGGAATACAGGCAGGATGCACTTAGCTTATGGAAGGATAGTAAGGGTGCATTGGCGTGGTTGAAAAGTATAAAGGCATGATGAGCTCGGGCACGGTTCTTATCTTGGGTGGAGCGCGCTCGGGTAAATCCAATCGTGCCGAATCATTGGCAGGGCAAAGCTCGCTTGATGTCGTTTATATCGCCACATCACCACCGATGCAAGATGATAAAGAGTGGCAGCAGCGCATTCAAAAGCACCAGCAAGGGCGACTAGAGCATTGGCAAACAGTAGAAGAACCATTGGATTTGTGTGGGGTTCTGAATGGGCTGAAATCCAATCAATGTGCTGTGGTGGATTGTTTAACACTATGGCTGTTTAATCTCATGGCTGATGGGCGAAGTATTGAAAAGGAAACAGAGTCTTTGTGTATTTGCCTGAGTAAACTTGACCAAGAGGTTTTTTTGGTTTCCAATGAACTGGGTATGGGCTTGGTTCCAGAGCAGAAATTGGGCAGAGATTTTCGTGATGCACAAGGGCGTTTGAATCAAGCCGTGGCGAAGGTGGCGAACCATGTTGAGTTTGTCGTTGCGGGTATTCCCATGTTATTGAAGGAGAGATTATGAGTGTGGCAAAGATTGATACAGCGGCATTGGATGCGGCACGAAATCGTCAGGATAGCTTGACCAAACCGCAAGGGTCATTGGGAAATTTAGAGGATATTGCATGTTGGTTTGCAGCACGGCAGGGCAAAGAAGTGCCTGATAGTTTGCGTCCACATGTGTGTATCTTTGCTGGCGATCATGGTGTGGTGGAAGAGGGTGTTTCAGCCTTTCCATCGGTGGTTACAGGCGAAATGCTTAAGAACTTTGCAGCAGGTGGTGCGGCAATCAATGTTTTGGCAAAACAACACGCTGCGAGTTTAAGTGTGGTGGATGTAGGTGTGCAAGCTGATGTATCTGCGGTGGATGGTATTAAACATGCCAAGGTACGCGCTGGAACGGGCAATATTACCAAAGAAGCTGCGATGACAGAATGGGAATATTGGCAGGCAGTTGCTGTGGGCGAGGAGCAGGCTGAACAGGCGATTGCTGATGGCGCAAATGTATTGATTGCGGGAGATATGGGCATTGGCAATACCACAGCCAGTGCGGCGTTGATTTGCGAATTGGCGCTACTGCCCCCAGAAGAAGTGGTTGGGCGAGGTGCAGGCGTTAATGATGCGGCTTACGAGTTAAAATTAAAGGCTGTTCGGAAAGCTTTGCAACGCGCACAACATACACCATCCAAGGATGCGATACGTGAGTTAGGCGGCTTGGAAATTGCTGCAATGGCAGGTTATTATCGTGCAGCAGCCCGCTTGGGTGTGCCAGTTTTATTGGATGGGTTTATTTCTGCGGCTGCGGCTTTGGTTGCGGTGGCATGGGATGCGCGCATTTCAGGTTGGATGTTGGCAACCCATGTATCACAGGAAAAAGGACATGCTTTGGCATTAAAAGCTCTTGGTTTGGAAGCAATATTGGATATGAATATGCGTTTGGGTGAGGGCAGTGGCGCGGCTCTAACATTGCCTTTATTACAATCGGCGATTGCCCTGCATCGGGATATGGCAACATTTGAGAGTGCAGGTGTAAGTGGTAAAAATGGATGAATATAATCTGGAGCCACAGATGAACGCAGATGCACACGGATATAATTTGAGCTTTCGGCGTGTTAACCCATATCTGTGTTTATCCGTGTTCATCTGTGGCTAAAATCATGTCTAAAGCAATCATGATTGATTTAATTCGCCATGGTGAAGTGGCAGGACGAAAACATGTTGCGCGTGGGCGTACAGACAACCCATTATCCGATGAAGGATGGAAACAACTTCAGATTGTAAAAGAGCATATTGGAAAGGTTGAACAGATTGCCACATCACCGTTAAAGCGTTGCCGTTTATTCGCAGAATCATGTGGTGAGCCTGTGGTAGTTATAGAAGATATGCAGGAAGTTGATTTTGGTGACTGGGAAGATAAGTCGTCAGACGAGGTTGAAGATCAAGCGTTGTTAAATCTTTTTTTCGATGATCCTTGTGATTTCCAAGCACCCAATGGTGAAGCCTTTGATATTTTTAAGAAGCGTGTGATCAAGGCTTGGGAAATATGGCTGAAGCAAGATATGGGTGAGCATCGCATATTATTAGCGCATGGCTGTGTGATTCGGGTGATATTGGCGCATTTGTTGGATATACCAAGTAAGAATTTTTGGAATATTGTGATTGATCCCGCAGGCTGGACACGTATATCACATTTACAGGGTGAAAAGCCGCGTGTGATGTTTATCAACCGTAATGCAGGGCAACCATGCAAGGTTTGATTGCCGCATTGCGCTGGATGACGGTATTACCTATGCCCAAACAGCTAGAAGAGGGTGATATGCAAAAAATATTGCCATGGCTGCCTATCACAGGCTTGGTGGTGGGGGTTCTGGTTGTATCAGCATGTTACTTTGGAGCTTTGTTGAACCCATGGTTGGGAGCCTTGTTAGGCGTGTTTGTATGGCTTTTGATAACAGGTGGTTTGCATGCCGATGGTTTGGCTGATTTAACGGATGCTTTGGGAGCAAGGCATGGTGATAAAGAACGCTTTATTGCCGTATTAAAAGATCCGCATATTGGTAGCTTTGGTACGTTGGCATTGATTTTCCTAGTGGTAAGTAAGCTTGTTTTGTTAAAATTACTGATTGATTTGGAAGCTTGGTGGGGACTGTTACTGATTCCTGTTTGGGCAAGGTTGGGTGTGCTTTTCTGGTGTCGTTTACCTGCGTTAATGGAAGGCTTTGGGGCATATTTGCAAGGTGTGGATATATCATTTCAAGCCAATGTCATTTTTGTAGGGCTGTTGCTCATGAGCCTATGGTTTGCTCCGAGTTTATGGCTTGCGGGTGTGGTGATATATCTCTGGTATGCCTTCTTGAAATATCACGTAAAAGGCATGAATGGTGATTGCTTAGGGGCAGGTATTGAATGCTCAGAAATTATGCTATTGGGTTTACTGCTAGTCTGATTAATGACCTGCATGAGGGGCGTGCGATAGCACGTCCCTCTCTATTTTTTTGGTTAGGATCATTAATTTACTGTGTATAATATCTTTCCATTTATAGGGTCTGTACTCACAACCACATTAAACACATGAATTGGGGATGGGTTGCCCCCTGATCTTAATACAGAGCCAACACTTAATGACCTTGTGTTTATTACACCACCAAGTGAAGTAGCAACTTGAACTGTTGCAATTCGTCCAGTGGCACCTGAAAAGTTATTTATACCTACGCTATATATCCCAGTTTGAAGAACAGTAGAATCGCAAGATGCAAAATAATGTTCAGGTCCAAAACTTACTGTATTATCCGTATCTAAAAAACCCACCACACCAGCCTTAGCTTGATAAAATACATGTGCTCCATTTGGTTCAAATGTATGTAAATCAACGTCACCCGCACCATCCCATGTAAGAGTTACTGTAAAAGCTCCAGTGTTTCCTGTTGTTACAGGGGTTACTAACTGTTGCATCGCATTATTAACCATTAACTGAACTGCGGCACGACCTGAGCGGTTAGGATCAAGGTATGTACCTATTAAAGTATGACCAGACAAATCAGATGTGGAAATTGGAAGAGTAAGGTTCATTGCAGGTACCGTACCAGCACCTTGGGCTCTAAGACCATTTATCACCAGATCAATATCTGCCAATAAATATCCGCCACGTAACGTAGGGGATGCTGGAGCTATATGAGCAGCTTGAACACCAGTTGCTCCTAATGCTGGCAGTATATGATCATATGCATGATTCATAAATAGGTTTCCTTGAGAGTGAGCAATAAGCATCAGCTTTTGTTTTTCAACTGCCAATGTATCAAGACGAGAGTTGTGAACAGCATAATCAGCAGTGGGAGGATTACTGAAAAAGTTAGCTACACTTGCCACAAATTTTGCTCGAATATCATTTTTTAATTGATCAAAAACACTTATTGCATTCGGGAATACCCCCCATCAATCTATCCCAGTATGTGGTTTTCCCAGATACACTTTCCCAAAAAAACTCAAATCGCCTTCCAAGTTCGCCACTAGCATCAATTTCTGCGGCACGTTGTATAAATGTTTCGGCGACATCCTGTAGTCCTGTTGCTGCGACTGTTGATCCACTGTGATTGTAAAAGGTTTCATGCTGAACAGGCTCAGTATTATAAGTCGTTCCTATCAAGGATTTTAGTGCATCTAAACCATCTGCGGCATCCCCAGGTGTGTTCTAAACACCATTAAAAAAACCAACGGTATACCCTTTAGGTATGCATAAATTTACGGCCGATGCTACAGGGCTGAATGAGAAAAAAAAGATTGTTAAAATTACAAAATGAAAACGAAGTGATTTAGTTTTAATTAACACAGCCTGCTCCTTGAGGTAATTTGAACGACTTTCCACTCATC
>CAYPXU010000021.1:0-16201 GCA_964414875.1 uncultured Zetaproteobacteria bacterium | reverse complement strand
CTTGCTGCAACATCATCCACTGCATACGCACATAATCTTTGGCATGCCCCCAATCGCGCAAGGCATCAATATTACCCATAAACAAACACTTCTCTAAACCTTGTGCCATATTAGAAAGACCACGGGTGATTTTACGCGTGACAAAGGTTTCACCACGGCGCGGTGATTCATGGTTAAACAAAATACCATTACAAGCATACATACCATACGACTCACGGTAGTTGACCACAATCCAATAAGCATACATCTTTGCCACCGCATAAGGTGAGCGCGGATAAAATGGTGTAGTTTCTTTTTGCGGAGTTTCTTGCACTTCACCAAATAATTCAGAGGTAGAAGCCTGATAAAACTTCACTTTCTTTTCCATACCCAACAAACGAATCGCCTCTAACAAACGCAACGTGCCTATCCCATCCACATCTGCGGTATATTCAGGCGATTCAAAACTTACCGCCACATGCGATTGTGCACCAAGATTATACACTTCATCAGGCTGCACCTCTTGAATGATACGGGTGAGATTGGAAGCATCGGTTAAATCGCCATAATGCAAGGTAAAGCGCACATGATCCACATGCGGATCTTGGTAAATATGATCTACACGTTGGGTATTGAATGATGATGAACGGCGTTTAATACCATGCACTTCATAACCTTTTTCCAACAACAACTCTGCCAAATATGAACCATCTTGACCTGTTACGCCTGTAATAAGTGCTACTTTATTCATGCAAACCTCCATCTAATATAAAAGAATAATATTTTTCAAATACCCGTTGTCATCGCCTGCCCATTCATCTGCCCTAGACTACTAACCCACATTATTCACAAATACTATCGCGCCCTTACTTGCTGCTTTATTCGCAACAAATCCTTCATCAATCGTTCGTAAGCACAGCTACGAGCGATTTCTTCAAAATTCATTACAAACAAAGCTTCTACGCAATCATCACGACGATTTATGAATAATGCGGGTAAGACATCATACGGTGGACAACCACCGCTAGACTGCCTTCACGACTTATCTTTGCCCTGAGCCCCATATTCATACTGGTAGTGATAACCATAATACGAGCCATGCCCTGTTGCTAATGCCACATCATTCAATAAAGCCCCTGTCACATCAATACCGCCACGCTCCAAGTAAGTCATCGCCTGTTTAATCTCACGAACTGGATGTTTGCCAAATCGTAAAAGTAAAAATGTCGCCGCAGCCCGTTTGGCTATAACCACAGCATCTGTGACAGCCAGTACTGGCGGCGTATCAATCAATACAATATCAAAATCCTGAGAAGCTTTACTCAAGAAATCATCAAACTGCTTTGACATCAATAATTCAGATGGATTCGGAGGCAAAACCCCTGTAGGAAGCAATGACAAGTTTGAATGCATTGTAGCATGAATCGCATCGCTTGGTAATACCTGATCACTCAATAACCCTGACAAACCTGGCGAGCGTTCCATCGAGAAATATTCATGCAGATGACCTTTACGCATATCACCATCAACCAATAACACCTTTAACCCAGCATCAGCAAGCGTGAAAGCCAAATTTGCACTTACAAATGACTTCCCCAAACCTGGTGAGGGGCCTGTTAATACAATTATATTCCCCTTACTTTCAAGCAAGGCAAAATGAATATTGGTTCGTAAACTACGCAGGCTTTCAATAGCCAAATCATTAGCATCGACTTCTGCGAGTATATGACTTGCTTCATAGTTGGCTTTATTACGCATCACATCATGTAAAGTTGTCTGCATATCAGAATGAGGGATATTGGCATACAAAGGCAAACCCAACTGCTTCTCAATCACTTCGGGATCTTCAACCCCTTGATGCATTGCTTTGCGAATAAAGACAAATATAATGCCTAGAAACGCACCCAGTAACAGAGCCATGACAACGATCAAAGATTTTTTTGGCTTAATCGGCCCAAGTGGCAGGCTTGCCAAATCAATAATGCGAATATTTCCAATCGTACCAGCTTTTACCACGCGCAATTCTTGCGATTTATCCAACAAGGATGTATATAACTCGGTATTCACCTTCACATCACGTGCCAACATAAGCACTTTTTGCTCTGTTTCAGGCAGCGCTGATACCTTTTTTTCCAATGCGCGCCTTTCTGCCAATACTTGCGCACGCTGCTGCTCTAACACCTTCATCAAAGGGTGTTTGCTTTCAAACCTTTGCTCTAATTCAACATGCTTTAAATCAAACTCCGATAGTTTCATATCTAAATCAACCATTTGACTTAGAACAGCCTGTGTTTCAATGGTTAAATCGACAGAACCCTGCTGCAAGCGATAAGCATTCAACGCTCCCTCTGCAGCACGCATATGAGCCCGCACTTCTGGCAATTGTTTTTCAAGAAAACCTAGAGCCCGGTTTGCCTCTTCCGATTTTCGCTCAATATTTTGACGCAAATAGGCATGTGCTACGGCATCCACCACCCGCATTGCCAGCCTTGCATCATCACTGCTATAAACCAACGAGATCATACCTGTTGATTTACCTTTTTCACTTACCATTAAACCTTGCTGTAACGCCGCCACAACCTGTTGCAGCGGTTGTTTCGCAATATCGAAACGCTGCCCTTCACGAGCCTTCATCAAGGAAATAAACATGGATATTCCAGCTTCATTGGCTGCTTTGCCAACCTCACCATTTAAAATAAGATTCCCAGAACTATCCAATAGCTGGTAATGAGAAGAGTCTTTAGCCAATACTACAAATGCTTCACCCAACCAATCTGCATCCACATCAAAACGATCCAGTTGAATCTTCTCCCCACCCCATGCATACGAGTGCAAACCCAAAAATGGCTCTGCCAAGGTATTGCCATGGTAATGGCGTGCGATCACTTCACCGACGATAGGAAACCTGTGCGGTTTGGCTTGCATATCTAAATGCAATGTCTTCACAACACTGTTCATAATCAAACGCGAACGAATGATTTCAATTTCAGCTTCAACAGGCGAGCTTGATTCAAACATAGATGTTAAATCAGTCAATCCACCCATGCCACCCTGTTTTTCTTCAACCTGTAATAATGCATCCACCTGATAAATGGGTGTTGCCACTACTGCATACAGTGTCGCCAACGCCGCAAACACAAGTGAACAAGCTAAAATCATCCATTTGGATTGCTTGATAACGTGCACATACTCCAATAAATCGATTTCTTCGGGTACATTAAAATTTTGCCCACCAGCACTTCCACTTCGGCTGACTCCATGCTCATTCGACATTATCATTTCCCCAGTTAACTTTAAAAAATACCATCCATTCCACGCTTATCTCACAATACACAACTATGTCTTAACGTGTAATTGCCCGAGCTATTGCAATCGCTTGAATGGTTGAAGATAATTGCCCAAGCACCCTGCCCCAACGTACAATATCGGCAGTTGATACATAGACAATATCACGGCTTTCTAATTTAAATTGATCGGCCAACACCAAAGCATCGGGTGATGAGGCGTCCAAACGAAACACCTTCACAGCCTGTTTGCTCGATTCATCTTGAACCCCGCGAATAACATAAACTTTATTGGTATTGGCTGCAGTTAAATTAAAACCACCAACATTACCAATCGCCTCAATAAGGCTCAAGTGTCCATGATGAATCGGTAACGATGTGGATCTTGCAACTTCTCCCATAACAAAAACTCTATTAAAAGCATTATCAGGCACATGCAATATATCACCATCTTTCAAGCGTATGTTTTGAGTAATATCACCATCTTTCAATAACCGCAGCATATCAATGGCATAAGACTGCCCATCACGACTCAGCGTTACATGTTCAAGATCTGCTTCATAGCTATCCACCGTAGACGATACTTTAATGCCACCCACTTGATCCACAGCATCCATAATGCGCAAACTTTCATTGGTAACGCTAACCGTTCCAGGTTTCATAACCTCACCTGTCACATAAACCTTTTGACTACGAAAGGCTGCCACACGCACATCCAGCTGTGGATCTTTCACAAAAGGCGCCAATCTTTTTTTCAGTAAAACACGAAGCTCTTCAACATTCATACCTTCAACATGCAGAACACCCACATATGGATAAAATATAGTGCCATCTTCGCGCACCAAATTCCCTGTTTCTGCAGCGCCTCGGTATTGCCCTGCTGGTGTTGTCAATTCTGGATGGTCCCATACGGTAATCTGCAATACATCTTGAGCACCAATATGGTAAAACTTATCATCACCGATAAGGACAGGTAGGTTTGATGTATTTGTTGCAGTTTGAGCATTTTTCACCTGTTGCGCAATCACATGTGCGGTAATAGGGTAGACTTGAATATTCGCATACTCTGAGTCACTGCTATCTTCAACAACACTAAACTTGGATTCATCCATTCTTAAGCCTGGCGCTAACGCACATGCATTTAATAGACCCAAACATGTTAGTATAATAAATATTTTCACTTTTCTTTGCCCCACAAACGTAATTCCCACTGCCCCACAAACTTCTCTATCATTTCAAAAGCCAAATCAAACATCATGCGCGATTTTTTATAAGGATCGGGCACTTCTTGACCTTCATCCCATTTGCCCAATAAATGTACTTTTCCCCGTACGGCAGGGTAATGATCAAGAATCCAAGCCATTTGGTGTTTTTCCATCACCCAAATAATGTCGGCGCTGTATAACATATCTGATGAAATCTGCCTAGCTACATGTGGCGAAACATTGATATTCTTATCATTCATCACATCTAAAGCCATGCCATCCATAGGCTTGCCAAGCAAGGCACCTATGCCTGCTGATGAGACCTCAATATTCCAAGCATATTTCCGTGCATGCTCCTTCAATAAAAATTCAGCCATAACACTTCGACAAATATTTCCCGTACAAACCATCAGAACTTTATTAAAAATCATATCTTATTACTATCCCTGCATTTTCGCATACTACCACTGCGGCCTTTCTCCAAACAAATTCTTTCACTTTTTCTTATGTTTTTTCGTTTTTTTATTGAGCCATGCATCATGCTCTGCCACCAAAACCCTTAAATCCTGCTTAGCGGCTACAGATGCCTTAACAACCTCAGCATAACCAGATTTACTAACTTTCATCACCGCAATAGGTTTATCAAGAAATGTTTGAATCTCATCAAGCAATGGTTTTTCTTCTGTACTACAAAAAGAAATCGCCTCACCTTTGTTCACACCACGCCCTGTACGACCTACGCGATGCACATAATTTTCTGCTTTTTCAGGCAAATCATAATTAATCACATAATCAACATCAGGCACATCAATACCACGCGCACTGATATCAGTAGCAATCAGAACACGGCACTCACTGGCACGAAACTTCCGCATGGCTTCACTGCGCTCATGCTGATCTTTATCACCATGAATACTCACCGCATCAATGGCAACACGTTGCAATACTTTAAGCACACGTTCAGCACGCACTTTGGTACGCACAAATACGATGACCTTTCCATCTGGGTGATCTTGCATAAAACGCGTAAGAAATAGGCGTTTATCATCCATTTCTACAAACATCACAAAATGTGAGATATTTTTGGATACCCTATCTTTGGGCGATACCTGAATACGAATCGCCTCACTTTTGACCTGTGAATAAGCCAGTTTTTTAATCTCATCATTGATCGTAGCAGAGAAAAACAGCGTTTGATGGCGGCGTTTGAGCATTTTTTTGATATATTTTATATCTTCAATAAAACCTAAGTCCAACATATGATCGGCTTCATCCAAAACCAACGTCGTTACGCCATCCAAAACAATTTCTTGCTGATTTATCAAATCAAACATGCGTCCTGGTGTGCAAATAAGCACATCAATACCATCTTGAAGCTTGGCAACTTGCGCATCTTGTTCTACCCCACCATGCAAGGTAAATACTTTGGTTTTGGTATGATGAGCAATACTTTTAAACACCTCGCCAATCTGTAATGCCAATTCGCGCGTTGGCACCATGACAATACATTTGATGCCATAAGAGCGTTTACTGGTCTTAAAACGATGAATTTTATCAACAATCGGAATCGCAAATGCCGCTGTTTTACCTGTACCAGTCTGGGCAATCGCCAACACATCCTCACCATTGAGAATCGATGGGATACTCTTAAACTGAATATCAGTTGGTCGCTTAAAACCCAGCTGCGCCAAGTTCTTTTTAATTTCTACAGAAATATAATATTGATCAAATTTCATTATTTCACTTCCACGTTGTTGGATGAACTTCTACAGCTTGCTCACCATTGCTCAACCATAGACTTCCATCCTGAATAGTACACTGCAAGCGCATGGCACGCTTTGCCATCAAACCAAGCTCACGCACTGCATCATCTGCAAAATTCACCACGCTCAAATTCTCAAAACGCTCAAGTTTTTGCTGATATTGCTGCCACCATGCTTTACTACTACCCTGCTGATATGTGTAAATCATAGTCTTTTTGGCACGTCCACATGCTTTGCGAATACGCTTTTCATCTGGTTGCCCAAGATCAATCCACAATTCAATTTCATCACTCAGACTTTTCTGCCAAATATCTGGCTCATCATCTGTACTCAAACCTTTGCTAAACTGCAAAAACTCATGGGCATTTAAAGCAAAAGCTAACAGACGCACCATCATACGCTCATCATTTTCAGATGGGTGGCGGGCAATGATTAATTGATAATCCTGATAATGGTTACGATCCATATCAGTGACCTCCAACTCAACCTTAAAAATCGTTGATTTTACAGCCATCGGTTCTTCAAAAACATCATCAACGCTTAACTTGCTAACTTATCATCGGCAATATGATAACTTGGGTCTTCCTGAATATTCACTTCCACCAAATCACCCGCTTTTTCAAGCAGTAAACGGCACTCTTTGCTTAAATGACGCAAATGCAGTGTTTTACCAGCCTTGGTATATTTCTCTGCCAAATTATCAATTACTTCAATCGCAGAATGATCTGCAACACGCGAATTCGCAAAATCAATAACTACATCATCTGGATCAGCATTGGGATCAAATATTTCGTTAAAATGATGTGATGATGCAAAAAATAAAGGCCCGTACACCGTATAAATTTTACTTTCACCCTCCATCGTAGGAATGGCATGAATATGTTTCGCCTGCTTCCACGCAAACATCAATGCCGTTGCAATCACCCCTACAATCACCGCAATCGCCAAATCAGTAAATACCGTCACCACCGTCACCAAAATAACTACAAAAACATCTTCCTTGGGGATTTTATTTAACATATTAAAGCTTCCCCACTCAAACGTACCAATGACCACCATAAACATAATGCCAACCAATACACCCACAGGAATCATCTCAATCAGTTCATTGGCAAACAAAATAAAGGACAATAAAAATAACGCCGCAGAAATACCAGACAGATTACGCGAACCACCCGATGAAATATTAATCATCGATTGACCAATCATCGCACAACCACCCATGCCACCAAAGAACCCAGTCACCACATTCGATGCGCCCTGCCCAATGGAAACACGGTTGCCCTGCCCACGTGTATTGGTCATTTCATCAATCACTGTCATGGTCAAAAGAGACTCAATCAAGCCAATAGCTGCTAAAATCACTGCGTAAGGGAATATAATATAAAGTGTTTCAAGGTTCAAAGGCACATCAGGCAGATGAAATGGCGGGAAAACACCGCCAATCGAAGCAATATCACCCACTGTTTTGGTATCCAAGCCTGCAAAGATTACCACCGCCGATAATACCACAATAGCAACCAAACCAGCTGGTATGGCACGTGTAAATTTTGGCAATACATACATAATGCCCATGGTAAGAAGCACCAAGCCTAACATCATATATAAATCTAAGCCCTGCATCCATTCGCCATCAATTTTAAATTGCGGTATTTGCGCCAAGAAAATCACAATTGCCAAACCATTCACAAAACCAAGCATAACAGGGTAAGGCACCATGCGAATAAACTTACCAAGCTTACATAAACCAAAAATAACCTGTAATACACCCATCAACACAACTGTCGCAAACAAATACTCAACACCATGTTGGGCAACCAAAGCCACCATCACCACAGCCAAAGCACCCGTAGCTCCAGAAATCATGCCTGGGCGACCACCAATTAAAGAGGTAATCAGACCAACCATAAATGCTGCGTACAAACCAACCAAAGGGTGAACACCCGCAACAAATGCAAATGCCACCGCTTCTGGAACCAATGCCAATGCAACCGTTAAACCCGACAATACATCGTCTTTCGCACCCGTGGCATGTTTATAATATAGCGCAAACATATAAAGCTCCTAAATATCTATAATAGAATATGCTAAATACCATCATTATGAGCGTGTAGTAAAAACAAAAAAAGAGCCGCGATTTCTCGCAGCTCCCTTTCCAAATACACTAAAATGGTGCTCCCTGAGCGATTCGAACGCCCGGCCTTCTGATTCGTAGTCAGATGCTCTATCCAGCTGAGCTAAGGGAGCCTTTTTACTTTTCCAACAAAACAGGCTGAATACTAACGTCCTTCAACCATATTTTCCAACCCGGATCATCCAGACCAAACAATTCTGGAAAATCCAAATATAACCAGCCACGATACATTAACTTGTCATCTCTGAGCAACTCAACGAACGCCGCCGCATTATGCACATTTTTATCATCAAGGAAAGCCCCAGATTTCACCCGCAAACCTTGAGCCAATCCTAACACTCTAATTTCCCAATCCTGAAAACTAGCCGATTGACCTTTCACCACAGAAACCACCGATTTTCTCGCTGTATTCTTGTGTAAAAAAACCAAATCAACACGCCCCTCTCTTGCCATTGCCCATGCAGGCAACACAGCATGTAAATCAGAGACATGCACATCTTCAGGTGCTTGCAGTGGCAATTGCCACTGAATATCATTCTCTTGCTTGTTATCACAGCCCGAGCACAAAAACAACACCATCAAAAACAAACCGACCAACACAAAGGTGGCGGAGAGAGAGGGATTCGAACCCTCGATAGGAGTAAACCTATACACCCTTAGCAGGGGTGCGCTTTCAGCCACTCAGCCATCTCTCCAAGTCTCCGTGCGTTCCAGTTTTTCTTCCAATGCATCCATATCACACCTAATCCATTGAGTGGCGCGCAGTATATGTTGCAAATTGTGCATGGCAAGCATGTTTTATGATTCTTTACGGTGCATCTTATAATAATTAATTAAACCATTGGTCGAAGCATCATGACTCTGCACTTCATCATCAAACATCAGCTCTGGCAAAATCTTCCGAGCCAGTTGCTTCCCCAGCTCAACACCCCATTGGTCATAAGCATTCACATCCCAAATAACACTTTGCACAAAAATCTTATGCTCATACATCGCAAGCAAACTACCCAGCATACCAGGGTTTAATTTTTGGAATAAAATGGAGTTCGAAGGTTTATTACCTGCAAAAACTTTATGCGGCAGCAAGGCTTCTAGCGCTTCACCATCAAGACCACTCGCCTCCAATTCAGTACGTACTTCCTGCTCTGTTTTGCCACACATCAGAGCTTCGGTCTGCGCAAAGAAGTTTGACAATAAAATCATATGGTGCTGGCCAATCGGATTCTTGCTATCAATCGGGGCTAAAAAATCACTGGTAACCAACTTGGTCCCCTGATGAATCAGCTGATAAAATGCATGCTGACCATTGGTTCCTGGCTCACCCCAAATAATTGGTCCTGTCGAATAATCCACGGCTTCGCCATCGCGGGTTACCGACTTCCCATTGCTTTCCATGTCCCCTTGCTGAAAATAGGCAGAAAAGCGGTGCATATATTGGTCATATGGCAAAATTGCGTGCGAGTCTGCATGCCAAAAATTATTATACCAAACACCCAGCATACCCAAAACCACAGGGATATTCTCTTCCAATGGAGCGGTACGAAAATGTTCATCCATATCATGTGCACCAGCCAACATACACTCAAAATGATCCATACCCAAATACAAAGCAACTGAAAGACCTACCGCACTCCATAAAGAATAACGACCACCCACCCAATCCCAAAACTCAAACATATGCTCTGTATCAATACCGAAATTTTCAACCGCTTTGGCATTGGTTGAAACCGCCACAAAATGTTTGGCAACAGCGGCTTTACTACCGCCACGGGTTAAAAACCAGTTTCGTGCTGTTTTGGCATTGGTTAAGGTTTCCTGCGTGGTAAATGTTTTGGAAGCAATGACAAACAAGGTCTGCTCACGACTCAAGCCTTTCAACGTTTCGACCATCTGCGTGCCATCAACATTTGATACGAAATGCACCTTCAAATCGTCCTGACCATATGACTTCAGTGCTTCACAAACCATCACTGGTCCCAAATCAGAGCCACCAATACCAATATTTACAATATCTGTAATGCGCTTGCCTGTACAACCTTTCCATTCGCCACTGCGGACTTTTTCGGTGAAATCTCGCATACGATCTAACACTGCATTAATCTCTGGCATCACATCTTTGCCATCGACTTTAATCGGACGATTCGAGCGATTACGCAATGCTACATGTAATACGGCTCGATCTTCAGTATTATTAATCGCTTCGCCAGCATACATACGATCTCGCATAGCTTCCACGCCACGCTCACGCGCCACATCCATCAAAAGCTTCTTCGTTTCATCGGTGATAATATTTTTGGAATAATCCACAAGCAAATCATTTAATTGCAAAGAAAAACGTTCAAAGCGCGTATGATCTTCTGCAAACAAATCACGCATATGAACACCTTTCATGCTCTTATAGTGCGCCTGCAATGCTTGCCATGCTGAAGATTTAGTCAGTGTTGTCATATAATAAAACCCCTTACCCTCAGCACAACACTCTAGCGCACATAGGTAGGCATTTCACCTTGATATTTAAAAACCACACAAATAAAATTTTAATTTGATAAAAGTCTGCCTAAAAAGAAGTGGGATTTATGGGTTGGTATCATTCACTATTTCTTTCACAAACCATGCACCCGTCGTGCCATCAATTCCTTTCATTGAAAAGGGTGGTAGAGCTTCATACTCAAAAGACCTTTTTAAACGTTGTTTGGTGATATCACTAATAATAACTTCTCCAGGTTTGGCATGGGAAGTCAAACGCGATGCCACATTCACAGCATCTCCAATACAGGTATATTGCATAGTGCGTGTTGAACCGATCGAACCTACAACAACTTCACCCGAATTTATTCCTGCACCAATATGCACAGCATCTTCCTCATACTTTTTCTGATCAAGGTTAAATTGTTTTAAAGAGCCTTGCATTTCTAACGCACATTCAACGGCCCTATCTGCAGCATCTTTCATGGCTAACGGCGCACCAAACAACACCATAATTTCATCGCCAATAAACTTATCAACCGTCCCACCATGTTTAAATACAATATCCACTACCATTTCAAAATAACGATTGAGCATCGCTACAATGCGTGTCGGCTCCGAACAATGAGATAAGCGTGTAAAACCACGAATATCAGCAAATAAAATCGTAACATCACGCAATTGCCCGCCTTTTTCTAGGCTTACAGCACCGCTCATAACCTGCTCAACCACACTGGGGGAAAGCAAACGTTCAAATTGCGCTTTAGAGCGCGCTTCCTGTTCAACTTTATGTAATAAATGCGCATTGGCTATAGCCATAGCGATATATTGCACAATACCTGTTAAAAGCTGCAAGTCTTTACGGGTAAAGCCCGAAATACCATGTTTTTGACTATCCAAGTGCACAACACCAAGAAACTCTTGCCCATCAATAATCGGCGCACACATCACGGATTTAATACCTTGCATAATAAGGCTCGATGCCTGCGCAAAACGGGAATCTTGGCTCGCATCCGACAATAGCACCGCCAGTTTACTCTGCTGAACTTCAGCTAGTATTGAGCCCGATACCACTAACTGATCATCCGAATCCATATGTGAGCGCACCACTTTGGGCACAAGCTCATCATGCTCTTTTTGATACAACATAATCATACAGCGGTCTGCGTGGAAAATGCGCAACAACTCATCTGCCGCACTTTCAAGCACCATCGATAGTTCACGATGCGCTCCCAACGTGTGCATTAGCTCACTACCCAAACGTAATTTTTCATAATCTTCACGTAAAACGCTTAAATCTGCCACCTCGCTTTCAGCATGGAACTGTTCCAAACCGCCAACTTCAATGCGGTCATGCACTTCACTGGTCTGCGACATTCGGGAAATATCAACCATGCTTGCCAACTTTTCATCTTCAGAAAAAGCGCGGAAAATCAAATCGACTTTACCCAAAGTAATCACATCCCCATCAGAAAAAGGATGTCTAGAAACACGTATACCATTCAAAAATGAACCATTGGAACTGCCCAAGTCTTCATAGATATAATGTTCGCCAATGTGCTGAATGCGAGCATGGTGTTTTGATACCATCGGGTCATGCAAGCAAATAACACTATTCGGATGCCGCCCAACCGTTACACCTTCTTGAATAGAATAACTGTGCTCACCCGTGACATCACGTACTATAATCTTAGCCATGCACCTATCTTAGCTTATGAATAGCTAAACTGACAAATAACATCTATTTGTTATCATACGCCAAACATACAAGTTTACATGACTGAAAGGGGAAACTATGAAAAAACTTCATATTATTTTTATTGCATCTGAAGCAGCACCACTTGCCAAAACGGGTGGGCTTGCCGATGTTACAGGCGCACTCCCCCAAGCCTTGCGAAATTTAGGGCATAATGTCACCGTTATCATGCCTTTTTATCGCCTTGCCATTGAAAAAACTGGCATTGCAATCAAAGCGACTGGCGATGTGATTGAAATGTGGACAGATGGCATACAGCGCCATTGCCCACTACATAAAGCCAGCGTTAATGGGTTAAACTTCATTCTCATCGAGCAGGACGACTTGTATGGTCGCGAAGGTATTTACGGACCAGCAGGCGGGGCTTATGAAGATAATTTACTGCGTTATGTACTCTTCGATCGTGTTGCACTGGAAGCCGCCGCTCTACTAAAAACAAATATTGATATTATTCATTGCCATGATTGGCAAACGGGCATGATTCCATTGTTACTCAAAACCCAATACCAGCATCACAGCAATATTGCGCATGCCAAAACTGTTTTTACCATCCATAATCTTGCTTACCAAGGCGTATTTCCAGCTGAATGGATGAGCCGATTGGGCTTACCAAGCCATCATTTCAATCCAGGAAGTTTTGAATTTCACCATCAAATCAACTGTATGAAAGCGGGCATTCACATGTCTGATACCATCACCACCGTAAGTCCAACCTATGCCAAAGAAATTTTAACTCCTGAATATGGCTGTGAATTAGAAGGATTTTTGCAACATCATAGCAACAAACTCACAGGTATTGTAAATGGCATTGATATGGAAAGCCTGAACCCTGCCAATGATAAAAATTTAATTGCGAACTACGCGGCAGGAAAAATAGCTGGCAAAAAACAATGCAAAAAGAGCCTACAAGAATCATGCAAACTAGAAGTAGTGGGCAACATCCCACTACTCACCCTTATTTCTCGCCTTGCCGATCAAAAAGGCATTGATTTACTACTCGCCAATGCTGCAAAATGGTTAGAGCGTGGTTATCAATTGATTGTTCTTGGTTCTGGCGACCCATACAGTGAACAGCAATTGACTGAACTCGCCAAGGCTCACCCCACACAAATGTATTTTTTCTGTGGTTTTAATGAGGCTCTTGCCAGCCAAATCTATGCAGGTGGCGATATTTTCCTTATGCCTTCACGCTTTGAACCATGTGGTTTAGGGCAACTTATGGCGATGCGTTACGGCAACATCCCCGTCGCCCGCAGTACAGGCGGTCTAAGCGATACCATCACTGGCTACCCTGAAAAAGGCGCAACAGGCTTTCACTTTATCGATGCCACAGCCGAAGCCTTTGATACAGCTCTGGAAGAGGCTATTGCCGTCTACCGTCAGCCGCGCAAATGGTCGGGCATTCGTACTCAAGCACTTAAACGTGATTCATCTTGGAGTGCATCTGCCAAGACCTATGCAACACTTTACGAACAAATCATCAACACATGAGCAAGCTTGTTTTAGCCGCAGACATAGGCGGAACCAATATCCGCGCTGCCATCATTGATGAGACTGGACATATCCATGATGAAAAACATGTACAAACTCATTTAAGCCATGAAAAAATAACAGAGCATGATGTTATTCGAATATTAGCTGAATTCTTGAATGTTTTTATCAAAGACGAACCCCGTATAGAGGCAATTGGCATTGGATTCCCTGGTTTTTTTATGGGGAATTCAGGTATATTGGCATCTTCGCCCAATCTACCAAACCTTAAAAATTTCAAACTCGCTCAAATGCTTTCTGATAGCATAAAACTACCTGTCACGACACAAAATGATGCTTTATGCGCAGCGGTAGGCGAACTGCATTTTGGTGCTGCGAAAGGACAAAGGAACCTGCTGCATATCACTCTTGGAACAGGTGTGGGTGGTGGGCTTGTTCTAAATCATATCCCTTATACAGGTGAAGCAGGCATGGCGATGGAGTTTGGACACCTGCGCGTCTGCCAAGATTCGTCCGCACGCCTTTGTGGCTGCAGTGGTTATGGCTGTGTCGAGGCTTACGCTTCAGCTTCTGCCGTAACCTCACATTATTTTGACCTTTCAGGCATACAACTTAGTAGCAAAGATATTTATAAAAAGGCATTGCAGGGTGAGCGCCATGCAATCAATGTTTTAGAAAATGCAGGACACAAGCTCGGCATGGCTATTGCTGAAGCTGTAAAGCTACTCGATATACGCACTGTAACTATCAGTGGCGGTCTTATTGGTGCTTGGTCATTCTTGCACCCCACTATCATGCAGTCCCTCAACAATCAGTTGATACCCCCTATGCAACACAAAATTCATGTATTGCCCTCTACATTAAATGATCAAGCGGGATTATTGGGTGCAGCGGCTCTCACACGTTTACCATAAAGTCTTTGCTCTTATCTTGGCAGCCTAGAGCTACAAACATGCAACCTATCATTGCTTTCATTCAAATAGCACACTAACGTTTAAGCATCGTAGTTATATAAAGGGGGTAAGAAGTCATGCAAACAGGGATATGCCTTCGCATTTACCTTTCTGAATCAGATAGCATACAACATACACCCGCTTTAGAGGCTATTCTGGATTTATGCCAACGAGCTGGTCTACAAGGTGTCTCCGTACTACGCGGCATTGAAGGGCTTGGTAAACATGGCGTACATAGCACCTCATTCCTAGAGCTTTCTTCAAGCCTTCCTCTGGTTATTGAAGTCATCGACACAGAAGAAAAAATCCATCATGCACTGCCGCTTATCCAAGGGCAGTTGCCATCCGCCCTCATTGCTACATGGCCTATCCAATTGATTCAAAAACCAACGGAGTAAACTGTATGCAACACGTTTTCAAAAAAGTACCACTCTTTACCGAGTTAAATGAAGATGAGATTTCTGCTGTCATTTCAATTGCTACAACCCATAATGTTGGGAAAAATAATGTTATTGTACAAGCTGGTGATGATGGTAACTCCATGTTTATTCTGCTTCATGGTTCGGTTAAAATTTCCTATTACGCTCCAGATGGCCGTGAAGTTATTCTCTCATTACTCGAAGAAGGTGCTTTTTTTGGTGAAATGTCACTGCTGGACAAACAACCTCGTTCAGCCACAGTTACCACCCTTGAAACTGCTAAAATTGCCCAAATTCGTCGCCGTGATTTTGAGCATTTATTACTTAAGAGTCCTGAACTTTCACTCAAGCTTCTCTCCGAGGTTGTATCTCGCTTACGCAGAACCAGCCTGATCCTTGAGCGTATAAGCACCATGGATGTACCCCATCGCCTCTATAGCTATCTGCAAGACTATTGTGAACGTTTTGGAAAACCCAGCAGTGCAGGCACACTTATTCGCCTACCAACCCATCAACTCATCGCTGATCAACTTTCAACCAGTCGTGAAACTATTTCACGTGCTATTAGCTCACTCAAAAAAGAAGCCATTATTACAGCCACTTCCAGCCGCGAAGTCTGCATTGATACCGATGCTATTGAGACCTTATTACTCGCCATACAATAAAAGTTTGACTTCACCAATTTCAACGCTAATGTTCGCCCCAAGTGACGCGGGGTGGAGCAGTGGTAGCTCGTCGGGCTCATAACCCG
>CAYPXU010000020.1:0-16205 GCA_964414875.1 uncultured Zetaproteobacteria bacterium | reverse complement strand
ACGCGTACGAATACGCTTATCCACTTGCAAGATTTCCATCTCATCTTCCATATGGGCATACAAACGCTCTAACCGATCAATAACGCTAGGAATTTCTAACAGTGCCTGCTTCTCTTTTAATTTTAGATTAAGGTGTGAAGCAATGGTATCCGCCAATTTATCCACTTCTTCCACAGCGGCGACCGAGACCAAAACTTCAGGCGGCGTCTTCTTATTCAATTTTACATAGGCTTCAAATTGCTGCTCAACAGTCTTGGCAACAGCTTCGCGCTCGCGCAAATCATCATCAGCTTCTGGCATAATTTGATAATTCGCACGCAGCATGCCATCACTTTCAATCTCTGCGACACGCACACGTGCGCCACCTTCTACCAATACTTTAATCGTGCCATCTGGCAGCTTCAGCATTTGCAGGATATTTCCCAACGTACCCACTTGATAAAGATCTTCTGGCTCAGGATCATCTTTATCGGCATCTTTTTGCGCTAAAAGAACAATCTTTTTACCCGATTGCATGACTTCATCCAATGCACTCACGCTTTTCTCACGCCCGACAAACAAAGGCACAATCATATGCGGAAAAACAACAATATCGCGCAGTGGCAAGACTGGCAAAACACCTTCTTTACCTACATCATCAACCTGTTCACTATCGCTTTCCCATTCTGCCACATCATTCTCCTTACCTTGCACATCAACATACTACACCTACAAATTACGCTAAAGCTTATCCGTTTACCGCTTCATCATCGGCATGAAAGACCAAAACAGGCTCTGCATCACCTTCTACAACCTTACGATTGATCACACACTTTTCCACATTTCCCATGGTGGGAATTTCATACATTACATCCAACATGACTGCTTCCATAATAGCTCGCAAACCACGCGCGCCCGTTTTGCGTTTAAGCGCCTTATCGGCAATGGCGGACAAAGCATTATCGGTAAACGAAACATCCACGCCATCATACGATAACAATGCCTGATACTGTTTCACCAACGCATTTTTAGGCGCTGTTAAAATTTCCAACAAGGCTTCTTTATCCAATTCGGTTAATGTTGCCACAGCAGGAAGCCTACCAACCAGCTCAGGAATCAAGCCGAATTGAATCAAATCTTCTGGCTCAACCTGTTTTAGCAATACACTAATATCCTGTTCATCTTCAGACACAACATTCGCACCAAAACCAATCGAGCGACTCTTACCACGCGATTCAATGAGTTTTTCCAAACCTGCAAATGCACCGCCTAAAATAAACAAAACATTGGTCGTATCGACTTGAATAAATTCTTGCTGAGGGTTTTTACGCCCACCCTGTGGTGGAACATTGGCAACTGTGCCTTCAATCAATTTTAATAAAGCCTGCTGCACACCTTCACCCGACACATCACGGGTAATCGACGGTGAATCGGCTTTGCGTGAGAGTTTATCGACTTCATCAATATAGATAATACCACGCTGGGCACGCTCAACATCATGGTCGGCAGCCTGTAATAATTTTGAAATGATATTTTCAACATCATCACCCACATAACCCGCTTCAGTCAGTGTTGTTGCATCAGCCATCACAAATGGCACATCAAAAACACGTGCAAGACTTTGCGCTAAAAGGGTTTTACCACAGCCTGTTGGACCTAAAAGAAGCACATTACTCTTAGATATTTCAACATCACTCTGCTGGTTGTGTTCAATACGTTTGTAATGATTATATACAGCCACGGCAAGCATACGCTTGGCATCATCCTGCCCAATCACATAATCATCTAAGAATGATTTAATTTCAGAGGGTTTGGGAATCGATGATGTATCAGCATCGGCTTTTAATGCTGTCGCACCAGCCAGCTCTTCCACCATAATTTCATTGCATAAATCAATACATTCATCGCAAATAAATACAGTCGGGCCAGCGATTAACTTTTTAACATCATGCTGGCTTTTTCCACAAAAAGAACAGAATAATGTTGCATCACCATCACTTTGTTTACCCATGTCAAACCTCCATCACGCTCTACCATGCAACCTTAAAATCGCATTACTTTTGTCGATACCAAATCCATACTACTACAAAAATCACATAACCTGCAATTTTATCAACAAGCAACACTGCTATTGAAGCTATAAATTGTGAATTGAATTATTATGAATCGCTTTCTATCTCAGAACGGGATGCTAAAACTTTATCCACCAAACCATAGTCACAGGCTTCTTGCGCACTTAAGAAATAATCACGTTCCACATCTTCTGCAACTTTTTCCAGCGGCTGACCAGTATGCTCTGCCATCATGGCATTCATATGATCCTTAAGCTTGAGAATTTCACGCGCATGAATCTCAATATCCGTTGCTTGACCTTGAAAACCACCCAACGGCTGATGAATCATGATCCGTGCATTGGGCAATGCAAAACGTTTGCCAGGCGCACCCGAAGCCAGCAAATGCGCTCCCATACTGGCTGCCTGCCCCACACAAAGCGTAGAGACATCACAACGAATATATTGCATAGTATCATAAATCGCCATACCCGCAGTCACCAAACCACCAGGGCTATTGATATACATATAAATATCTTTATCAGGACCTTCAGCTTCCAAGAACAACAGCTGCGCCGTAATTAGATTTGCCATATTATCATCAACCTGACCACTCAAGAAAATAATACGCTCTTTTAACAGCCTTGAAAAAATATCATAAGAACGTTCACCTCGTGAGGTACGCTCCACTACCATTGGGACCAAATTCATAGCTGCTCCTTGCAAATCATTTACCATCTAGCCGTTTATAGGGCTACAAAAAGCGAAATTCAAGCCTTATGCTTGAGCATCTCGCTCCTGCTGCCATGCAGATAATGCTTTAGATACAGCTTGGGTTTCCGCTTCGGCAACAACATATGCCACACAACGCTGTTCAAGCAGACGATCACGAATACCAGCCATTTGCTCTTGTTGAGCTTTAATCCAAGCAATAAACTGATCATGCTGTTCAGCTGGATACTGTTTGGACATCAATTCAAGTTCTGCTTCCACAGCCGCTTCATCCAACTCGATTTCAGCCATTTCACGCACTGCCTGAATCAATACGGATAACTTCAAGCTACGTTCAGCACGTTCACGCACTTCTTTTTTAAAGGCTTCATCAGCAAACATCTCATTGTTTGCTTCCATGCCTTGCTGCTGCATATTTTTCATGACACGTTGTGTTGTATTTTTAATTTCCTCTTCCAACAAGCGCCCTGGAATAGTCATCTCATTGGCAGCCAACAAAGCGTCCAAGGCTGCATCACGTGTTACTTGCAAAGATGCTTCTTTGGCTTCACCATCCAAACGTGCTTGTGCATCAGCACGTAATGCTGCGGCATCATCAAAACCCAACATTTTCGCCAAGGCATCATCATTTTCAGCGGTTGCTGGTTTCGCTACTGATTTCACATCCGTTTCAAAGCGCGCTTCTTTACCCGCCAAATGCGCTGCTTGATAATCTTCAGGGAAACT
This sequence comes from uncultured Zetaproteobacteria bacterium, assembly GCA_964414875.1. GTDB lineage: Bacteria > Pseudomonadota > Zetaproteobacteria > Mariprofundales > Mariprofundaceae. The sequence continues at coordinate 12,717 of CAYPXU010000020.1, read as the reverse complement.
TACATTCACAACAACATGATCACCCGCTTTATGCCCAAGCAACTGCTCTTCAAAGCCTGGAATAAACTGACCCGAACCCAAAACCAATGCATGACCTTCGCCATCACCGCCTTCAAAGGGTTCATTATCCACAAAACCAACAAAATCAATCGTTACTTGATCCCCATCTTCTGCCACACGACCATCTTCAATATCATATTTCACCTGTGATTTTTGCAAACGCTCAACTACAGCATCCACATCCGCATCTTCAACATTCACAGTCACTTCATCAAACTTCAATTGCGATAACTCTGCCAATTCAACTTTAGGCCATGTCACAACATCCAATGTAAACGTAAATTCACCATCTGGCTGCACTGCAGGCATTTTTAATTCAGGTTGAAGCGCTGGCATCAAGCCTGAAGATTCAATCGCACCAACATAGTGAGCTTGTAATAATTCAGAAACAGTATCTTCATGAATTTTAGAACCAAATTGTTTTTGAATGACATTCGCAGGTGTTTTCCCTGGGCGAAAGCCTGGCAGCTTTGCTTGAGTACCTAGCTTGCTAGCATGCTCTGCATAAACACGCTCATACTCAGAGTGTGGTAAAGTTACATGAACTTGATGCTCGGTATCACTTAATTGTTTTACATTTGTTTGAATCATTGATGGTCTCCATCACAGAAAATAAGCGTTGTCTCAAAACTAAAAAAGCCACTAACGTGGCTTTTTTATTAAATATGGTACGAGAGGGGGGAGTCGAACCCCCACATCAAAGATACTGGTACCTAAAACCAGCGCGTCTACCAATTCCGCCACCCTCGCATGAGATAAAAAATCAAAGAACAACCACCGCACAAACACAGCTAACAACATTCCGTGCCCAGCGACGCGGCGCGAACTATGCCTATGCCCATCGGCAAAATCAACGCATTGTCCTCACCCAACAATAAAACACCTGTTTCAGCAACATCATATTCAACTGTTTAGCGTTCAATCTCCACGGTGAAATAGTAATTTTAATCGATATTCTTCAGGATCCTTGGTCTGCGTCAGTGTGCCTCCACGTGGAAACAAGGCATCATACAAACGTGACACCCAAAAGCGCAATGCCCCCAGACGCAATAAGGCTGGCAATGCTTGGAACTCGCCTTCTTGCAAAGCTCTGACTGATTCATAACCTGTAAGAAAAACTTGCATACGATTACCATCCTGATCAGCAAGCATCACAGCCTGTGCATTCAGCGCGATAGCAATATCCATAACCCATGGCGCTGTGTGGGCATAATAAAAATCAATAATACCCGACACTTTATCACCATCAAACAAGATATTATCAACAAACAAATCACCATGAATCACACCTTGTGGCAAATTCCCACACACTTGTTGCTGCTGATTTTTCAACTCATCCCGCAATAATTCGGCAGCCGCATCACCATAAGCTTTCGCAGTACCTTGCAGCACTTTATCCACATGCTCTTGCAACCAAACCATGCCTGTAGGGTTAGTACGCACTTCGGCAAAAGACTCGCCCGCCAAATGCAATTGCGCCAAGACTTGCCCAGAAGCATGCAACTGCGCCTCATTCAAATCATCCAAAGTCTTGCCAGACAAACAGGATACAATACAACCCCACTTCGTCCCACCTTCATCTTTTAGCTCAAATAACAACGAATCATCATGCCGTTGCATCACATCAGGGCATGACAACCCTTTAGCCGCCAAATGGCGCATCAAACGCATAAAGTAGGGTAGCTCCTGCTCATTCATACGTTCAAAAACCGTTAGCACAAAACGACCTTTCTCGGTATCAATAAAGAAATTACTATTTTCAATACCCGCCGCAATACCTTCAAAGGATAACAATGTGCCAAGGCTATAATCTTGGAGAATATTTGAGATATTCGCATGGGTAAGTTCAGTATAAACAGACATGCCGCAAGCCTAGCAGGAATATAGCTGAAGGCTAAAACCCTTTATTCCATGTCTTTTTTGAAATGACATGGTTAAACTCGCCACATGGAATGGGCGCAACAGTTTGTCGAGCAATATGGCTATTGGGCTGTATTTCTTTGGACATTTATCGAAGGTGAAACGGTGTTTATCGTTGCCGCTGCATTGGCAGCCGCTGGCGTATTGGAAACATGGATGGTGATTGTTGTTGCAGCATGCGGGGCATTTGTCGGGCATCTATTCTTTTTTGCACTGGGGCGTTGGCGCGGCAAAAAAATCATCCATGCTGTCCCTATGCTTAAGAAACATGTGCCGAAAGCCAATATTATTCTTAATAAATATGCCCACTGGTCTATTTTTATCTTTCAATACTTATATGGCACACGCTTGGCAGCAGCGATCCTTTTTGGCTGCTCTTCCATCAATTTTTGGCGTTTTTTCTTTCTTCAAATCATAAATTGTATCACTTGGGCTATTGTTATTTACACAATCGGGCACTTTTTAGGCTTGGCTGCTATGAGTGTTTTACACCAATTTGGCCTGTGGGGTTTAATCATCGCAATTGGCATAGCTGCTATCATCGCCGCCATCATTTATTGGCGTTATGGCCATCATCATGTCAAACGTCACTTGGATTCTGACGGCGCATAAGAAGCTTCAAGTTCCTCCTGATGCAAGGCTAGAATATGCCGACGCTTAAGTTTTAATGTGGGTGTTAAACAACCATTTAACTGTGTCCATTCCTCTGCCACCAAAATAACTTTTTTGACTTGCATATAACTCGCTAAATCACCCGATTCTCGTTTAATTCGTTTTAACAACCAACTATGTAAAGCCTTGTCCTCACGCCAATTTTCAGGCAATAGCCGTTTCTTGCCAAGCCAACGTGATTGCAACTGTTCTTCATTGACGATCAACAAGGCTGCCAACCATGCCTTACCTTCTCCAACCACCATTGCCTGTTCAATGCATGGATCATGGGTCAAATGCTGTTCAACCAATGCTGGCGGCACATTTTCACCACTGGAAAGCACCATAATTTCTTTTTTCCGATCGACAATAAATACATAACCATCAGCGTCTATCTCAACAATATCACCCGTATGCAGCCAGCCATCATCGTCCAAAACCTCTTTGGTTTCAGCTTCTTTTTGCCAGTAACCCCGCATTATCATATCGCCTTTTGCTAAAAGCTCACCATCATCAGCAAGCTTCAATGTTACGCCTGGCAAAGCAGGGCCAACGCTGGCGGGTTTGATATTTTCTTCGATATTTACCGTTAATACAGGCGATGATTCACTTAAACCATAACCTGGCAGGACAATCATATCCGCTGCCAATAAAAAATTCGCAATGCGAGGGCTTAAAGCCGCACCGCCTGAAACAAATACGCGCAAATTTCCACCCATTTTAGCACGCAACTTGGCATTCACGATAGCATCCAAAAGTTTCCACAACTTAGCTTTTAAGCCTTGTAAATCTTTGCCTTTCTTACGCAATTCAAAACGCTGCATACCCAATGATTGTGCTTGCTCAAACAGAAACCTCTTTATGAATGATGCTTCCATCTTGGCATGCACACCTGCATAAATTTTTTCATACAGACGCGGTACAGAAATCATTACCGTGGGCTTCACCTCGGGCATATCACGCATAAGTGTTGTAATATCTTCGGCATAAGCGATTTCAGAGCCGCATGCCATGGGTAAAAAATGTCCAACTGTGCGCTCAAAAGCATGCGATACAGGTAAAAAAGATAAAAATACATCATCTGGAAATACTGGAACACCGCCCAAACCAGCCCAAACATCGGATAGTAGATTATCATGTGTCAGCATCACACCTTTGGGGTGCCCTGTGGTTCCCGATGTGTAAATCAATGTCGCCAAATCATCACGTGAGGGACATGGACTTTGCAACTGCCCATCCCATGCATTATCACTGGCAATCGCCGCCAACGAGTCGGTTTCGCCATGAAACACCAGCATCGGTTTATCATAACCATCTAATTTTGCCTGCTGAGCCCCTTCCTCCACCAACAATAACGAACAGCCAGCATCATCAAAAACATATTGCACCGCTTCTGGGCTATCAGTAAAATAAGCAGGCACAGTCACTGCACCAATACGCAAAATCGCAAAATCCGCAATCAGCCATTCAGGGCAATTATGCCCCAATATACCCACCCGATCGCCTGACTTAATACCTTGTTTTTCCAACCATGCTGCTACACGCAAAACTGCTTGCTGAACTTTAATGCGCGACCATTGTTTCCATTCTCCATCTGTTTTTCGAGAGCGTAACAAAGGTTTATCCAACCATTCCGAAGGAGATGCCAACAACAAGTCAGACAAAGACGAGGCTTTCTCAGCTCGCCCTAAACCTTCACATATTTTAGCTGAAATCATCTAACACCTCCAAATTCGCAGGCAGCTCAAAACCTAAGTCGGCAATGGTTTGACGTAATTCAGAACGCTCACGACCCGCAAAATAACACAGCAAACCACCACGAAATGGTGGAAATCCAATACCATAAACCAATGCTGCATCCAAATACTCAGCACTGTCCAACACACCTTCTTCAAGACAATGTAAGGATTCAAGCAACATCGGAATCAAACATGCATCGATCACGTCTTGTGCACTCATCATAGAGGTATCGTCCGTCATATTCGCATCAAATTCTTTTTCTTGCACGGCATTCGCATGTGCATCCGATGGCAAATAACGATCTAGCCCTTCATAAGGCTGCTGACGCTTACCTTTACTATAGGAATAAAATCCCGAGCCACTTTTTTCACCAAGCAGCCCATCTTTGACCATCTTAGCAAACCAATCTGGCATCGCGAATTGTCCATTGCCTGCCAATGCGCTACTTAAATGCTCACCTACATGCAGGCAAATATCCAAACCCACCCGATCTGCCAATTCAATCGCGCCCATAGGCATACCGAAATTTTTTAATACCCCATCAATGTGCTTCGCCGACTGACCTTTTTCTAACAAGCGCAATGCCGCTGTCATAAATGGCATCAAACAACGATTGACCAAAAAGCCTGGGCGATCTGCCACAATCACAGGGAACTTACCCCAATGCACAGCCAGTGCTGCCACCGTCTGCAAGGTCTTTTTCGTGGTTTTTTTGCCTGCAATAATTTCCACCAATGGCATCTTGGGTGCTGGGTTAAAAAAGTGTAAACCAGCCAAACGCCCTGGGTATTTTAAATCTTCCTGTTGCTCGCTTAATGATAACGATGAGGTATTACTCAATAACAATGTCTGACGGTTCACTTGTGCTTCCACATCTGCCCAAAGTGATTTTTTCACGTCTATTTGTTCCAAGATTGCCTCAACCACCACATCAGCTACCGCCAAACCACTGCCATCCAAACTTGGACGAATACGCTGCAAACGCTGGCCATCTCGTCTGGCAACAACAGAGACTGCTGCAAGCCCATGACTCAAAGCTTCAGGCGATACATCATGTAAATCCACCGTGCCATCTTTGGCTGCAACCCAAGCAATACCACTGCCCATCACACCAGCCCCATACACTGCTGTATGCTGTACTTTACTTGCGGTCAGCTTACCTTTTTTCACTGCATCTTGATGCTTTAATGCCTCACCCAAAAAGAATACGCGAATCAAGTGTTTGCAGGTTGGTGTGATAGCCAAGCGCCCTATCGAATCAGCTTCCCAAGCATAAGCGGCATCACCCGACAAACCTGAAATAGCGCGCAAGGCATGAAGTGCTCCCATCAATGCAGGATAAGCTTGATCCATATCCAAATCGTGGAATCGCGTTCTTAATTTCCGCTCCGCGAGCATAAAAAACACCTGACGAGCTGGCCATAAAGCAAACCATGTTGGTTTTACTTTTGATGCTTGAACCTTGCCTTGCGATACCAGCTTTTCAATGGCTTGCGCAACCTGTTCCTCATAACACAGCATATCAGCTAAACCAATACGTTTGGCACGTTTGGCATCAACAATACGACCACTTAAAATCATCTGCGTCGCTATCGTCCAACCCACTCTTTTTGGCAGGCGCACACAACCACCAAAACCTGGATGAATACCAATTTTTATTTCGGGCAAACCCATACGGGTTTTATCATCGTGAACGGCAATGATATAATCACACGCCATCGCCAGCTCCAAGCCACCTCCCAAACACACGCCTTGCACGACAGCTACCGACACACTGGATAAATTCTCAATACGATTGCAAACCACCTGCCCACGCTTCGCTAGTTGTGTACCATCTTCAGCACTTTTTACCGCCGCAATAGCATGAATATCCGCACCTGCGATAAAACAGCCTGCAATGTCACTCTGTAATACCAAAAATGCGGGTGGGCTTGCTTCCAATTCATCTAAATAGCCTTCCAAAGCCTGCATACATGCTTCATCAAGCACATTGACGGGTTTATCACTGCGCGAAAACAATAAAATCGCACGGTCTTTTTTACGTTTTAATTGAAGCACTGATTTCACTGCCATGGCTCACTCCCCACCAATGTCGCACCACCCTGCCCGCCGCCGATACACAAGCTTGCCAAGCCCAAACCGCCGCCTGTTTCTCGTTTTAACTGGCGCAACAAGGTTAAAATCAATCGTGCCCCTGTCATGCCCACAGGGTGCCCCATGGCAATCGCGCCACCATGCACATTGAGTTTATCGGTATCAGGCGCACCCATAGCTGCCAATTCACCCCATGCCTTCTTGGCAAACTGCTTGGAATTCATAGCTTTTAAATTGGATAATACTTGCACTGCAAATGCTTCATTAATTTCCACTCTTGCCATATCAGACATATTCAAACCCGCCTTAGACAATACACCATGACTGGCATGCACAGGCCCCATACCCATGCGCTCAGGATCACAACCTGAATACGCCCAATCATGAATATAGCCCAAAATAGGCCAGCCTTCAGCTTCTGCCTTTTCACGATGCGAAATCAGCAACATCGCTGCACCATCGGTAATTTGTGAACTATTGCCCGCTGTCACTGTACCCAATGGTTTCTCAAAAGCTGGGCGCAAACGCTTTAATGCCGCCACACTTTGCTCAGCTCGCACACCTTCATCCATATGCACAGGCGTATAAGATGAACCCGCAAACAAATGCATCACTTCTTCATCATACCAAGCTGAATCCCAAGCTTTGGCTGCCCGCTGGTGGCTCTGCAATGCCCATTCATCCTGCTCTTTGCGTGAAATAGAAAATTCGCGTGCCAAAACTTCCGCTGTTTGCCCCATACCCAGATGCACTACGGGATCGGTCAAGCCTTCCATTAACGAAACCCGTGGTTTCCAAGGTACTTGCATCACACCCCACACAGCCTTTAAACGTGATGGAACATCTTTGGCACGTTGCAATATCGCCATCTTTTCGCGAAATTGATCATGGAATAATAACGGTGCATGGGTCATCGATTCAACACCACCAGCCAAAATAACATCAGCACGCCCAAGCTGAATTTTCTCAGCCGCATCGGTAATTGCCTGCATGCCTGATGCACAATTACGATGCACCGTATGCGCGGGTACAATACGTGGAACCCCCGCTTGCAATGCAATCACACGCGCAATATTGGTCGCTTCTACAGGTTGAATCACATTACCAATAATCACTGCATCCACATCATCACGGGTAAGCCTTGAGCGCACCAAAAGCTCTCGCACAGCCTGCATACCCAAATCAACCGCTGATAAATCACGCAAAGCTCCGCCCATTTTCCCCAAAGGCGTTCGAATACCTGCCACAACCACAATTTCACGTTTACCTTGTACCATGCAAACTCCCAATATTAACGTCTTTTATATTGTAGCACATACAACCCCCATCCATCTAGCCCACATTATTACAAATACTATCGCACCCTTACTTGCTGCTTTATTCGCAATCATCACGACGATTTATGAATAATGCGGGCTAGAAGTGCGTCGTTGTTTCTGTTCAAACCTTTCAGGAGTAGGCTTTGCCCATGCTTATTCGCTTAACCAATATACCTGTCGAACTGGATGAATCTGATACCTATCTACGCCCACGCATTGCCAAGCTGTTGCAAGTATCAAGCCGCGCAGTTACGCATATAACCATTGTGCGCCGTGCCATTGATGCACGCAAGCGTAGCGCTGTGCATTTTGTATGCAGTATTGAGTGTAACGTAAGTGAAACGCCAACCTTACCCGCACAAGCCAAAATCATTGAAACATCCAGCCTGCAAGTGGATAAACCAGAAGCTTTGAATGGCAGTAAGAGCGAGCAGCATACGATTATTATTGGCGCTGGTCCTGCGGGTTTATTTGCGGCATTGGCATTGGCAGAAGCGGGTATGCGTGTAACACTATTAGAGCGCGGTCAGCCTGTTGAAAAGCGTATGCGTGATATTGGGCGCTTGCGTAGCCGTGGTGAATTAAATCCTGAAAGCAATGTCTGTTTTGGTGAGGGCGGTGCTGGCACTTACACCGATGGCAAACTTTATACCCGTATCAAACACCCCTTTGTACGCTGGGTCTTGGCAGAATTTGTGCGTTTTGGCGCAGACAAAAACATTCTCATTGATGCACATCCACATTTGGGAACCGATAAGCTGGTTCGCATCATTCGCCGTATGCGTGAGCATTTATTAGAACTTGGTGTTGATTATCGTTTCAATGCCCGTGTTGATCATATTTTACAAGATAAGCAGCAGGCAATAGGTGTGCGACTAGCTGCTGGCGAAGAAATCATGGGCGAGCATATTGTTTTGGCCATTGGTCATTCAGCGCGTGATACCATTGAGATATTACACAAACAGGGTATCAATATCGAAGCCAAAGATTTTGCTGTGGGTGTGCGCGCCGAACATGCACAAGCATGGGTCAATGATTGTCAGTTCAGCCAGTTTTCAGAGCATCCATCGCTTGGTGCAGCCGAATATAAACTCACCCATCAAGTCAGTGATCAATATCTTGGCAAACGTGGTATCTATAGCTTTTGCATGTGTCCTGGCGGTTTGATTGTCCCTTCACCGACTGAAGAAGGCATGATGGCAGTCAACGGCATGAGCAATGCCCACCGCCGTAGCCCCTTGGCAAATTCTGGGGTTGTCGTGCAAGTCACTGCCGGTGATATACAGCGTCATGGTTTAGGCTCTGATGCTTTGTGTGGCATACGTTTGCAGCGCGAACTTGAACGCGATTGCTTTAATATGACCCAAACGCCTTATGCTGCACCTGCCATGCGTATTTCAGATTTTGTACAGAAAAAAGCCACCGGAAAACTGGCACAAACCCGTTTTAAACCCAGCGTTGAAGCCGCTGATTTACATGATTTGTTTCCCAAATGGTTAGCCGAACCTCTGCGTGAAGGTTTACTAGCATTTGATCGGAAAATGAAAGGTTATGTAAGTGAGCATGCCAACCTTTTAGCCGTTGAATCACGCACCAGCTCTCCGATTCGCATGACAAGAAATCAAGATATGCAATCCATATCTCTAAGCAATTTCTATCCTATTGGCGAGGGAGCAGGCTATGCAGGCGGCATTGCCTCAGCCGCTGTAGATGGACTAAAAGTCGCTGCTCAGCTGCTCAAATAAAGCGGCATCATCACTTTTGATTCAAAGCTTTGAAAAACATATCGCGTAATGCCATCGGCAAGTATGGCTTTTGGATAAACCCTGCCAAACCTTTACCTGCAAAGCGATTGGTTGCATCTTGTTCATTGTATCCCGATGATAGAATGACGATCACACTGGGATCAAGATTACGCAATTCACGAAAACATTCTTCACCATTCATTTTAGGCATTGTCATATCCAAAAGCACTGCACTAATTTCATTTTGATGTTCACGAAACACCTCAACACCCACCTCACCATCTTGAGCTGTCAACACCGAGAAGCCAAAGCTTTCAAGCATCATTGAAGCTGTTGCCCGAATCGTTTCTTCATCATCAATGATCAAAATCGTACCTTGCTCTTGCTGTTGAGGAGCAAGCTGTGATCCAGCGGTTGTTTCAACTTCCAAAACATCAGAGCATGGAAATAATATCTTAAATGATGTGCCTTTTCCTAATTCTGAATAGACCTTAATACCGCCATGATGGCCACGAATAATGCCAAGAATCGCGCTCATGCCCAAGCCGCGCCCTGTAAATTTTGTGGTAAAAAATGGATCAAACAACTTCTTCTGTGTCTCTTCATCCATACCGCAACCTGTATCCGATACTTCCAAAACAACATAACGTCCCGCTTTTAGGTCGCTATCAGCATACGTGGTTTGAATATACGCATCATCAATATCTACCACGCCTGTATAGATCGTCAGTGTGCCACTATGTTTATCAATGGCTTCTGACGCATTGATCACCAAATTCATGATCACTTGCTGCATTTGTGCCACATCGGCTTCAATAGGTAATAACTGTTCTGATAGATCCAAACGCATCACAACATTCTTATCAATGGACACTTCCAAAAGATTCATCATTTCACGCACCATGCTGGTTAAATTCACAGGCTCAACAATAAATTTTCCTTTGCCTGAATAGGCTAACATTTGTTTGCACAATGCCGCAGCACGATCACTTGCCTGCTCGATATTGCTTAACAACGGTGTGGCGGGCGACAAATGATCCAGTTTCATTTTTGCCAATGCCGCATTGCCCATAATTGCCGTTAATAAATTATTAAAATCATGGGCAATACCACCAGCCAACACGCCCAACGACTCTAAACGTTGAATATGTTCCAGTTTATTACGCTGCTCCTTTTGCTCTGTAATATCATGCTGAACAGAGGTAAAGCCTATAATATCTCCATTGCCATCAAACATCGGTGAAATCGATTGCTCCACCTCATATAGCTCTCCATTTTTACGACGGTTAATAAACTCACCATGCCACAGCTGTCCGCTCAGTAACTTTTCCCACATCTGCTTATAAAATGACTCTGGCATTTTACCACTATTAACAATGCTTGGTGTTGTACCAAGCAATTCTTTCTCTGAAAATCCCGATAGTTCTTGGTATGCGGGATTTACATACTCAATCACAGCATGCGCATCGGTTATAAGCACGGCATCTTGTGTTTGATTCATCGCCTCCATCAAACGAGCCTGTTGATGCTCTAATGCTGTACGTTCAGTTATATCTCGAATGGTTGCTAAAAATAACCCCTGCGCGTCCACTTGCATATTATTGATGCGCAATTCAATCAGAAACTTCTTACCCGATTGCCTTAAACCTTCCAATTCATTGCATAGATTCACAACACTACCGTTCGATGCCTTAGCAGGTTTAAAGATTTGGGTATATTCAGCAGCCTTTTCCTCAGGCAAAAGCACTGTAAATGACAAACCCAACAACTCATCTTCTGTATAAGCAAACATTTTACAGGCTGCGGGGTTGACCCGCTCAATGATGCCATAAGCATCAATGGTGATAATACCATCTGTGGTAAAGTCTAGTACCGCACGTATGCGTGAGGTTTGATCATTGACCCGTTGATCCAACAAGCGATTATTTTCAGATAATGATTCAACCGTCTGCTGTAAGACCTGCTTCGATGTTTGTAATTTTTTAACCATCACATCAAACGTATCCCTTAACATGCCTAGTTCATTATCTATGAACTTAGGCAATAAAACATTTGCTTTGCCCTCTGCAATATCAACACTGGCTTTGATTAATTGTCTTAGCGGTCGCGTAACACGTTGGATACCGATAAATAGACTCACATATATCAGCAATAAAGCCAAGATACTATAAACAACCAATGATTTTCTAAGGCTATACCAATATGCAAAAGCTTCCTGAGTATCTATTTTAACCACGATGCCCCATTGTAAAGCTGGTATATATTGCCATACAGCCAATACTTCTTTGCCACGCCAATCAATAAATTTTCCCGCCCCTGTTTGCCCCTGGCTTCCCTCTCGAATCGGCAAGGCACTATTGTCATATAAAGCAATACTACGCTGAAAAGCTGCCCCCGTATCATGACGTAAAGGCGCAGTAATCAACACATGCTCACGCATTTTCTTACCCACAACTACTTCCCCAGTTTTACCCAGCCCTGCATAATTATTAACCACATCATAAAAACGCTGCGTATCAAACTGCAAGGCAACCACACCTATTACCTTATGATCTTGTAATACAGGGGCTGCAATAAAGGCTGCTGCCTCTTTGGAAGGTTGGTAGTATGCAAATGTACTATTGTTAGCTTGCAAATTGTTTAACGCTTGATTGAAAACTTGTGCCAAACCTGTCTCACGATACGGCCCATTTACTAGAGAGGTGGTAAAGTCAGCTTCATGCTGAATGGTGTATACAATATCCCCCCCCTTATCAATCAAGAAAAGGTCATAATGGTCTCCATTCTCTAGGAATTTTCTAAAATATTCGCCATATTTCTGATTTGCCATCTGATAGGCAGTAGAATTTTCTCCATCACGATGAAATGCCTGAGAAAAGGCAAGCAAAGCCTCACCTAGAAAACGCATCTGACTCAAAGATACTACATGCTTGATATGTTCATTGATGTAATCATTCACCGTAGATACTTTTTCATCAGCAAGATTCTCGAGTGATTGCAAATACTGATGTTCGATTGCTTTATTCATATGCTCGAATACATAATAACCAATCAACAAAGCAATAGGGATCAAAATCATCGTCATCAATACAACAAATTCGCCAAAAAGCGAATGTCTCAGCGAGACTTTCGAGAATAAGCTCATTACCTTTCACCCATACGAGGGCGAGGGGCTTGCCAATGATTAT
>CAYPXU010000019.1:0-16371 GCA_964414875.1 uncultured Zetaproteobacteria bacterium | reverse complement strand
ACTACTTGTTACTTTAATTTTTCAGGTGTGGGTGGATATGCCGCTAAAATAGCAGTCACCATATTGTCAATGAGTTGGTCAATGTATTCTGGTTTTGTGCTACTTTTTTTAAGCTCTTTTTCAGATGTTCCTCGCCATAGCAAAATAGATTTTTCCTCATCTTGATACAGGCTTATTGTCAAAGAGACCTCTTGATATTCATCATAAGCAAAGCCGCTATTTATACCTAAACCAAAATTTCCGCCGATAGAGCCGCCAAGGCCATAACCAAATCCTGATTGGCGGGCATCATGGGAGAAGCGTGTAGCTAATTGATAAACAATATAAATATCAGGGTTGTTAGAAGTTTGATAGCCTTTAGATGTTAATTGATCATGAATACTGTTGCGAATGCGTTTGCTGACTAAAGCGCTATTGAACATCGAGTTGCTGGTCTGTGGCAGCGTATCTGGTAAAATTGTGTAGTAATGGGTATTGGAGAAATTAAAAGACCTATCAAAGTCGGTATGTACACTGGGTGTACAAGCTTGCAATAGGCTTGTTAATATAAGGAACTTTAAAAAAGTTAATAGAGTTTTCATAATAATCCTAGACCTTCGTGGTAATGGGAGGGAAACATATTTAGGCTTCATCTCCTCGGTATTGTAATGCTTCTGCAATATGTAAACTGGAAACGGCTTGTTCTTGTGATAGATCTGCAATTGTGCGCGCCACTTTAAGAATGCGATGATATGAGCGGGCGGAAAGTGCAAAGCGAGTCATTGCAGTGTCGAGCAGTTTGGCTCCTGCGGAATCTGGTTTGGCGAATTTTTCTAGAGCTGTGGGTTGTAGGCGTGCATTAACAATACCTTCCCCCTGACGCTTATATTGGACTTTTCGAGCGGCTTGCACGCGCTGAGCAACAGTCTTTGATGATTCACCCGTTTGCATGCCCATCAAAGCTTCTTTTTCTACGGGAGGTACATGAATGCGTAAGTCAAAACGATCCAGTAATGGACCAGAAATACGATCTTTATAACGCCTTACTTGTGCATCACTACAGCGGCAGGGGTGGTTTGGGTGCCCCAAGTAACCACATGGGCATGGGTTCATGGCTGCCAACAATTGAAATTTTGCAGGAAAAGATAAGGTATCCGCAGCACGCGCGATGCAGACTTTACCATTTTCTAAGGGTTGGCGTAATACTTCCAATACTTGACGCTTATACTCGGGCAGCTCATCAAGAAATAATATGCCACAGTGGGATTTAGAGACTTCGCCCGGTTTTGGCGTGCTTCCGCCGCCAATCAGTGCCACATCAGAAGCTGAGTGATGGGGAGAGCGAAAAGGTGGGGCTGAAGATGTTGGTGAGCGTCCAGCCTCACCTGCGACACTATAAATGCGTGCTACTTGTAATCGTTCTGACATTATCAGTGGGGGAAGAATGCTTGGTAAACGCGCTGCCAACATGCTTTTTCCTACACCTGGAGGCCCGCTCATCAATAAGTGGTGACCACCTGTGGCAGCAATTTCTAAAGCGCGCCTTGCCTGATGTTGACCTCGAATATCTGCCATATCAGGTAATGAGTCTTCTTCTTCATGTGTCGCTGTTATATTGGATATATAAGGGGCTAGCTGTGTTTGCCCCAGTAAATGTTCAGCAACTTGTAATAATGATGTTGCAGAAAGAATATGGATCTCCTCAACAACGGAGGCTTCTTCTGCATTGCCTTGTGGAACAATAATTGTTTTAAAACCATTTTTTCGGGCAAATAGCACCAGTGGTAATACGCCTGCAATGGGATTTAATCGCCCATCCAATGCCAGCTCACCGAGCATAAAGGGTGGTTTTTGAAGGGCTGAAATCTGCCCTGATGCCCACAATAAACCAATGGCAACAGGCAAATCAAAATGAGAACCATCCTTACGCCTATCGGCGGGTGCTAAATTGACTGTAATATGACTTAAGGGGAATTCAAAATTTGAATTAAGCAAGGCAGAACGTACACGATCACGCGCTTCCCGAACCGAAGCATCCGGCAAACCAACCATATTCCAGCATGGCAAACCACGGGATAAATCTACCTCGACATCAACGGCTTCGGCATCTAAACCACGGAGTGACGCTGAAGCGAGCCTTGCTAGCATGTGTTAAGCGCTAGTTTCCAATGTTTTAATACGCTCTTCTAATGTTTTGATTCGCTCTACTAAGTCACTGATATCATTCTGGGACTTCTTAAGCATGGCCTCTTGGACTTGCATGCGTTCGTCGGTTACGACATCTAGTTGCTGCAAAGCACCCTCTACAATCGAGCGAACTTGCGATTCGGCTTCTTGTTTTGCGCCGCCCAATAGACGCAGACCGCCAGCAATTTGTTCTGAAATATCATCCAATACTTGATTTGATGCCATATAGCTCTCCCTGCTTTTCTTATTTATTTATATGCCCTTTTAAAAAGGCTTTTTTGCCAGATGGCATGGTAATTTTTAGCCAGCCAGCGGTCTTTGATGGCGACACATTGAGCTTTGTACCTGGTATAAACCAACCTACTTTGGGGGCTTCTGCTAATGCTTTTGTGTGAATATAGTGATATTTTGCAAAATTAAATAACTCATCATTTTTCACACCTAACGCGGTTGTTTGAATGCTATCAAAAATAGCGCTTTCCACAGACTTTTGTCTGCTAATGCCTTTATATACACGAGCTGTAACCGTTGTCAGATGATTTGTTTCTCGTATTAACATCATGCTCCCTGAAAGTTGATTGTTGGCAAAGTGTAGGCTGTAGCCATGATCCATAGGCTCAATCAAAGAGGCTGATAAATCCATGCGCTCCAATGTTTTTTGTGTAGCAATAAGCATTTTACGTATTGAAAATGGCATGCTTTTCTTCTCAGATGTAAATACATAGAAAGCACCATCGACTGCCGCACCGCCTACAGCTGCAATAACGGTGCAACCAGATAAGATGCTCAGTGAAAGACAGACAATAATTATTCGCCCCATCGTTTTGCCTCCGTATTATCAACATGCAGGTGATCCAAAACGCGCGATACCATGAAATCAATCAGCTCCGAAATACTTTCAGGGCGATGATAAAATCCTGGCATAGCTGGAATGATATCAACACTCAGGCGAGATAACTTTAGCATATGCTCCAGATGAATGGCAGATAGAGGCGTTTCCCGAGGCATCAAAATGAGTTGTTTGCGCTCTTTAATCATGACATCAGCGGCACGCTCAATCAATTGATCAGACATGCCATTGGCGATGCCTGCGAGTGTTCCCATCGAACAGGGGATGACAACCATCTGTTGGATATTACTGGAGCCTGAGGCTGCGGGTGAGAACCAATCATATTTATCGTAACAGCGAATATTTTCAGAGCTGTATGTTAGGTGTTGAGCCAAGGCAATAGCGGTGTCTTTTGCGGATTCGGGCAATAATAAATCACACTCTTGTTTTAAAACAATCCTTGCAGCATCGGATAATAATACATGTAAACATATATCTGCAGCCAGTAGTTTTTGTATCAGGCGTAGACCATAAGCCGCCCCTGATGCCCCAGTCATGGCAATAATGATTTGTTTTTGTTTGATAGAATGAGCCATTACATACTAAAGCTTTCACCGAGATACAAGCGTCGTGCATCAGGGTGTTCAATGATTTCTTCGGCGGTGCCTTGCACCAAAATTTCGCCCGCACTCATCAAATAGGCACGGTCACAAATGGATAAAGTGTCACGTACATTATGATCGGTAATTAAAACGCCAATGCCCTTGTCGCGCAGCTCGGCAATAATGCTTTGAATATCTTCAACGGCAATGGGGTCTACGCCAGCAAAAGGTTCATCCAATAGGAGAAATCTTGGTTTGGTCACCAAGGCGCGGGCAATCTCGGTGCGCCGACGTTGACCACCCGAAAGCGTGTAGGCTTTTTGATGTTGTACACCTTCAATGCCCAAATCCACCAACAAGCCTTCCAATTCTTCTTCTACCTGAATACTTGGCAGATTTAATGTTTCAAAAATTGCCAATAGATTCTCACGAACGCTTAGCTTGCGAAAAATACTGGCTTCTTGTGGTAAATAACCGATGCCACGGCGGGCGCGCAAATGCATCGGTAGCGAGGTAATGTCTTCACTGTCGATTGTCACGCGTCCTTCATAGGCAGGAACAAGACCGCAGACCATATAAAAGCTGGTAGTCTTGCCTGCTCCGTTGGGACCAAGCACACCCACGCATTCACCTGAATACACATCCAAACTCACTGAATGAACCACAGTTTTACCACCATAGCGCTTACATAATTGGTTGGCTGAAAGATGATGAACACTCTGCGTCATGGTGTCTTGCCTACAGCATCTTCTGATTCGATACGCATGCGTACACGCTCACCCTCACCTTGCATGACTTGTGTAGATTCTGTTTTTATATTGTGGATAATTTTTTCACCACGAATAACACCATCGCTATCTTCGACACTGGCTTTGCCAATAAGGATTAGCAGATTATCTTTTTTGCTGTAGGTTGCATGTTTGGATGCGCCACGTTTGTTTCCTTGTTGCATGCGTACACGACCAAAAGCTTCAGCACGCTGTAATTCGTTATTCTGATAGTAGGCAAGCAAACGATCACAGCGCAAATCAAAATTACCACGAACCAAATGTACGCCACCTTTAAACTCTGCTTGGCTATGTAGATGATCCACTGTTACTTGTTCAGATTCGATGGTTACCGCATCACCAGCCCATGCGATACTTGTTAGCAAGCATAGACATAAGGTTAGTAATATTTTCACTGTAAACCTCCCAACTTCTCTGGATGCGAATCTTTTACCCACACGTCATGCGCAACGTATAATATTTGTGTCTTTCTATTGGCTTTTAAACCACGCCCTTTGAATGTTGTATATTGCCCCGTGGCAGTGAAAGCATTGGGTACAATAACTTCATTGTGTGTGCTGTCAAAATACAAAGCATCTGAAACCAATAACCAATCACGGTATGTTACATTTACATGACCCTTAAAGTGAATATTGCGCTTTAACGGTTCAAACCATGCTTGATCTCCAATCACGGTGATTTTTTCGCCATTTTCTGTGAATAACTCTAAAGCAGGCGTGGTGAGTAGCATAGTATTCTCGTGTTGTGTGGCAGATTCAGCTTTTAAACGCCAAATGATTTTTTCGCCTTTACGCTCAACAATCAATGGTTTTTCGACGCGTGTTGATGCTGCCTCACCTGTATCAGCGACTTTTTCTGGAAGTTTCCCCGCATCGTTATAAGACCACATAAGCCCCGCAGCAAGCGTTACGCTACCCACAGAAAGCATCAGGCAAGCCCACTTTAAATAACGCCACTGCCATACTTTCATTCAGTGATTACCAGCCGCTCTCTTGTGGCGATACACCATAGGCAGTGCCCATGACATATTGCCAAGCATCATTGGCAATAATAAGCCCCTCACAGGCTTGGCGCACTGCACCATAACCGCCATTATAGCTTGATACCCAATCGACTTTAGCACGCACACCTTGATGTGCATCGCTCGGAGCCATGCTTAGACGACACACATGCATGGCTGGCAAATCAATCACATCATCACCCATATAGGCACAATCGGAGGCTTTAACATTTGCCCTTTCACATAGCGTCGCAATGCCGT
This sequence comes from uncultured Zetaproteobacteria bacterium, assembly GCA_964414875.1. Taxonomy (GTDB): domain Bacteria; phylum Pseudomonadota; class Zetaproteobacteria; order Mariprofundales; family Mariprofundaceae. Next base: position 10,725 of record CAYPXU010000019.1, on the reverse strand, counting down.
CGGCTTTTCTTAAGCTGCCTTGGATAAGATGCTTGATGCCCAACTCCTGAGCGCGATGCTGCACAACTTTGGATGTTCGACCTGTCAAAATAGCAACTTCAATACCCATGCGTTGCAATAGTTTGATGCCATGACCATCACGTACATTAAATGCTTTGATTTGTTCACATTCATCGGTGAGAAAGATTTGCCCTGCGGTTAATACCCCGTCGACATCTAAAACCAGCATGCGAATACCTTTGGCTAGCTCCATAGGGAATGATTGATAGCTGTTGCTCATGCGAGACCTGCCTGTAAAAGGTCATGTAAATGTACAATGCCTTGTAATTCACCATGATCAGTTACCACAAACAAGGTTGTGAGTTTATGCGTTTCCATGATGTGTACAGCTTCACTTGCCAAGTGGTTTGGCACGATAGTTCGGGGTTGGGGGTGCGCCAATGTTTTAACAGAAGCATCTAAATCGACATCACCCGATTGTAAAATGCGCCGCAAATCACCATCAGTAATACAAGCAATAAGTTTTCCACCTTGTGATACACCCGTTACGCCCAAGCGGTGTTGAGACATTTCTACAATAGCTTCTTTTAAGCTTGCAGAGATATCTACCATCGGCAGTTCATCTCCAGCATGCATCACATCGGCAACGGTCATTAACTTGCGACCCAAGCTACCCGCAGGATGCACACGGGCAAAATCTTCTTCTTTAAAACCGCGTTGTTTTAATACAACGACAGCCAAAGCATCACCCAATGCCAAGGTTGCCGTGGTGGATGCAGTAGGCGCCAAATTCATGGGGCATGCCTCTTCGCGTACAGGAACTTCCAACACCATATCTGCAAAGGTTGCCAGTGTGGATGTTGGTTTGCCTGTCATGGCGATGACAGATGCACCCAAGCGTTTAATCGTTGGCAATAAACCGCAGACTTCATTGGTTTCACCGCTATGAGATAATGCCAAAACGGCATCATCGGAGGTGATCATGCCTAAATCGCCATGTTGGGCTTCAGCGGCATGGACAAAAAAAGCAGGTGTGCCAGTCGATGCAAAGGTTGCAGCAATTTTACGTGCAATAATGCCCGACTTGCCCATGCCAATCACAACCAAGCGACCTTTTAAATTTAAAATACAATCAACCGCAGCAACAAAATCACCATTGAGTACCTGCTTTTGCGCTTGTAGCCCTTGAATCTCAATATCGAGGACCGTTTTAGCTTGTTCTAGCCATAGTTCTGTATTCATGGTTAACCCCATTCAGATTGTTTTGCGGCAAGCTTTAGGCTATTTTGCAAGCTATCAGCATGTTGTTTAAAGCTAGCTATTTCTGCCTTGGGCACAGGTTTTGCGGGTGTATGTTTGACACGCAAAGGATTCACGGCGCGTCCGCGCACACGAAATTCAAAGTGTAAATGAGGTCCAGTAGCCAAGCCTGTCATACCTACATAACCAATGATTTGACCTTGTTTTACGCGCACACCTTTATGAATACCGCGACCAAATTTACTCATATGCCCATAACGGGTTTGATGATCGTGGTTCGTGTGCTGTATTTTGACCAAACGCCCATAACCATGATTCCAACCTGCAAAGACAATGCGACCATCACCGAGTGCATAAATAGGGGTGCCTGTTCTCGCCGCATAATCCACACCTTTATGGGCGCGCGTATAACCCAAAATAGGGTGTTTCCGTGCTGACCTAAAACGTGAAGAAATACGGGAGTATTTCACAGGGGCTTTTAAATATGACTTGCGTAGGCTTTTTCCGTTTAGCGAGTAGTAACCCTCGTTACCATTTTTTAATTGGTAACGAATAGCATGATAGCTACGCCCTTGATTGGTAAATACGGCATTCAAGATGGTGGTGCCAATCATTTTTCCAACATCGTTGTATTGCTCTTCGTACAATATTTGAAAAGAGTCGCCCTTGCGTAAATCGCGTGCAAAATCAATGTCCCATGCAAACACATCGACTAGGTTCATGGTGGTGCGGTCATCCAAACCTGCTTTAGCAGCTGCAACAAAAAGGCTATCTGAAATGGATGCCTCCACATAAACTTGACGGTGTGTGAATGCCATTTTTTCCAATGTGGCGCGCCAAGAACCGTCTGTACGGCTTAAATGTAATTTTTGCCCTGCATCAATGTCATAATAAACGTTGCTGACATCGCCGATGTCGTGACGGATGAATGCATGATCTGCTTGAATGCGTCTGAGTGGGTGTATTTTTTTTGCAGCAGCTTGCATCGCCATAATTTCAGAAAAGTTAAAACCCAAAGTATTCAGTGATGAAATGGCTGAATCACCAGCTTTCACAATGACTTTCTGCGAGCTGTTGGCATGCTTTAATAAATTATTTTCTTCAGGTTGCAGCCATTCTTCGCGTGTTAGCTGCACGCTTGCATCAACACTCAAACTCGATACAGTTGTGATAGCCAGTAGCAAAAGTATGCCTGCCAATATCGGAATATATAGAGCTTTTATAACAAACAACTTGCTCAATGATTGCTGCACAGTATGCCAAGCACGTTTTAGCATAGAAGGGCGATGCCTTCTGCGTGCATGTGACTGCACAGCTGGTGAATGGGTTCGATTTGCAAAGTCCTGTGCCAACATTAACTCCTGTAAAAGCTTATGAAATGCTTCATAAGTCGGCGCATGGTGATGGGATGCAGGATATTGTCAAAAAACACAGTTGTTTATTCTGGATCAACATTTTCTTGATCGCTTTTATTGCTGTTTGAATCATGATCAGCGATTAGCCCTTGATGCACGAGTAGCGTCATGTGGGTGATAACAATGCCTGGAACACTGGCGATGGCTGCCAATAATAGTCCGAACATCATGAGAGCAATCAGATGGGCAATGCTTCCCCAAAAACCAATGGCATCGACAATACGCAAGAATGCTTCATCGGCTGTGTAACCCACCAGTCCCAATGTTATTTGCGCACCCAGCCATAATGGCGAAAGAACCACGATAGCGATGATGCAGCTGACCAATACGCCACCCAAGTTGTAAAGTAATAATGTTGGCAGCCGTTGCTTGATTAAATACCATAACTCATCTTTTAATTGCTGTGCATTGCTTTCGGTTAAGACGACACGTGCGGCAATATTGAATAATGCTAAAAGCAATGCCACAGCAACAATGCTATTTAAAAGCAAGAGCGGTACAGCCAGAAGTGACAACCAAATCAAACCCAAAGCAGGAATGTTTGCGAGCGATAAAAGTAGCATTTCACCAAGCAATAAGGCGAGTAACAAAGCCGCGCCCCAAGCAGGTAAGAGCATCAATGTCCGCGCTTTCCCCCAAGCAAAACGCAATGCCTCTACGCTGTTTGACATAGATTCAGATTGCATGCCTTGGTAAAGTTGGTGTGCTAGCGCGGTTAGACCAAATAAAAACCACAATAAAGAACCCAAAACGCCAATAAAAGAGGTTAAGATACCTGTGAAAGTATCATGTTCGCTGGGGATATATAGCAGTCCGAAAATTAGTACGGCTCCCAATACACTGATAGACATGGTAAGTAGCAGCTTTGGTTTCAGCGCATTTTGAATAGCCAGCCACCATGGTTCAGCTTGCCAATGTTGTTGTGTCATTCTGCCTCCAGAAACAAAGCTAATGCGTAACTATTCAGCTTGCCGTTTATTTTCCCGCTAGCTGCGTTGAAAAAACACGGTAATCTGAACAGCTACAAGTTTATTTATAACTATGCTGAATAGTTGCGCTAATGCTCTAATTTCTTGCACATAATTTGCAATGATACATGGATGGCAGGCACTTTTCCAAATAACTTTATGGTTTATCGAGTCCCGCCTTGAATATATTGCTGTGCAAAGGCATTAAAACCGTTCATGTTCTTCAGTGCAGAGCCCAAGTTGCGAATCGTGTTCAGCATTAAATCATGGCTAAGATCTTTGTAGTCTTGCATAAGGTGTTTCATGGCTTTTTCTGGCAAGATATATACTTCACATGGTTCAAGAGCTTTTACTGTAGCGCTGGCAATATCATGATTGAAAAATGCCATGTCACCCATCTGCGCACCTGCTTCCAGTTTGGCGATACGTACAGCCTGCCCATGCTTTTCATACTGTAAGCTTACGGTTCCTGAATGTAGTAGAAGCAGTCCTTGTGATGCATCTCCTTCAGTGATGAGCTTGTCGCCTTGTGCATAGTTTTTTACATCAATCAGCTCAAGTAATATGCGTTGCTCATTATCTGATAAAGTACGCGTAAAAATATTTTCTTTTAACCATTGCACATCAACCTCAATCATAGTGTCCCCTTATAACAATAAATAAGTGCCACGCTTATATAAAACCTTTGTGTTAGCCGTGATGCATATCACTAGGATGTTCTAGTTTCTACCACATGGATTTGTGTATAGATAGCTTGTGCAAGTCAGTATGATCGGATGCTGCTGGTTATTACTTATTGCTAGTCTTCTTTTGTAGTGGCTTGAGAACTTCAGGTAGGCACTCTACGCATATACCATGGCTGAACTTAGCATTGGAGTGTTTAGATATATAAGTTTCTAGGCGTTCCCAGCCGCTGTCATCATCATAAATATGATTGCAGTAACTACAAATGGTAATAATGCCTTGCAAGGTTCGTATTTCATCAAAGGCAGCCTCTAGTTTTGCATATGCTTGTTTTCGGATGTTGATTTCATGTTTTAACTTTCGGTTTAAAGTATATAGGTAAATAGTAAAAGGTATGATGATTCCAAAAATGATGGCTAGGTAAATGAGCATTTGGGTATCAAGAAATACTTCTCTATCTTTTTGGTAACCCCACTTCAAATGTAGGCTGGGCAGTTCTCCTTCTGAAAGCTTGTCGAGAGTCTTATTTAGGATGCTATTTAGTATAGGATAGTCATTTCTACTGGCAATGCGCAGATGGTAGTTATAGTTAATATCTCCAATGACATGTAAATTTTTGATATTAAGCTTCTCGATAAAAAAACTTGCACGAACAGACTCGCAAATTGCAGCATCAATGACACCTTGTGAGGCATACACTAAGGCATCTTTTTCACTATTTGTTTCTACCAGCGTTATTTGTGGAAAGGATGATTGAAGGTAGTCGAAAATAGCACTGCCTTTTGATACGCCAACCTTCATTCCTGCAAGCTGGTTAGGCGTTAGATTCTTAGCGCCACCAATTTTAGAGATAATTTTATTTTGTTGTGAAACAACGACTTTGGTAAAATTAAAATATTTTAGTCTCTCAGCAGTTTGTTGCGAGAGGAAAATAATATCAATATCTTTGTTGATGCCTGCTTGAACCACTTGATTCCAAGTGTCAAAATATACAAATTTAAAGTGTAGTGGAGACTTTGCTTCTATGCGTTGAAATAAATCAATGGCCAAACCTGTATGGCTACCATCTTGATTGACATATACTTGCCCAGGTATGGCAGTTAGCCCTACTTTCAAAGGGCGGTTATGCTCTTGCAGCCAAGCTTGTTCGCTTTTGTTTAATAGCAGGGGATCTTCAACCTCTGATGCTTGTATGCTCTGCAGCCCAGATAGAAAAATAACCCAAAAAACAATAAACTTGCTTAACATAAATATAGTTCGCCCACTTCCTCTGTTGCTTTACCCAAAAACGAAATATGCAATAAAACGGATTAAATTACACGAGAAACTTGCTGCGGCTTAGCATTGTGTTTGTTTGCTTTGAAACGATGTTGGTAAAATGAACTTTGTAATGACGAAAACTGCTTATGGGTTATAGTTTGTGCCAAAGTATCGTTTTGTGTTTAAATATCGGAGCTGAAGACCGTGACATTTCAAGATTTATTGCTGACATTACAACAATTTTGGGCAAAGCAGGGCTGTGTGGTGCAGCAGCCTTATGATAGTTCCATGGGGGCGGGAACATTTCACCCATCCACATTTCTACGTGTCTTAGATAACAACGATTGGCGTACGGCTTATGTACAGCCATGCCGCAGACCAACGGACGGGCGTTACGGTGAGAATCCCAATCGTTTGCAACATTATTATCAATTTCAAGTGATTCTCAAACCTGCACCTGAAGATATTTTGGATTTATATCTGGCATCTTTGCGTGAAATCGGCATTGATACCGATGTGCATGATATTCGTTTTGTGGAAGATGATTGGGAATCACCAACCTTGGGTGCTTGGGGTTTGGGCTGGGAAGTGTGGCTGAATGGTATGGAAGTCACCCAGTTTACCTATTTCCAACAGGTTGGCGGTGTAGAGCTTCCGCGTACGCCGGGCGAGATTACTTATGGCTTAGAGCGTTTGGCGATGTATATCCAAGGTGTTGAAAATGTTTACGACTTGGTTTGGGTTGAGCAACCTGATGGCAAAAAAGTGACCTATGGCGAAGTGTTTTTGCGCAATGAGCAAGAATTTTCAGCCTATAACTTTGAACATGCTGACACCTCATTTTTACATAAACAATTTGATCAGGCAGAAGGTGATTGTAAACGCTTGGCAGAGTCTTCGTTATTTTTGCCAGCCTATGAAGAGGTCATCAAAGCATCGCATGCGTTTAACTTATTGGATGCACGTGGGGCAATTTCTGTGGCAGAGCGCCAACGCTTTATTGGCAGGGTTCGCGGCTTATCGCGCACCGTTGCCCAAGGTTATGCGGGGGTAGAATCATGAGAAACACACAACCGCTATTGATTGAAATTGGTGTGGAAGAAATCCCAGCAGGCGTTGCACCACGCATGGGCAATGCACTTAAAACGGCATTGGGTAAAGTGTTAAGCAATGCCAATATTGAAGTATCTGAATTAAAACTTGGCATTACGCCGCGCCGTTTGCTGACTCATATTGAATCATGCCAAGTGATGCAGGAAGATCGTCAACAAGTGCTTTGGGGGCCGCCTGAAAAAGTAGCCTTTAAAGATGGTGAGCCAAGTAAAGCAGCCGAAGGTTTTGCTCGTAAATCAGGCTTGAATGTGAGCGACTTTGAGCTTGCAGATAAAGGCGATGGCAAAGCTAAATATATGAAAGCGACCATCACCGTAAAAGGTAGAAAAGTTACTGAGATTATTGCCGAAGCGATGCCTGCTATTTTACGTGGCTTGCCAAGCCCAAAACAAATGCAGTGGCAAGATGGAGAGAATCGTTCGGATGCATTTATTCGCCCTATTCGCTGGATTGTGGCGCGTTTGGGTGAGGATATCATTCCATTTAAATTTGCGGGTATTCAGGCTGGCAAACAATCGTATGCACATCGTATGTGCAAAGATGCCAAGGGTGAAATAAGTGTAACAGAACCCTTTGCTTGGCTTGAAGAGCGTATGGTTATTGCAGATCGCGATGTACGCAAAGCTAGTATTGCAAAAGGTTTAGAAGAAGCTGCGCAAAAAGCGTCTGTAAGGCTTGTGGACGATAATGATTTAATTGAAGAAGTAACGGATTTAACCGAATGGCCGCATGTGATTACGGGGCATTATTTGGATGGGTTTTTAAAGCTACCGATTGAAGTGAGTCGCATTGAGTTGAAACATCATCAACGTTGTTTTTCAACATGTGATACCGAGGGCAATACATCGAATGTATTTTTTGCCGTAGCCAATATCAAATCCAAAGATCCTGCGCTGGTGGCACAAGGTAATGAACGTGTGGTGAATGCTCGCCTTGCTGATGCTATGTTCTTTTTTGAGCGTGATCCAAAAGAAAGCTTGGAAGCACGTGTTGAAAAACTATCTGAAATCGTATTTCAAGATGGACTTGGCATGTTGGGTGATCAAGTACGCCGCCTACGTGGTTTTGTATTGGATAATGCTGAGGAATTGGGCGTGGATGCCAATGCAGCACAACGTGCAGCGTATTTATGTAAATCCGACTTAACGACAGGTTTGGTGAATGAGTTTCCTGAGTTGCAAGGTTATATGGGCGGTATTTATGCCAAGATGGATGGTGAGAGCGAGGAGGTGGCACAAGCTATCAGTCAACACTATGCGCCGATTGGTGCGGATGATGCTGTAGCAACCTCTGCGATTGCATGTGCGATAGGTGTGATTGAGCGCGCCGATAAATTATTGGGTTATTTTCACTTGGGTAAAATACCAACGGCAAGTGCTGATCCATTTGCTTTGCGTAGGGCTGCTATTGCTTTGATTCATTTGTTGGAAAATAAACAGAATCCTATCAATTTAACGCTAAGTGACATCTTGAAAGAAGCCGCAAAACAATGGAATCAACAACGCGTAACCATTGCGATTAGTGCTAAAACACAAACTGCAGTAACTGACTTTATCCATGAGCGTTTGGTAGGCATGGCAGATGGCTTTATGGTGAGTAAATCGGCGATGGATGCGGCTTTGAGTGCAAGTGTTGAGCTGCCATTGTGCCAGCACCTTGCTGTGGCGGAACTGCTTACCAAATTTGCTGATTCAGATGCTGGGCAAGCAGTTGCAGCAGCGAACAAGCGTATTGCGAATATTCTCAAAAAAGCGGGTGATATTTCAGAGCATGTGGATGTGAATTTGTTTGAAGAAGCTGCTGAGAAAACATTGTTTGAGCAATTGAACGAAGTTTCTTCAAACTTCCCAACAAAGCCTGAAGCACAGTTGGCTGCATTGGCAACCCTTCGTGAGCCTGTGGACAGCTTCTTTGATGATGTGATGGTTATGGCAGATGATGATGCAGTGAAAGCCAATCGTTTAGCATTATTGGGTCAACTTCGTACTTTGTTTTTGAAACTTGCTGATGTCTCCAAACTTTAGTCGCTTTCTATGCTTATGTGTGCTGTTAGCGAGTGTGAACATCAGTTATGCAGCCAGTGCTACAGTTTCGGCGGCGGTTCAAGATGAATGTCAACGTATTGGTTCTAAACTCGGCAGCGTCAGCATAACGCGTTGCTTGCATAGTCAGTTGCAAGATACAGGGGCTCGTTCGGTGAATGGGCAGGCTATTTTATTAAAAGAATACCCACCCTTACTTGAAAGGCGCAAACCCATAGGGCGTGTTTTATTGATCGGTGGTACGCATGGCGATGAATATGCTGCGGTAAGCATTGTGTTTAAGTGGATGAAAACATTGGATGCCTATCATTCAGGGCTATTTCATTGGCATGTTGCGCCGTTGATGAATCCAGATGGGTTGTTACAAAAACATTCAGCCCGTCTCAATGCGCATGGGGTTGATTTGAATCGTAATATGCCAACGCCAAACTGGCATGAAGAAACAGCACGTTACTGGAAAAAAACACGTCATGACCCGCGCCGTTACCCTGGTGTGGAGCCTTTGAGTGAACCTGAATCACAATGGCTTTATGATGAGATTAAACGCTTTAAACCTGATGCTATTGTGTCGGTGCATGCGCCTTATGGGGTGCTTGATTTTGATGGGCCGCCAGTTGGCCCACAGAAGTTGGGTAGGTTACACTTGAGACTTATTGGTGTTTACCCTGGTTCACTGGGCAATTCAGCTGGGATTCAACATAAGATTCCTGTTGTCACTGTAGAGTTGCCATATGCGGGTATTATGCCGAGCAAGCAGCAGACCTCTAAAATGTGGACGGATTTGATACACTGGTTGCGTTACAATATTCCTAAAAAAGAAACTTTGGCGGCATACCCATTATTTGATGAAATTGACGCGAATATGGGCAATTTCTCAAAGCTTTCTTCTGATAAGCAGCCCTCCAAATATGATCGTCAGGCAGCGAATTAATGCCCATTACGATATTCAGGCCTATTGCATTACTGCTGTGTTTTATGCTGATTTCCCCACTGGATAGCCTGAATGCGGCGGATGAATATATCAGTAAACAAGATGCCTATATTTTACTTAAATTGAATGCGAATGAAAAAGTATTGGCTTTAGAAAAGGGCGATAGAGAAGTTTTATTGGCAACCTTAGAGCTTGAGAAGAATCAAGTGGATGCTGCACTGGCATGGTTAAGCCCTGAAATCATTCAAAGCAATCCTTTGGCGGCGTTGATAAAAGGTGAGGCATTTCGCCGCAAATCACTTGCTGCCGCTTTACGGGCAGGTAGTTATGCGCATGCAGCATATGATGATATTAAGAAACTGGGTAATGCCGAATTAACCCCAGCATTGCGTGAGGCAGACAAGCGTTTACAGACATTTATGAGAATAGATAAAGCTTCTGTGACCGTTCCCAAAGAGTAGACGCCTGTATTAACCCATGCTGTTTGGACTTCTGTTCAAGCCACCTTCAATCATGGCTGGAAGATTGGCAATCTTTGAATCATAAGGCTTACATGAGCCATTATGATGTTAATTTTCAAGCAGATAAATGTAATTAGAGTTTCCTCGGAAAGTCGTTTGTTACATTTTTTTACCACGTCCCGCAAAGGGCAGGCTTCTTGCCTTTGGCAATTCATCACAGACGCAGAGAGAAGTAGCTGTGAAGCCAGCTTTATCCCTGTCCAAGGTGCGCCGAAACGTCAGGTTTCAAAAGGATAAAGCGCAGTAACACGCGCCCTTTTGAAACCTGTAAGTGGAGGGAACGAGCAGATTGTCAGGGGACCCTTCTTTGATTCTTTCTTGGGGAAGCAAGAAAGAATGAAGTGCTTACTGCAAGGGTTTAGCCGCATATGTAGTGAATCATGAATTGATTTACCTGTTTCGTCATTCCCGTGGAAACGGGAATCCAGCCTCGTTTAAATATGATTATCGAATGGATGCCCGACAAAAGAACTCGAGCATGAACTGTGCTTCAGGTCAAGATTTTTTTATCATGCAAATTCATTGGAAAAT
>CAYPXU010000018.1:0-16798 GCA_964414875.1 uncultured Zetaproteobacteria bacterium | reverse complement strand
TTTGAATGGTAGACTTAATTTCAGCTTCGGCTGCGGGTGTACAACGCTCATCTGCGTCAAGACTAAAAATCCATGCGTGTGAACAGGCGGCTATAGCATCGTTACGAATTTGCCCGAAGGTTTGAAATGGTATTTGTACCACAGTAGCACCTAATGACTCTGCCATTTCAATCGTTCCATCGGTACTACTGGAATCAGCAACAATAATTTCATCAGCCCATAACACACTTTTAATGGCATCTTCAATTTTATCAGCCTCGTTAAAAGTCATGATATATGCAGATATTTTATTGGGCTGGTTCATATTCGATCCTATAAGGTGAGGCGATGATTTTGACGCAAATAATCATGTTTGTGAACGGAATGGCAATAGACAGTAGCAGTTTAGAGGGCTCTTTGCGAGTAAATCGCAAAAGGCGCATCGTTTTTGGGTATGCCATGATCTTGCAGTAATTGCCATAATTCTTGTATATCACGTTTATGCAGGTTGATATACTGGTTTCGTGAGTCGCGTTGCTGTTGAAGGTGAGTGTCAATATTGTGAATGTTCAGGCGTTTACCAAAATGATTTCTTTTTGCGCCAATGAGAAGCTTTTGAATAACTTTATCTCCTAAACCCTCCTTAAAATGAGATGCCTCCCAGTACCATTGCATACGGGCTTTATGATCTTCAGGGGCAGGAAGGCTTTCAGCGTTGATACCTACCCAAGTTGTAAAATCATAAACAGGCACGGTTGTATGCCGCGTACTGTCAACGAGGTCTCTTTTTAAATGTTCAAAGTCGGACCACAAGCCCATTTGCACAATAGTTTCTAATTGCAGTGCATGAATGGGTGGAATAATTAGGTATAGGTTTATGCCGCTTGCTTGGCATATCTGGATGATATTTTGTAAGTGGTTTACTTTACTCGGATCATAGACAAAGTTTTTATAAGTGTTTGTGTTTTGAATATATTGACTGGTTAGAGCTCTCCAGAAAAGTGAGCGCTGCCCTTGCCCGCCTATCAAGTCTGTAAAAACACGTTGACCGATACGCTGGCCTGTTGAGGTGTAATAGCTGCTTGTTCCCCGCATATTGCGACGAACTGTTTTGCGGGATTGGTTAAGTGCATTGAAGCCTAATAGCGATTGCATGGTGTTATGCCAAACTGAGTGGCCTGAAAACAGTGAATGTTCAAAGTCAGCAGCAAGCTCATTATGTTGGTTAAACATGAGTAAGTCGAGCGATAAAAATAACGATTTGGGTGGATTATGGGCAAGTGTATATTGAAAAACTTGATAAACCTCATCCATGCTGGCGGCATTAAGTGATAGGTTGTAAACGGGTCTTTTTTGCCAAGCAGGGTGTTCGGGATTGAAACCAATTTCTGCTCGGGATGTTCCCATAATCAATGTATCGAATGTTTGTTTGGTGACTTTTAGTGATTTTGTAATACGGCTACCACTATTGTATTTTTCAGCATTAAAACCTGTGATAGACACAGTATGAAATTGCTCATATGGGTCAACGAGGATATTGATGGCAATGGTTAAGCTAACAAGTGCCATTAGAGTGATGATAAATGTATGAAAAAAGCGACGCATTAGAAATTGAAATACAGGAATTCACTATCCCGTGTTAGATATAGAATTGAAATAAAGGCGGTACAGGCCATAAGAATTGCTATGCTACGAGAGGCTCGCCATGCTGGAATCCAGCGAGGTAAAGTGGCCTGCTTATTGTTCGGATAATCGAATGCAGGGCGGTAGCGTGATAGCCACTCTTGGGTATTGGGAGTAAACCAGATGATTGCCAATAAGGCGACGATATAGGATAAGCTTTCTGTTGGCATAGTCATGTTTGAAGCATGTAGACCGCACATGCCTTGCAATATAAGTAGGGCACTTGGCAGATCTTCTGCGCGAAAGAAAACCCAAGCAACTACAACTGCTAGAAATGTGATTAAACGTGAAATTATAGTAACAACATGACTTGGCTGAGATAAATCATGCCGAAGAAATTTCCGCATAGCATGCCACGCATGGTTAACCATCAGGAAGAAGCCATGTAGCGCTCCCCACAATATAAATGTCCAACCTGCTCCATGCCATAAACCACCAAGCACCATGGTGATGATAAGGTTGATATAGCGGCGTGTTGTGCCTTTCCGGTTTCCGCCAAGGGGAAAATACAGGTAATCACGCAGGAAACGGCTAAGTGTCATATGCCAACGCCGCCAGAAATCGATGATATTGATTGCTTTGTAGGGAGAATGGAAGTTGAGGGGCAGTTTGATTCCAAACATGCGCGCAACCCCGATTGCCATATCACAATAACCAGAGAAATCGAAATATAATTGCAAGGTGTAGGATAGAGATGCAACCCAAGCATCGGCAAAGCCTGGGGCAACACCAGCGGCTGCAGAATCAAATACAGGGCTAGCATATATGGCGATACCATCAGCTAGAACAACCTTTTTAAATAGCCCAATAGCAAAAATACTTAGCCCAATGGCCAAATTGCTATATTTAAGGCGATAAATGCTTTTCTTGGCAAATTGAGGCATCATTTCTTTGTGATGCACAATGGGGCCTGCAATAAGTTGAGGAAAAAAGGTGATAAAAAGGCAATAGTGTAAGAAGTTGTATTCTTTGGCCTCGCCACGCGATACATCGATAAGGTAAGCAATTTGCTGGAAAGTAAAAAAGGAAATGGCCAAGGGCAATAAAATAGTGCCAATATCGACATGGCTGTGAATGATTTGATTTATATTATCGACAAAGAAATTGGCATATTTGAAATAACCCAATAAACCCAAATTAAAAACAATACCCAGTGTGAGTGTGGTTTTACGCATGCGCGCATGTTGTAAATAACGATTGAGCCTATTGCCAATGGCATAGTTCACTAGGATAGATATAATCATTAGCCCCAAATAGGCTGGATTCCACCAAGCATAGAAAAATAGTGATGCTAGTACAAGCCAAGCCATAGCTATGGAAAAATAGCCACGTTTTCCAATTGCAAAAAACACAATCAGAACAATAGGAAGAAAGAAGAAGATAAATTCGTATGAGTTAAATAACATAAGGTTTTACAAGCTTACAAAATATCGGTTATCTGGCAGATTTAAGTACAGTGTTCATAAGCTTATACCCATCGTTGCCCCGTTTTAATCACCCGCCCAGGGTTGCCTGCAATGATACAGTTTTTTTGCGTGAAGGGCTTGGTTGTAACAGTGTGAGATGCGACAATACTTTCTTCAGGCAGTATTGTTCCTTTAAGAATTGTGGTATGACAGCCTATCCATGTATGCTTACCAATACGAATCTTTCTAGGTGCATTGCTTTCCTGGTTATTCTCATCATAAATAACATGTCCATCAGCATCCATAATGCTAACATTCCAAGATAATAGGGTTGCTTGTTCAAAGTGAATATGACTTTGGCATATAAGTAAAAAATCATGACCTGCTTCAAAATCATTTTCAAAGGTTAGTGTTCCTGAAAGTCGGAATTTTGGGTTACAGCCAACCCTTACTTTACCTTGAAAATGAATATCTGCTGTTGAACTCCACAGTGCCTCGCCATGGCCAACGACAAAGCCAAAACTATTGAAGCCAATTTGAATGATGCCTGTTTTACACTGGTCGATTGTAATGCTTCCCCGCATATCACGTAGTTTGAGGCGGTATGAGATAAAAACGGGTAATTTTATAGCTTGCTGGAAGGGTAGGTAATAGAAATTGAATATCAGAGTTTTAGGAAGGCTGAGGATGAATACAATAATTTTTGATATTTCTTGCATGATATTTGAAAGCATTGCCAAGCCTCTTTATTGCTCTGTAAGCGGCTGTTGTGCAATGTGACATAGCCATGCTGTACTTGTTAAATGTTGTGATTGAAAATCTAGAATATGCTGGTGGCGTTCTTGCATGCTCTTGGTGTTGATAGGACATGTTTGCAACGCTTCTTGTATAGCATGATTTAATGCAAAGCTATCACCTTTGCCTGTACGGTTAAAGCTTAGCCCATGCTCGAAAGACTGAATAACTTCGCTTGAAGGTACTTGTTTTGACGCCACAACAGGAATACCTAATGCAAGGGATTCAGTGATAATATTTCCCCAGGACTCATAGGCTGAGGGAGCAATCACGAGACGTGCTTTGTTGTAATATTCACGCGGGTCATCAATCAGTGGTGATGCAATGACGCGGGGTAGCTTGGCTCGTTTGATATAGGCAGCTGTTTTTGGGCCTCTGAAGACCATGCGTAAGGATAAATCGGGGTATTTTTTGTGTAATATGGACCATGCTTGCAGGGCTATATCCATACCTTTTAATTTTGGATTTGTACCAATAATTAGTATTTCTTTTCTTTCGCATAAGGGCATGCTTAGTTGGGGGGTAAAGTAATCTGTATTGACGGGTATAATGATGCGGTCGATGCGGTCTTCAGCTGTACCATGCTGTATAAAATCCTGACGAGCCAGTTCACTGTAAATAGCTAACTTTTGAGCGTGTTGCAGACATAATCTCTCAGCCCGTGTATTCCACCACTCCCAAACAGGGCGGAAGTTGGCTTTCATACCGAATGTTTGGCGTGCTTTATGCCATAAACGCCGTGAATTGCAGCCAAGCACTATGGATGCTATGGGGTGATTTTCAAATGTTACGGCATGCATGCCTGGATATTGCTCGCGTAGTTTATTTAAAACTTTTTGAGCTTGCTTGATAAAAATCATTTGCCCGACAGATGGGGGGCGTTTAAGGGTATTTATTTTATGCCAAGTGACCGGCAAGTGGGACAATAGACTCGGCATATCGGGGTGTGGGAAGGAGACTAATAAATGAATATGCCAACCTTCTTTGGCTAAAGCTTCAATACACTTTGTAGCATCTCGTTCAATACCGCCCGTTGGAGAAAGGCTGTTGAGAAGTATGGCGATATGTTGTCGGGAAACACTCATGAAAACCTCATTTGTTGATATAACTGCATATATGTCATAGCTGTATCATGCCAACTATGTTGATACTGTACATGTATATGCTCTTTGCTTAGCCAATATGATATTTCTTGTGTCCAAGTTGTGACATCTGCATCCAACGTCAGCACGCTACCATGCTGATGGCTTACCTCGCTTGCTGCACCGCATACATCAGAGATGACAACAGGCACACCTGCAGTTAAAGCTTCGGTAATGACCATGCCAAAGGGCTCATTTTTGGCTGGGTGAAGCAGTATATCCAATTGTTGATAGAAATTTGCACTATTAACCAGTCCTAGCAAACTATATTGAAAATTTACATGCTTAAACAATGGCGCAATTTCCTTGTCCTTAGGTCCAGCCACGAAAAAGTGCATGTTAGGGCGTTGTTTTGCCAGCTCTGAGACAATTGCAATCGCCTTTTCTAGACCTTTGCGTTTCCATTCTTTGCCTATAAAACCAATATTGCCGCCCTTTGCTGCTATAGGGCGAGGTGGGCGCTTAGTGATGGAGGCAACACCAGGTAATATGGGTTTGCTAAGCAAGTTACTGATATTGGGGTAATAGTGTTTTAATTGCTTGCTGATATGCATGGAGTTAGGCACGATGGTTTGTACATGCTGGTTGCAAAGCTCGCGCCGTTCAAGCCATAAGTTCATGGCTACACGTAAGGAAATGCGTTTCCAAAAAGAAAAGTCTCGAACTTGGGCAAAGGGTGGACCATGAAAGGTGGTGATATGATGCTCCTGACAACGTTCATGGCTATGAATAATCATTTCAGATGTACGGTTTTCCTCTAACCATGCATGCACGCGGTGTGAAAAGCGTATATGCGCCAGCCAGCGAGGTTTGGGGCGCACTGTACCCAAGGCATGAACATGCATATTGGCTATGGTTTCTGGGCTGAAATCTTCTTCGCATAAAATATGCAGTGTATGTCCCATGGTCGCTAATTCGTGGCTAAGCTCCCACACGTAGCGCTCCATGCCGCCTACAGGACCAAAGCGCCGACAAACCTGTACGATGGTAAGAGTTTTATGCATGGCTGCTGTTGTCGAGCTGGCGTATACCTTTGATAGCTTGCTGGCGTTTTTCATCAAGGCAGGCCTGCAATAATGCGTCATTTTTGTTTAAGTTATCACGCGCATTTTCTTTGTGCCATAAATGCAATACGGGGGTGCCACGTAGGTTCCTTCGTGTGATGCCACTGTGTAGTAGTCGAGCAACTAAATCTGAATCTTCACGCCCCCAGCCTTCAAAGCTTTCATCAAAGCCATTGATATGCAGTAAGTCTTCTGTGGCGCATGCAAGGTGGCAGCCATGGATAGCAGATAACTTATTTTTCGCTGCCGATAAGTGGGGAGGCATAAAAAGAGGAAGTATACGGTTGATATGCCCCTGGAATCGATGTTTGAAGTAGCCGAAGATATTGTTACCTAGCGTTTCTTGATTCGCACATAATAGTGCTGTCCATTCAGGTGATAATAAAATACGACTGCCACTCACCATGGTCTTGACTTGAGCAAGTTTACGGTGTTTGGCAACCATGTTTGGCAATGGAATACAATCACCATCAGTGAGAACCACATATGGTTCGGCAATATCTTTTAGAGCAAGGTTGTGTATGCGGGCTTTGCGAAAGCCTTTGTCCTCATGCCAAATGTGATGTATCATTACAGGGAAAGTTTTTGCTGTATGTTCAATGAGTTTTCGGGTTTCTTCTGAAGAGCCATCATCGGCGATATAAATACTGAAGTGATTGTCACTTTGTTTTGCATATCCATCCAATACCAAACGCAGAAAGTCTGGATTATTGTATGTGGAAATAATAACAGCGATGGAGTCAATCATTAGCGCATACCTGTGTTGCTATAGCACTATTTGGAAATAATAAATACCAAGAAATAAAATAACCCCTGCCAACATAGCTAAGGCATTTTTATGTTCACGATGCTTGGAAACTAGAGCCCATGAGAACTGACCTTGTGCTGGATAATTGGTCCATTTTGGCCAAAACATAGGTACAACAGCAGTCCACTTATCAAATTCTTCGCCAAAAATCGGTGCGATAAACTCAGCTTCACTGCGCATAGTGGCACGATAAATAATGGTGAAAGATGCAATGCCAAAAACAGCCGCCCAAGGGTTATATGCCATCACGCAAAAACCGACAAAGATCACAGCATTAAAGAAATATAATGGATTGCGTGTAAAGCGATAAGGCCCTGCAGTGGCCAATTTAGCATTTTTATCAATATAGCCCGATGACCATGTGCGACCCATTTCACCTAAGATAACCATAATACCGCCGATAATTAGGGAAAGAGTAGTTGGATTGGCCAGCAGCAATAAAAGAATAAAAGCAGGAGCAGTCGCTAGCTTTCGATTGGCAAGACACCATGTTTCCAGTTTTGTATAAGTTGTGTTCACTTGGGCTCCTTGTAATCGGTGAGAATCCCAACGATATGGCCAATTTTTATTTTTGCGATCAATTTGATAGGAATATGCCTGCTATCATTGGTGACCCATATTTTTAGTTTGCCTTTGCTGGAAAAAATACCTTCTGTTTTTAGCACAGGCTCAAGGCTAATGCATTCAACATGTCCGCCCCATGGAGCACGCAATATTTTTTTCTTTTTGCCAACGGTTACAATAACATTGTATGTTTTGCGAGAATCAAAAACAGGAATGCTTAACGTTTGACCAGCAACTAACTTCGCACTGCGTACCCTAAAGAATGCATCAATGACATTCAAATGTCCTGCGGGAACATCATAGCTATCGGTTTTTTTATTTTGTGTGTAAAGCACCTTGTTGTGTTGCCAATCAAAGAAGGTTTGTTTCTTTGCGTGGTAAGAGCGTTCATGCTGTTCTAAATCAAAACGTGTGCTTTGCATCTTTCCATCCACACATACACCTTCTGAAGTAATGGTATCGCGGACTTTTTTGAAGATATCGAGAAACTTGTTGGTGCGAGCCGATGTATGAATCTTGTATTGTTTATCGGATGGGGTGCTAACCGTCATCGTGGCAGAGCCTGCATTGATAAACTCCCAACCAACATTAAAGGTGAGTTGTTCGCCCATATAGGGCATGCATGCACGTTCCGCGTGGGCTGTAAAAATGCCCAGCCATAGGCTTAAGAATATAAAAAGTAATCTCATCGACGAGTCTCCTGCCAAGCATGGTAGATATGTTCGATATTCAGCGATGGCATGCAGATGAAATTATCACATTGACGGTTAAAACATGGTGAACAATCGCTTTGTGGGGTGATATGTTTGTGTAATGCTCCTAATGCTCCCATACGCCAAGGGGCTGTTGCTCCCCACAATGTGATGGTCGGACAATCACAGGCTGCGGCTAAATGGCTAACACCTGTATCTTGTCCAAGGTATGCTGATGCCTGCTCAAGTATGCCTGCCAGTATTGGTAAGGGAAAACAACGCGGAGCAACCATGATGTGTTCGCCCTGTTTTGAAATATTTTCGGCTCGTTGTTTTTCTTCCGCATTACCCCATAATATAATCAACGTTTGCTCTTCTTGCATACGCTTGGCTAATTGTTGCCATTGCGTATCAGGAAGACGTTTGGTGATATAACTGCCACCAACATGCAATATCGAAAAGGCAGTTTGAATAGCCATGTCATCTAAGGCTTGTTGACCTTGTTGCTGCATATTTGAAGTGATTTGAATATGCGGTGCACGGTATGCTTGTTCTTTATTATCCGTGCTAAAAGCCGCTGCGATGATATGCCGATAAAGTGGCACGACATGTTTTTCATTGGCGTGGAATGGTACGGGGTCAACAAACCAGTGGTTTGGCCATTCGGGGCTTTGCTCACGGTCAAAGCCAAAAACTTTACATCCTGATTTGGCAGAAGCCCAAGCCATGATGCCCGATTTGATAAGCCCTTGCAGATCAAAAATCATATCAAATTTTTCATGGCGTAATGTTTGAATTATTTGCCAAGCATGACTGATTCTAGAGCCCCCCTTCAAGGCAACTTTATGTACCTTGACCTGTGGAGGAAATATATCTGTAACAAATGCAAAGCGCTGGTCAACCAGCCAATGAACTTCATCAATTTCGGGTCGTTGGAGTAAATCATCCAAAGCAGGAAGTGCATGAATGATGTCACCAAAGGCTGATAATTTTACAATCAGGACTTTCAAGATTTTAATTGCTCTAAACAAGCATCACGAACCATTTCGGGTAGGATATTCACCATGCATGGGTGTCCTGAAACAGAGCATTCGCGTTTTAAACATGGGCTACATGGCGCAGGTTTGTATAATAAAGAGACATGTTCACCAGATGGTGCAGTGCGGCTCGGATCTGTGGCACCGAATATACCAACGGTAGGCTTGCCAAGACCAGCTGATACATGCATTAAACCAGAATCATTGCACAGGGTTAGCTGGCTACATGCAACCAGTTGCAAAGCCTGTCGTAAAGTTGTTGTGCCCGAAGCATTCCATGACTTTCCTGATACTTTCGTTAGGCACTGTTCGCCAATATCACGCTCTGCTTGTGTGCCTAAAATAACAGGCTGCCAGCCTGCTTCTGCAAGCCATTTTAAAATATAAGCATAAGCCTCAGCGGGGTAACGTTTGGCGCCACCAAATTGTGCGCCAGGAGCAACGCACACGCAGCGTTCAGGATCAATGCCATGGGCTTGCAATAAAGCTATGCCAGCATCTAAATCTACTTGATTAGCCTTGAGCGACACGTGCCGTTGTATAACTGGAATGCCAGCTTGCTCAACCAAATCGAGAAAATAATCGCGATGATGTTCATGCTGCATATTCAATTTGGGGCGATAGGCATGGGTAAGTAATAGAGAGCGACATTCATGCTTGAAGCCGTGACGTTCGGTGCTGCCAGAGCGAAATGCCTGCCATGCAGCGTGGAAGCTATTGCGGAACAAAAAGCTTTTCTCTGTGGCTGTGAGTTCAGCTTGGAAGGTGGTTTGTTCTAGGTTCAGAAAGGGTAATAAATCATTTAACCATGGGCGACCAAAGACATGAATATCACTGTCGGGATGCTGTTGTACAATGGCACGCATAGCAGGTTGCGCCATAATAACATCGCCCAGCCAGTTGGGTGGAAATATGCGAATGCTTTGTGTCATACGTCTTTTAAAGGTGTGCAGACGTAAAAACATTCATGTTTTAGGCTGAAAAATTTTGTAGTAGGGATATCATGGCTTGACTGGATGTTAAAATGGCGTTGTAAGGTGTTTTCTATGCCTTGTTTTGTATAACAATATAAACGGTTTTTAAGTGCGCGCTGTGGGAATAATTTGGCCGTAAAATAATGCAATTTGGCAAAGCTGGATGGCCATAATTCTACGCTTATTAGGAAGCTTCCATCGTGTTTGAGCAAACGCTCCACTTCGTGTAAAACCAACTCTGGATTTTGCACGTAGCTAATTGTTTTTAAACATATTATGGCATCATAAAATGCATTGGATGCTTGAATATTTTCCGCCATCTCGGTGATAAAAGTGCCCTTGGGCAAGCTGCCAGGGCATGCACGACGAAAATTATCCAATAAAGGGTCAAGATAGGTCTTTTTTCCCATCTTGATAAATTGAGACACACATGTCACCCCACACCCCAACTCAAGAATCTGACTATCTTCTTGCAGCTTAGATACATGGCGCTCAATGAGCGGGAGGTAACGTTTGCGAACTTCTTTTTTTAGAGAATTTATGTCGGCATTTTGCTGTTGAAGCTTGTTGAATAAGGTTAATTCAGCTTTGAGAGCCGTATGCCAGCGTTGTTTGCTGAACGCCTTATGATGCGCCATGGCTATCTTCTATGGTCATGGAATGCTTTAGCTACCAGCTAGGGATTTAGCCTCATCAATCAGCATAACAGGAATGTCATCTCTAATAGGGTATTCTAATTGACATTTATCGCATAACAAGGCGGTTTTATCATTGTTATATTGCACACTTTCTTTGCATTTAGGACAGGCAAGAATATCGAGTAAAGCTTGATCAATCATAGTATCTCCAGCGTTATGAATGGGGCGAGTCTAACACTACAGCTTGCTGCCACCAGCATTTAAAGCTGCCAGAATAGCCCCTGTTAGACCTGAGTCCCCTTCAAAGCCTTGCTCAAGCACCCATAAAGGTCTTTTTTCAGGCCATATGACCAAGAGTTTCACGGCATCTTTTGCAGTAACGGCAATGGCAGTGTTTTGGTTCCAAATATCGCGCATATCATGCTCTGTAAAAGCATGGTGATCTGGGAAGAAATATGAAGTTTCAATGTTAATAGCAAGCTCTTGCAAGCTTTGTGTGAAACGTTGTGGGCGGGCAATAGCACTAACGGCAATGACCGATTTAGGTGTCGCCTCACCGCATTGTTGCCAATCATTCAAAGGTTGAGGTTTTGTGTGCCATCGCCATTCTTTGTTATGCGTTAGTGTCTTGCTTGAGTTGCTGCCAGTGCGAACAACAATATCAGCACGATTTAAGGCTTCTGGCAGCTCCCTTAATGGTCCTGCAGGCAAAAGATGTCCATTTCCAAGCCCTTCATCGGGAATCAAGACAATATCACACTGACGTTGTAGTTGGCGATACTGAAAACCATCATCCAATAAGATGACATCGCCATATTCAGCCGCCATACGGCTTGCTGTGACACGGTCTTGACCTGAAATAACAGGGCAGTGACTCATGCGGTATAACAAGACAGCCTCATCACCAACATCTTTCGCGAGGCTATGCTGGTTGAGCAGCTGTGGTTTTGTCTGTTTACCGCCATCACCACGGCATAAAATAACAGGTTTGAAACCATGTTGCTTTAGCTGCTTTGCTAACCAGATTGTAAACGGGGTTTTGCCGCTTCCTCCAACTGTAATATTGCCAATGGAAATGAGTGGTAAGAGGGGTGTTGTTGCGTGTTTACAGCGTTTTGTTTGATCGTGTTTGCTAGCTGTTTTATATAAATGGCTAAGCCCACGGAGCAATAGTGGTGGTTTTTTTTTATGCCACCAAATTGATTCAATGGCTTGATATATTTTATGAGTTAATCGCATGGGCTTGCTAGAAAGGGCTTAATAATATGAAGTATTTTTGGCAAAACCTGTGATTTATCCTGCATAAACAATGCTGCTTGGGCGTTTAATTGGCGTAGTTCATGGGGATATTGAAGTAATCGAACAATGGCAGCTTCAAGCTCTTTATCAGAGTTGCTAACAATCGCCGCTCCAGCAGATTGCATATCATTCATAACCTCACGAAAGTTTTGAATATAAGGTCCTGTGACTACGCCGCGACCACACACCGCCGCTTCGAGAGGGTTATGACCGCCAATATCGACCAAGCTACCTGCAATAACAGTTACATCAGCAATGCTGTAGAGTGATTGTAGAATCCCCATGCCATCAATGAGAATAATCTGACTTTCTCTATTGATTTGCGCATCACTCCAGCGGGAATATTTCAAGCCTTGGTTGCTGATAAGCTCGGCAACATGGTTGAAACGCTCGGGGTGACGGGGCACAATGATGGTTAATAAATCTGCTTGTAAATGTAACCATTCTGGTAGCATAGATAACAATCGCTTTTCTTCATCATGATGGGTGCTGGCAAGTAGAAGGATGGGGCGCTCTAGGCTGGCATCAAGTTTTTTTCGTAAGTTATGGCAATCAACAGTAGGCACTTGAACGGCATATTTTAGGTTGCCCGCAATATGAATTTTTTCAGACGGAACACCCATAGCAATAAGGCGTTCAGCATCCAAGGGGCTTTGTGGTAAAAAGAGGCTGACAGGAGCAAGCCAGCGTTTCCAAAAATAGCGACTGGCATGGTATTTTGGAAATGAACGGTCAGAAATGCGTGTGTTAATCCCGATAACAGGAATATTGTTTCTTTTGCACGCCTTAAACATACCTGGCCAGAATTCTGTTTCAGCGAGTAAGAGCAGGGAAGGTTTGAGGGTGTTTACAAAACGCTGCATGAGGCTAGGTAAATCCCACGGTAAATAGGAAATAGTAGCTATATTACCGAGTTGGCGTTGAGCATGTTGCATGCCTGTGCGAGTTATCACAGTTAAATGCAGTGAGTGTCCCAAGCTATGTAGTTGCTCCAGCAGGGGGATAATGGATGCCACTTCTCCCACAGAGCAAGCATGTAACCAAATACAGCTAGGCTGTGGCTCAGGCATATCAAGTAAGAAGTGTTGTCGCCATTTATGCGGCTGCTGAAGGGAAGGGCTAACTGGCATATTGCCAATATCAACAAAATGTAGAGCTATCGTCTATAATATTTATCGTGAGGATGTGTAAACTTGCCAGTAGCGTGTAGATACGTTTAAATCTGCCAGTTATATTTTTTTGGGGAAAGGAGCAGCTTTATGGCAATGGATGTGAAATGGTTAGAAGAAAAGGTTCTTTTACGCAAGTTGGACTCAGAGGAAGTCGGATTGCTGAAAGAGTTGGTTAAGGTGACTGAGTATGCGCCTGGCGAACAGATTATGGAGCAGGGCAAGCCTGGCGGTATTTTGTATATGTTGCGTTCTGGCGTGGCTGATATTACTTGCAGCGCCAATGGTCATGATATGCGCGTGGCGACTGCGCGCGAAACATCGTTGTTTGGCGAAATGTCCTTTTTGACAGGTGATGAGGCAAGTGCTTCCGTAACAGCGCAGAAGACATGTGTTGTATATAGTTTAACGCGTACTGCTTATTCTGAGCTGATGCAAAAAAATCAAGACTTGGTTTTTGCCCTGTTTACGCATCTTTTGGTTCATGCCGCTGGCGTGATTCGACATATGAATGAAGAACATTTGGCTTTTCAACAGTACATTATGGGCCGTCGCACTTAAGACACCTTAAATATGGGCGGCTTTGAGTGTATGATTCAAATTACGGAGTTAATCAGTACTCCCTTCAGCGTTACTGCGTGTTTTATGGGGGCTGCTGAGTTATTCCAATGTGCTTGAGTGAGCGCATCAGCGTGTTGGCAGGAGTGCTTTATTTGCTGCTTAGCCTATGAAATGATTGTCCTTTTGCTGTTATAGAATGGGTTATTTAATGAGTTGAGATAACGTGCTGTATCAGCCTTATCTATGGAGAATAAGATGGTTATAACGCTATTGGCAATTGTGAGTGTGCTTTATTTGGCATTACAATTGGAAGACAAGCTTAAGGTGCCATCGCCATTGGGTTTAATTGTTTTATCCTTTATTTTCCATGCTTTGATGGGCGATGTCTTTATGTTAACGGGGGATGCAGAGCATTTTGCTTTGTTGGTACTGTTGTTATTGCCTATTCTGCTGATTTCTGACTCCCTTGAGTTAAGTGTTGCCGATTTAAAAGAGCATGGACTTAGTTTATTTTACTTAGCCGTGGTTGCGGTTGCGTTATCGGTATTGGCGGCATTGCTGATGGGGAGTACCTTATTTAGTGAATACAACCTATCAACGGCGGCGATTATTGTATTGTTCGCCATGGTTTTGGCGACTGACCCTGTGTCAGTCGTCAGTATATTTTCCAAGTTCGACCTGCCACATAAGCTGAAAATACTGTGTGAAGGCGAGAGCCTATTTAATGATGCTACTGCATTGATTGTATTTGTATTTATCGGTCTTTATGCCTTAAATGGTGGGGATATTACTGCTGGCTATGTGGCGGAGATAAGTGTGCTGGTGGTATTGGGTTCATCGGCTTTGGGTGTGGTCTTTGGTTATATTGGGCTTGTTATGCTGAAAACGACCTCCAACCGTACTGCCGAGTTGCTCATTCTTATTTTAGTGGGTTATGGTAGTTTTGAGTTGGCGGAACACTTTTATACGCTTCTCAATATGTTTGGTATGCATTCGCATATGCATCTTTCAGGTATTTTAGCCTGTATTTTTGCGACAATCACCGTTAACCACATGATGATGCAGGAAGCAGTGAAAGACGAGGCTGCGATTGACCATGAAGAGGAAGTGTTACAAAGCATTCCCACTTCACGTGGCGTGATCACTGCGGCAATTAATAAAATTAAAGCCACTGTGGAAGAGCGCGAGCGTCATTTGCGCAGCAAAGAAGACGTACAGCTATTGGCATTGGTTGCCAATACGATGTTATTTGTTGCCATGGCAGAGCTGATTAATATGTCATTGTTATGGCAGTATAAAACAGAAATCGTTGTTATGTTTTTAGCCACCACAGTGATTCGTGCTGTGATGATGGCGAAATTTGCATTGATCACCAATAAGACCGATAAAATGACCAATATCAACTTTCGTTGGTGGGGGGTGTTGACCTTTGCGGGCATTAAAGGTGGTTTATCCATTGTGATGTTGATGATGATTCCCGCATCGTTTGAACATTTGGAAATGTTT
This sequence comes from uncultured Zetaproteobacteria bacterium, assembly GCA_964414875.1. GTDB lineage: Bacteria > Pseudomonadota > Zetaproteobacteria > Mariprofundales > Mariprofundaceae. Next base: position 1,481 of record CAYPXU010000018.1, on the reverse strand, counting down.
AAAGCGGTGGTCATTGGTGTTATTTTGCTTTCTACCTTTATTTATTCTGGTATTTTGGTTGCATTGATTAGTAAAAACCAGAAGGCTTTCTCTAAGGAAAGAGAGGCCGAGGGTTCTCATTAAGCCGCTTGCAGCGAAGGCTGTTGCCTTCAGTTGTATTGCATGTGTTTGATGCTACCCTAGTGATAGTTGTTGTAGGAGGTTTGTTTGCAGAAAAATAGCGCACTGGCTGTTGCCGTATTATTGTTGTTATTTGGTGCGTGGATGATTTTGCACGAAGAGCCATTGCCCCCTATTAAAGTAGGCGTGATGCATTCGCTTTCGGGTACGATGGCAATCAGTGAAGTTTCAGTAATGGAAGCCACGCTGTTGGCAATTGAAGAAGTCAATGCTAACGGTGGTGTGCTGGGACGCAAAGTTGAGCCTGTGATTGTAGATGGCAAGTCGGATTCAGAGGTGTTTGCGAAGCAGGCGGAGCATTTGCTTGCAGATGAGAAGGTTAGTGCAGTGTTTGGCTGTTGGACATCATCTTGTCGTAAAACAGTCAAACCTATTTTTGAAAAATATAATAATTTACTCTTTTATCCTGTGCAGTATGAAGGTTTGGAACAGTCGCCCAATATTGTTTATACAGGGGCGGTTCCCAATCAACAGATTTTCCCCGCTGTGTCTTGGTCATTGAAACATTTCGGCTCCCGCGTTTATTTAGTTGGTTCCGATTATATCTTTCCTCGTGTAGCCAATTGGTTGATTCATAAACAAGTGCAGGGTTTAGATGGTGAGATCGTGGGTGAGCGCTATGTACCACTGGCGAGTGGGGATATGAGTGCAGTGATTGCCGATATTCAAAGGTTTAAACCTGATGTCATATTCAATACCATCAATGGTGACTCCAATATTGCTTTGTTCCATGCTTTAAAAGAGCTTGGTATAGCAGCAGAAGATATACCTGTGGTGTCGTTTAGCATGGGTGAGGCTGAATTGCGTCAGCTATATGCTGGGGATGCGGTTGGTCATTATGCGGCTTGGAGTTATTTTCAGAGCATTGATAGTCCGGTGAATAAACATTTTATTGCTGCTTATCAAAAGCGCTTTGGTAAACATAAGGCGGTAAGTGATCCTATGGAGGCTGCTTGGATAGGGGTACACTTGTGGGCAAAAGCCGTTGAATCCGCGCAGACCGATGATGTTGATGTGATTCGAGAAATGATTAAGCATCAGAGCATGATAGCAGCAGAAGGTGTTGTGACAGTTGATCATAGTACACAGCATCTATGGAAAAGAAGTCGTATTGGCAAAATTCGATCTGATGATCAGTTTGATATTATCTGGACCTCGTCTCAGGCTATTCGTCCATCACCATACCCTGTAACCGTATCCAAATATGAAGCACGAGTATTTTTGAATCGTATGTATAAAACTTGGGATAATCATTGGCAAGCCCCTCGCCCTCGTATGGGTGAAAGGTAATGAGCTTATTC
>CAYPXU010000017.1:0-17030 GCA_964414875.1 uncultured Zetaproteobacteria bacterium | reverse complement strand
CGGGGTGTAATAAAAAACCAAGCTGCATATGACGAATGCGGTCGAATAACGCTGCCAATGGAAATGCTAGGCAAGCAGTCAATGCTAATCCAAAACCAAATTCTGGAATGCTTTGAAAAAATGCAACGGCAATAGCGAGCGAGGCTGTGAATGATAAAATACTCCAAGGAAGGCTACGCTTTTGATTTAAAAATCCGCCCCAAATTGCGTGTAAATACTGCCAGAAAGGGCGTTTTATGGTGTAGCTTAATAGGGATAGGCTGATGAACACGCCGATGGGCAGCCATAACCATATAGCTTGTGTGTAAATAGGCCATGCCAGCACCCAAATAGCAAGCAATGGCATGCTGCTTTGCCATATAAGCCTAGGCGCAACACCGCGTTTGGCAACCATTACAGAAATCCACATCATCTGGGCAAGTCCGAGTATGAAGAGCAGGCTCATGATGTGGTCGGCATTTATATTGGGCATGGCAGAATGTTAACATTACGAGGCTAAAAAACCATGCATGTTAACGTATGCAGATGTGAAATCTATATGTTTGCGTTATACTGCGCCAAATATGTTTTATGAGGGTTATGGGAGGCTTGAATGACACAGGATGAGATGAAGAAAAAGGTTGCAGAAGCAGCATTAGCCTATGTGGTGGAAGGAAGTATTGTTGGTGTGGGTACAGGCTCGACGGCAAATATGTTTATTGATGCTTTGGCAACAATCAAAGATAAAATCAAAGGTGCTGTGGCAAGTTCAGAGGTTACTGCGGAGCGTTTGCGTGGGCATGGTGTGGCTGTTTTGGAGCTAAACGATGCATTGCAACAGGTGGATAGCCTTTCGGTATATATTGATGGCGCAGATGAATTTGATCCTAAGAAATGCCTCACCAAAGGTGGCGGTGGTGCTTTAACTCGTGAAAAGATTGTGGCTGCTGCATCGGATAAGTTTGTTTGCATTGTAGATGGCACAAAGCAGGTGGATTATTTGGGCGCATTTCCATTGCCGATTGAAGTGATTCCCATGGCGGAAGCTTTGGTGATGGGTATTGCGAGTAAGCTGGGTGGTGAAGCGAAAGTGCGTGAAGGGTTTATCACGGATAATGGCAATATTATTGTGGATGTGTTTGGTTTGAAGATTGACGATGCTTTGGCATTGGAAAATGATTTGAATGAAGTGCCTGGTGTGGTGACAAATGGTATTTTTGCGCATCAACGTGCCGATGTTGTCTTGATGGGAACACCTGAAGGCGTAAAAACTTTATAAGCCACTTTTGAGACAAAGCCTTTTATGCGAACCTCTGATTTTGATTTTGAATTACCTGAACATCTGATTGCCAAGCGCCCTTTGGACAAACGCGATGCATCGCGTTTGCTGCGTTGGCATGATAATGTCTCTATGGGCGATTTTGTGGATGATTGTATTGCCGATTTGCCGAGCTTGGTGCAAGCGGGTGATGTGTGGGTGGTCAATGACACACGGGTGATTCCTGCTCGTCTGTTAGGGCAGAAGCCCAGCGGTGGGAAAGTAGAAATATTATTGCTTGAGCCTACAGGTGTTGCCAATGTTTGGATGGCATGGGGTAAAGCCAATAAACCGCTGAAACAGGGTGATAAGGTTTTATTTTCAGATGACTTTTATGCGGAAGTGTTATCGCGTGATGGTAAGTGTGTCGAGGTGAAGCTTGTAGCGGAAGATGTGGCTAAGGCTATTGAAGCGCATGGGCATATGCCGTTGCCACCATACATTGACCGTCCTGATTCTGAGGAAGATAAAAAACGTTATCAAACAGTATTTGCCACCCATGATGGGGCTGTAGCCGCTCCTACAGCAGGTTTGCATTTAACCCCAGAGTTGATGCGAGAGATGGAACATGCAGGAGCAAGTTTTGTGCATATTACTTTGCATGTTGGGCCTGGGACATTTCAGCCTGTGCAGGTTGATGATGTGCATGCCCATAAAATGCATGAAGAGGCCTATGTTATTTCTGAAAATGCGGCACAAATCATCAATCAAGCAAAGGTGCAAGGGCATCGGGTTTTGGCAGTTGGCACAACCAGTTTAAGGACGCTGGAAGCAGCATCAGTGGATGGTGTATTGCAGGCAGGAAAAGGGCGAACTGATATTTTTATTTATCCAGGTTATACGTTCCAGATGGTTGATGCATTACTAACAAACTTTCATTTGCCGCAATCGACATTGTTGATGTTGGTATCGGCATTGGCGGGTAAAGAGCAAGTCTTAAAAGCTTATGATTATGCCATTAAAAAGGCGTATCGTTTTTATTCGTATGGCGATGCGATGTTTGTCATTGGAAAGAAACTATGAAGATTATGTTGGCGCAATGTATGCCGCGTGTGGGTGATATATCGGGTAATGTAGCGATGATGAAAAGCATCATGGCTGATGCCCAATCGCAAGCTTGTGAGATGGTGGTTTTTCCAGAATTGGTTGTAACAGGTTACCCACCAGAGGATTTATTATTACGCCCTGCATTTATGCAAGTGGTTGAAGCATCTGTGAATGAGCTTGTGCAAGCGTCGGGTGCTGTTTGCTGTGTGTTTGGTGCGCCGCGTCGTGATAAGGATGGGCTTAAAAATTCAGCTGTTTTATGCCAAAATGGTAAAATTATCGGCATTTATGATAAAAAATATCTGCCAAATTATGGTGTATTTGATGAGCGGCGCTATTTTTCGGCGGGTCTTAGTAAGTCGATTTTTGTGGTGAATGACAGAAAAATTGGCATCGGTATTTGTGAAGATTTATGGCAAGATGAGTTGGCAGAGCAGCAAGAAAAATATGATTGTGATGTATGGTTAAATCTTAATGCCTCACCGTTTCATTGGGGTAAACAGCAAGAGCGTGAGGCATTAACAATGCGTCGTGCCAAACAGTTTTCTGCGCCTGTATTGTATGTGAATCCAGTGGGCGGTCAGGATGAAGTGGTTTTTGATGGTGGTTCGCATGCGGTCAATACGCAGGGTGAGTTATGTTTGCGCGCCCCTATGTTTGAATCGCAAACAAGTGTTTGGGGTGGTGAAGAAGCTGTTAAAAATATAGTTGAATTGCCTAATGATATGGCACAATTAAATCAGGCTTTGGTCATGGGTGTGCGCGATTATGTACAGCGTAATAGTTGCTCTCAGGTGGTGATCGGTTTGTCTGGCGGTATTGATTCGGCAGTAGTGGCGGTGATTGCTGTTGAGGCATTGGGTGCAGAGAATGTTTTGGGGGTGTTGTTGCCATCGAAATATTCCAGTGATCATTCATTAAAAGATGCGCATGCTTTGGTAGAAAATTTAGGTATTGAAAGTATTACGTTGCCGATTACTGACGGGGTTGTATCGATTGATAAAACCTTGGCAGATACTTTTACCCAGTGGGGAAAAGCTACGCCAGATGTTACCGAAGAAAATGTTCAAGCGCGCATTCGCGGTGTGTTATTGATGGCGATTTCTAACAAAACAGGACGAATGCTCCTTACCACAGGCAATAAATCTGAAATGGCAGTCGGTTATGCCACACTATATGGTGATATGGCGGGTGGTTTTGCAGTAATTAAAGATGTGTATAAAATGCAGGTGTTTGCACTTGCCAACTATATGAATCGTGTGGGTGAAGTAGTTCCGCAAAACACCATTGATAAACCGCCATCTGCTGAATTAGCGCCGAATCAGAAAGATTCTGATTCGCTGCCTGATTATAATGTGTTGGATGCTATTTTGCAGGCAACCATCGAAGAGCGGTTGGGTGTTGATGATATTGTAGCGCAAGGTTTTGAACGTGCTGAAGTCGTACGCGTGGTACGTATGTTGCAAAATTCAGAATACAAACGCAGACAAGCACCACCAGGTGTGAAAATTACCAAGCGTGCTTTTGGCCGCGATCGTCGTTACCCCATGACGCACGCCTTTCGAGAGAGTTAAACCACCTGCTTGTCGCAGTCGTCCTAAATTTGGAGGTTTTCTAGAGTTGTTTAAATTCTTGCATTTTTTTTAGTTATGAGAATAATGCGGCGTACATATTTTGGATCCGATTTTTATCCAGAGCAGTGGAGGGTTACAGGCCCATTGATACTGCGGCAACCGACTACAGGTTAAGCGAATGTTTTACATGTAGAGAATGGTGCCAACGCCTGCTCGGTTTTGTGCCGAGAGCGATGATAGTCGGGTTGATGAGTTTATGATTGTTCTTTGCGAATAATTTTCTTTTCAACCTCTGCTTATCTCGCGGAGGTTTTTTTGTTTATGGATTTCGGTAACTGTTTGGAATTGGAGTAAAGAAACATGAGTGAAAACATTGTTCGTGCCTTGAAATGTCGTGAGTGTGGTGAGGAATATGAGATTCAGCCTACGCACGTTTGTGAGTTTTGTTTTGGTCCATTGGAAGTGGTTTATGATTACGAAAAACTTGAAGGTAAGTTTACCCGTGAATTGATTGAGTCGCGCCCTCAAACTATGTGGCGCTACAAAGAGCTTTTACCTATTGATGGTGAGCCAAAAGTGGGTGCAAACAATGGTTTTACGCCGTTGATTCGCGCAGATCGTCTTGCTAAAGCTTTGGGTGTGAAAGAGCTTTATATCAAAAATGATTCCGTTTGTTACCCAACCTTATCCTTTAAAGACCGTGTGGTTGCAGTGGCTTTGTCTAAGGCTGTTGAGTTTGGATTCAAGACAGTGGCTTGTGCATCTACAGGCAATTTGGCGGGCTCTGTGGCTGCTAATGCAGCAGCGGCTGGCTTGGAGTCGTATGTATTTATTCCTGAAGATTTGGAGCAAGGGAAAGTATTGGGTGCGGCAATCTTTGGCACCAATATTATCGGTATTCGTGGTCAGTATGATGATGTGAATCGTTTATGTTCTGAGGTTGCTGGTAAATATGGCTGGGCATTTGTAAATGTAAATGTGCGTCCATTTTATGCTGAAGGCTCTAAGTCTATGGGTTATGAAATCATGGAGCAGTTGGGTTGGAAAGCACCCAAACATGTGGTTGTACCGATGGCATCAGGTTCTTTGTGTACCAAGATAGATAAATCCATCAAAGAGTTTATTAAACTTGGCTTGATTGAAGATAACCAAACGGCTGTGTATGGTGCTCAAGCAACGGGTTGCTCGCCAATCTCGAAATCGGTGAAAGATGGTACGGACATGATTCACCCAGTGAAAGCGGATACGATTGCCAAATCATTGGCGATTGGTAATCCGGCCGATGGTTTTTATGCCAACCGTGTGATCAAAGAGTCGGGTGGCTGGTCTGAAGATGTGAGCGATGAAGAAGTGATTTCTGCGATGAAGTTATTAGCCGAAACAGAAGGCATTTTTGCAGAAACAGCGGGCGGTGTAACCTTGGGTTGTGCAATGAAGCTCATTGAGTCAGGTAAATTGCCACGTGATGAGTCCATTGTGTTGTGCATTACGGGTAATGGTTTGAAAACTCAGGAAGCTGTGCTTAATGAAGTGGTAAAACCACGTATTATTAATGCATCTCTGAAAGAGTTTGATGTGTTGGCAGAAGCTGATGGCGTTGCCTCAAATTAATAACTTAAGAACGATGGAAGAAAATAGGAGAATGAAATGACTGTAACTGTGCGTATTCCAACCCCTTTGCGTAAATTGACAGGTGGTGCCGATGAAGTATCCATTGAAGGCGCGACTGTGGGCGCAATGATTGATAATCTTGAAGCGGCACATGCTGGTATGAAAGAGCGTTTATGTGATGAAAAAGGCGAAATTCGCCGTTTTGTGAATGTTTATTTGAATGATGAAGATGTGCGTTTTTTGAATGGTCGTGATACTGAATTAAAAGATGGGGATGAAGTATCCATCGTACCAGCAATCGCAGGCGGTTGCTAAAGCTATCTTTTCATCCGATTGCGGCGTTGTGATTGATTCTGCGATGCTCACGTATTTCCAATACGCTGTGCTTCTTGAAGCCTCCACGCCTTGCACTCGAATAAAAATATAACTTTAGAGTGAGGTGATAAAATGAAATTACGTGTTTATTTGAATTTTGATCAAGGTGCAGTAACCGAGCCTGTGATTTGGAAATTGGCAAAAGAGTTTGATGTTGTCACCAATATCCGTACTGCCGCAGTGAAAGAAGGTATGGGGCTGGTTGGGCTTGAGATTGAAGGCAGCACAGGTGTTGTTGAAGCATCTGTGAAGTGGTTAGAAGCTCAGGATGGTGTGCATGTTGAGCCAATTGAACAAAACGTAATTGAGGGCTGATATGGCTATTTATAACAATGCTTCAGAAACTATCGGGAATACACCGCTGATTCGTTTGAATCGTATTGGTGCAGATTTGGATGCTGAAATTCTTGTGAAATGTGAGTTTTATAACCCTTTGAATTCTGTCAAAGATCGCATTGGCAATGCTATGATTGTAGCTGCTGAAGCTGATGGTTCTCTTAAAGAAGGCGGTGTGATTATCGAGCCAACTTCGGGTAATACAGGTATTGCTTTGGCATTTATTGCACGAGCCAAAGGTTATCGTTGTATTCTCACTATGCCTGAGTCCATGAGTTTGGAGCGCCGTAAACTGCTTAAATTATTGGGTGCAGAGTTGGTGCTTACACCTGCTGAGTTGGGTATGAAAGGTGCGATTGCCAAAGCCACTGAATTGGTTGAAAAGACCGAAGATGGCTTTATGCCACAGCAGTTTGAAAACCCTGCCAACCCTGAAATTCATCGTCAAACAACTGCCGAAGAAATTTGGTCTGATTGTGATGGTAAGGTGGATGTTTTGGTCGCGGGTGTTGGTACGGGTGGAACAATTACTGGCATATCAGAAGTATTAAAATCGCGCAATGCTGATTTTAAAGCCTTTGCTGTAGAGCCGATGGATTCACCTATTTTATCGGGCGGTGAACCAGGACCGCATAAGATTCAGGGTATCGGTGCAGGTTTTATTCCGAAGAATTTGAATGTCGACATCATTGATGGTGTGGAAAAAGTTTCCAATGATGATGCGTTTGCGATGGCGCAGCGTTTGGCAGATGAAGAAGGTATTCCTGGTGGTATTTCCTCAGGTGCGGCGGTGGTTGCAGCGTTGAATGTTGCGGCAAAGCCTGAAATGAAAGGCAAACGCATTGTGGTGATTTTACCATCTATGGCAGAGCGCTATATGTCTACAGACTTATTTAAGGGCATCGAAGTTTAATTGGTTTTAGCCACAGATAAACACGGATAGACACAGATGAAATGGATTTGTTTCATTATCTGCGTTTATTTTCGCTCATCTGTGGTAAATATTGAGGTTAAAACATGATTGATTTTACAGAAGAACAGATTGAGCGCTATTCACGCCATATTATTCTACCAGAAGTCGGTGCGGAAGGGCAATCCAAGCTCTTGAATGCCAAAGTATTTATGATTGGTGCGGGTGGTTTAGGCTCCCCTGTTGCCTATTATTTAGCTGCTGCGGGTGTGGGCACGATTGGTATTGCAGATGCCGATGTGGTGGATTTATCGAACTTACAACGCCAGATTATTCATAATAAAGATCGCATTGGTACGCCCAAAGTAGAGTCTGCTAAGCAGACCATGCAAGCGTTGAACCCTGATGTGAAAGTGAATACCTACAACTACTTTGTCACCGAAGACAATATTCGTGAAATCATTAAGGATTATGACATCATAATTGATGGTTGTGATAATTTTCCAACCCGTTTCTTGGTTAATGATGCATGTTATTTTGAGAAGAAAACATTGATTTCAGGCGCAATGTTCCGTTTTGAAGGGCAAGTGGCAACGTATAAACCGCATGTGCATAAAGAAGGTCCTTGTTACCGTTGTTTGTATCCAGAACCGCCACCGACAGGTTTGGTTCCGAGTTGTTCAGAAGCTGGTATTTTGGGTGCGCTTGCAGGATGTGTAGGCACGATTCAAGCGGTTGAAGCTGTGAAAGAAATTCTTGGTATTGGTGATTCGTTGTCAGGTAAGTTGATGGTGTTTGATGCGTTACGCATGGAATGGAAGAAGTTAAAATTGCGTAAAGACCCACAGTGCCCACTGTGCGGTGAAAATCCGACCATTACTGATTTGGTAACATACGAACAAGCTTGCGAGCTAAAGTTCGGCGAATAAGAGTCATACTCCAGTTCACTTCTGGTTTGCCCGATTGCTGCATCAGAAATGCTCATGTGTAAAAGCACACTGCGCGTTTTTTCTTTGCACTCGAACAAAACAGAAACAACCTGAAGCATGACATTCATTTAAGAGGTTAAACATGAGTACATTTGATTTTGCAAAAACTGCGGATGTTGATGAATTTGAAGCTGGTTATAAGGCTTTTAAAGCAGGGGCAATGCCAGAAGAGCGCTTTACGCCGTTTCGCTTGCAGATGGGTGTGTATGGTCAACGCCAAGAAGGTGTACAGATGATTCGTGCCAAGTTGCCAGGTGGCAATTTAACCCCTGAACAGCTTGAAGTGCTAGGTGATTGTGCAGAGTCTTATGGTGGTTGTTTGCCAACGGACGGGACATTGAAAGAAACACCAGAAAAAGTGGTGCATATTACCACACGTCAAGATATTCAGGTGAACTTTGTTTCACTTGATGATGTGGTACCATTTTTGAGAAAAATGGATGGTGCAGGTTTAACTTCGCGTGAAGCCTGTGGTAATACCGTACGTAATGTGACCTCATGTTTCTTGGCAGGTCAGTGCCCTGCAGAGCATGCCGATGTGAGTGTGCATGCACGTAAGTTCGCAGAATATTTTTTGCGTCATCCATTGGCTCAACAATTCCCACGCAAATTCAAAGTAACATTCTCTGGCTGTGATACCGATTGTGGTTTGGGTGGCATGCACGATATTGGTTTTATTGCCACACATAAAGATGGCAAGGCTGGATTTAAAGTTTGGGCAGCGGGCGGATTATCTTCGCAACCTGTACCTGCCATTTTATTGGAAGAATTTGTTGAAGAATCAGAAGTTTTATTGGTGGGTGAGGCATTGATGCGCATTCACTTCAAATTCTCTGATCGTAAACGTCGTGCCCGTGCCCGTATGAAATATGTCATGCAAAAATTAGGCGCAGAAGGCTTTGTTGAAGAATACAAAAAACAACGTGCGGTGATTGAATCAACGCATCAAGCTGACACAGGTTATGCCGAAGCCAACTGGCGTACGCCAACGGATGCCATGCCATTTGATGAATCTGGCATTGTTGATCAGCATGATGGTAAGAAGTCTGTTTTATTGAATGTGTTTCGTGGTGATTTAACACCATTGCAATGCCGTGCGGTAGCCGAAGCTGCACGTTTGGGCGCAACCAAAGAGTTACGCGTTACCACGGAACAAGGTTTGATTATTGTCGGTGTGCATGAAGATAAAGTGGATGATGTTGTGGAAATGTTGGGTAATGCAGGCATTCCAACATCTTTTGCACGCGGAATCTCTGATATTACAGCTTGTCCTGGTACGGAAACATGTCGTTTGGGTATTACTTCTAGCCGTGGTTTGGCTCAAGCTTTACAACCGATGATGGTGGACTTAAAACAGGATCCAACATTGGCAGGTATTACGGTCAAAGCATCGGGTTGCCAGCATTCTTGTGGTCGTCATCATATTGCTGATTTGGGTTTTCACGGCATGGCGAAAAAGGTCGCTGGTCAACCTGTGCCACATTATCAGCTGCATGTTGGTGGTTCAGGAGTGGCAGGCCAACCATTTGCCTTTGCTTCGGATTGGGTGCCTGCTAAATATGCACCAGAAGCAGGTATGGCAGTATTGAACGCCTATAAAGATGGTCGTAAAGATGCCGAGTCTGTACACGATTGGGCTGAGCGTTTGGGTAAAGAAGGTTTGTCTGAAATTCTTTCACCATTTAAAGCTGATGCTGGTGAAGTGGAAGGGCTGATTTACGATTGGAATGAAAATGAAGCCTTTAATACCAAAGGAAACAAGAAGGGCGAGTGTGCTGGTGCAGTGCTTTCGATGTCTGATGCTTTAATTTCAGAAGCTGAATATGAGTTGCTGATTGCGCGTGCGCATGTTGATGCGATGTTCTGGGCAGAGGCACAAACAGCTTTGCGTAGATCTGCGATTTCTACTGCACGCGCTTTTTTGGTCGCTTTCGGTGAAGCCCCTGAAGATGATAGCGAAGTATTTGCTTTATTGATGAGTAATGCAGCTAGTGATACGGAAATTATGCAGCATTTTAATGCTGTGCAAGGCGCATTGATGAGCATTGATTTGGCAGACCCTGCGGCAGGTGTCACCAAGTTGAAAGATGTGCAAGGTGCATGGGTTGTTTTGGCGGATAAACGTTTTGCAGCGGTACCTGATGCCACAGATATTGAAGATAACACGACTGTAGAAGAAGTAACTTCTGATATTGTCTCTTTGGATCTATCTGGCGTGGCATGCCCAATGAACTTTGTAAAAACCAAGATTAAATTATCAACCATGGCAATTGGTTCGCAGTTGGAAGTCATTCTTGACGATGGTGCGCCGATTGAAAATGTACCGTTATCTTTGGAAGAGCAAGGTCAGAAAGTGCATGTGAAAGAGAAACTTTCGGATACACAGTGGCGCATCGTGGTAGAGAAGATTTCTCAAATCTAAATGACTGATGATCTGCATCCTTTTTCCAATCCAGGGCGTACCAAGCTTTCTTTGGTAAGCCGTGGTTTGGCATTGCCTGATGGTTTGCCCGATAGCTCGCGCTGGTTAGCGCAATCCAATAGTGCAGAGTCAACATTGGATGTGCGTTTGCCCAGTGGTCATTTTTGTTCTGTGCCTGTCGGTCAGCCTTATACCGAAGCCAGTGGATTTTCCTTAAAGGTTGGGAACGATGGCAAGGCTATTCTGTCGTGTGGCGGAGAATTAGAGGCGGTTGAGCTGGTTGAAACACCTACTTTTTACAGCAAGTTGACCCGTAAAGGTTCACGCATGGGAAGTTTTGCTTCCTTGCATGATCGCTTGTTGATTTTACAGCCGTTTATGGGCTGTGGTTTTTTTGCCCAACCAGGTCAGGCATGTGCTTATTGTCAGTTTGATTCAATGCTAAATGAGGAAGAACCACCATTGCGTGATGCCTTGGAATTGGTGGAAGTGGTCTTGGCAGCTTTGCATGAACGTGAAGTTGATACGGTCTATTTATACAATGGCTTTACCCCCAATGATGATGTGGGGTTGTCGCGCTTGATTCCTGTGATTGCCTTGTTACGTAGGCACTTGGGGCATCGTCAAATTGCATTGGAAACAGTTGCGCCAAAAGATGTGAGTGTGATTGATGCTTTGTATGAAGCTGGGCTGGATATTTTCATTTGTAATTTGGAAGTCTTTGATGGGGAACGATTCGCAGAAATTTGTCCAGGTAAAGAAAAACAAGGTGGACAAGATGCTATTTGGCATGCTTTAGAACATGCGAATAAGGTGTTTCGATCTGGCGCAGTTGTTAGTCATTTAATTGTGGGTTTGGAGCCATTGAATTCAACATTGGATGGGTTAAAAGCATTGGTGGATAAAGGTATTGTGCCTTTATTGATTCCTTTCCGACCTTTGCCAGGCACGCCTTTGCAAGATGTGAAAATTCCAGCTTTGGATGATGTTGAAAATGCTTTGTTATTACAGTATCAGCTATTGGAAACATCGGGTTTACCTACGCATCGTTTGCGTGATATGGGTCGTGTATTAACACCTATGGAAAGCCGCGTATTGGATGGTAATCAACCTGCGATATCAGAGCGTTGGGTTGTATCATCATTTGGTAGGCACTGGGGTGGCTGGTTGGATGGTTTGCACAGGCATGTGCGAGTTGGTAATGGTGAAAAAGCTGATGATAGACCTTTCCATCGGCTCTTGGCGGCACAAGCCGCACCATTTGTAGCGATGTTTATGGTTGTAATGGCATTTGCAATCGGAGCTGTTTCCGATGCACCTGAGGGCTTGAATTCTGAAGCTTGGCATGCGCTGCTTGTCTTTTTATTATGTTTGGTACTGTGGGTAACACAGTTATTGCCTCTGGCGGTGACATCGTTGTTAGGTATGGCTTTGTTACCCATACTTGGCGTGATGCCCGCATCCAATGTATTTGCTTTGTTTGGGAATCCTGCAGTATTTTTTATTCTTGGCGCTTTCATGCTGGTTGCAGGTGTGATGCAAAGTGGTTTGTCCGAGCGTGTAGCGTTGGGAATATTGGATCGTGTAGCCCATACACCGAAGCAACTTTTATGTGCGATGTTGTTATTGCCAGCTTTGATGGCATGTGTGATGCCAGAGCATGCTGTAGCAGCATTGTTTTTACCAATCGCTTGGGAAATTGTGCGTAGTTTGGGGCTGAAAAAAGGTCATGTTTATGCTCAGGCAATCTTCTTTGCATTGGCGTGGGGTGCGATTATTGGTGGTGTAACCACATTGCTTGGTGGTGCACGTGGTCCTTTGGCTTTGGCATTAAGCACCGAGCTTACAGGGCATTCATTTTCATTTTTACAATGGACGTTAGCAGCATTGCCATTGGTGATTGGTGTGTTGGCTGTTGCTTTGTATTTATTATTACGTATGACCTCATATGTTACATTGGATTTACAAGAAGTGCGCCACCGCTTTGCGCAGCGTCGTCTTGAGTTGGGTGGACTTGGTGTGAAAGGTTGGTTGATGGCAGTCTTAGTGTCAGGCACGGTATTAGCGTGGATGCTGGCAGGGCATGCTAATACACTGGCGAGCATTTCCTTGATTGCGGTAGTCTTGATGTTCGTTTTGCGATTGGTGCAATGGAAAGCTATTGAACAGCATGTATCTTGGAGTGTTGTGTTGATGTATGGCGGCGCGATTGCCATTGGCAAAGCATTATCTGATACAGGTGCGGCTGTGTGGTTGGCACATAGCCTTATTCCAGGTGACATGATGGGTTTGGCACTGGTGGCACTATTGGTGCTGATGACATTATTTTTTACGGAAGGTGTAAGCAATGCTGCGGCTGTAGCGATTGTCTTGCCGATTGCCATGCCGATTGGTATGTCGGTGGGACTTGATCCTGTAGGTGTTGCTTTAACCATTGGTATTGTGGCTGGTTTTGCTTTTATGTTGCCGATGAGTACACCACCGAATGCCATGATTTATGCCAGTGGTTATTTAAATAGCGGAAGCATGGTGCGTTATGGCGCGGTTTTATCGAGCTCGGCATTTTTGTTGTTTATGTTGGTCTCTGCCTATTGGTGGCCAATAGTTGGATTATCATTATTGGAGGCTCAATGAAACTTTTAATTGATGAGGCGGTATCGTTGCTGCGCGAAGCCAAAGACAGGCATGGCGATAAATTGGTTTATTCATGTAGTTTGGGTTCTCAGGGCATGGTGCTGATTGATTTGATTTGCCGTTATCAGCTGGGTATTCGCATTTTAACCTTGGATACAGGTCGTTTGCCTCAGGCTACGTATGCTTTGATGGATGCCATACGTGAACGTTATGGCAACGTATTGCATGTATTATTTCCCGCCTCAGATGCGGTACAAGAGATGGTACATGAACACGGCGTTAATTTGTTTCTTAAGTCGGTGGAAAATCGTAAGTTATGTTGTCAAATTCGCAAGGTTAAACCGTTAGAAAAGGCTTTGCATGGTATGGAAGCATGGATTACAGGGAGACGTAAAGATCAGTCGAAAAATCGTGCTGAAATTGCACCTGTTGAAGATGATCCAGTATATGGTTTGAAAAAATATAACCCGATGCGCAATTGGACAGAAAAAGATGTATGGGCATATATTCGTGAGCATGATTTGCCATACAATACATTGCACGATGAATTTTATGTGTCCATTGGCTGTGAACCATGCACACGCGCTATTAGTATGGGTGAAGATCCACGTGCTGGTCGTTGGTGGTGGGAAAATCAAGATACTTTGGCAGAGTGCGGTTTACATGTGAGTTCGCTGAAAGCTCCGAAAGGCGCAGGTGAAGAGGGCGACGGCATTTGACGTGTTAAATATTTTGAAGGGGTTGTAATGACAGAGCAGAAGAAAGATGTGACCATTGTATGTTTTAGTGGCGATTTTGATAAAATCTTAGCGGCTTTTACCATGGCAACGGGAGCGGCAGCAACGAATCGAAAAGTTACCATGTTTTTCACATTTTGGGGCTTGAATGTGCTTAAGAAAAAACAAGGGCGGGCTTGGCTTGGTCAGGGCGTGATGGCAAAGGTGTTTAACTTTCTTATGGGGGGGCGTAAGAATTTACCGCTTTCGCGCTTAAACTTTGGTGGCATTAGTCCCAGTTTGATGACAGGCATGATGAAAAAACACAATGTCGCAACATTGCCTGAATTGATTGAAGCGGCACATGCTTTGGGTATTCGTTTATTGGCATGTGAAATGGCATTGCATATTTTGGAATTAGAACGTGATGACTTGATTGAAGAAGTGGCAGATGTAGTGGGTGTGGCGACATTTTTGAATGAGTCGGAAAATGGTCATATTATTTTTGTTTAGGTCACAGAATATAAAACACTCACTTGTGTTAGAGAGGTAACGAACAACCATGATGAAGCTTTTGGATATTACAAAAGAAACATGTCCCATGACATTTGTAAAAGTGAAGCTAGCACTTGCTAAAATGGATGAAGGGCAAGAGTTAGAGGTTATTTTGAATGCGGGTGAGCCTTTGGAAAATGTTCCACGCTCATGTGAAGAGCAAGGTTATAAGATAATATCTATTGAAGATTGTGGTGATAATAAGCACCGCATCATTATTAAGAAATAAAACGGTAATCGAGGAACGTATGAGTCAACATAAGTTAACACAATTAAAGGCCTTGGAAGCAGAGTCCATTCACATTATTCGTGAAGTGGTCGCAGAATTTCGTAACCCTGTCATGCTATATTCCGTGGGTAAGGATTCAGCCGTGATGGTGCATCTGGCGCGTAAGGCGTTTCACCCTGCACCCTTGCCTTTTTCATTATTGCATGTGGATACAGGTTTTAAATTTAAAGAAATGTATGACTTTCGTGACGCATTTTGTGAAGAAATTGGTGCCGATTTGATTGTTAAAAAGAATGAGGATGCTATTGCCAAAGGTATGAACCCCAAAGAGTTCGGTGTAGCACGTTGTTGCGGAGCATTGAAAACATCAGGTCTTTTGGCTGCTTTGGAAGAAGGCGGTTACGATGCTGCTTTTGGTGGTGCGCGTCGTGATGAAGAGCGTTCTCGTGCCAAAGAACGTGTATTTTCCATGCGTGATGAATTTGGCCAATGGGATCCGAAGAATCAACGTCCTGAATTGTGGAATATTTATAATGGTCGTATCCATGATGGTGAGTCGGTACGTGTATTTCCGATTTCTAACTGGACTGAAATGGATATTTGGTCATATATTCGTGATGAAGAGATTCCAATTGTGCCTTTATATTTTGCCAAAGAACGCCCAATGATTGAGCGTGGTAATATGCTGATTCCGTATTATGAAGAAAATAAAGATCAATTGCTTGAGGGTGAAGAGCCGAAGATGATTATGTCTCGCTTTCGCACATTGGGTTGTAGCCCATGTACAGGTGCGGTGCGCTCTGATGCCACCAATATGGATGAAATCGTGATTGAAGCAGCTGCCGCACGCCGTTCTGAGCGTGAAACGCGTATTATTGATCACGGCTCCAACAGTATGGAAGACAAAAAGAAAGAAGGGTATTTCTAGGACTTATCATGACTAAATTTAACTTTGAACTAACAAAAGAAATCGAGCTATTGCGCTTGGTGACAGTGGGCAGTGTTGATGATGGTAAATCCACCTTGATTGGCCGTCTGCTTGTCGATACCAAGGGGGCATTTGAAGATCAATTGATGGCTGTACGTAAAAAGAAGGGTGCTGTAAAAGTTTCTTCAGCGGCCGAAATTGATTTGGCAATGTTAACCGATGGATTATCTGCCGAGCGTGAGCAGGGCATTACCATTGATGTGGCATACCGTTATTTTGCCACGCCGAAACGCAAGTTTATTATGGCAGATTGTCCTGGACATGAGCAATATACACGTAATATGGTGACAGGTTCATCGACTGCCAATGCGGCGATTATTTTGATTGATGCCCGTCGTGGTGTGTTGGCACAAACCAAACGTCATACCCATATTTTGGGTTTATTGGGCATTCCGCATTTGATTGTTGCGGTCAATAAAATGGATTTGGTTGATCATGATCAAGCAACCTATGAAAAGATTAAGACGGAAATGGCGGAGTATTGTGCCAAGCAAGGCGTGAAAGATTTAATTTGTATTCCGATGTCTGCACTGACCGGAGATATGGTATCTGTGCGTGGCGATAACATGGATTGGTATAAAGGCGAAACATTGCTAGAAACACTTGAGTCTATGTCTGTTTTGGATGACTTGGATGAAAAGCCATTCCGTATGCCTGTGCAGTTGGTGAACCGCCCTCAAACAGAGGCTTTGCCAGATTATCGTGGTTTTATGGGCAGTATTGCATCAGGAACAGTGAAAGTCGGTGATGAGATTGTAGTCAAACCATCGGGTAAGACTTCAACGGTGAAAGAAATTGTTACCTTTGATGGCAACCTGCAAGAAGCTTTTGCACCGCAGAGTATTACCATTACCTTGAATGATGAAGTTGATGTTTCTCGTGGTGATATGTTGATGCATGTCGGTGAGGAAGACTCTGATACCAAAGCGCTTACTGCGAATGTATGCTGGATTGGTGATGAACCATTGGAAAACCGTAAAAAATACATCATCAAACATGCAGCAAGTCAGATTAAAGCCATGGTTGCCGAGATTAACTTCAAAACAGATATTCATACGTTAGCACAAGATGCTGCCGATGAATTGGCGATGAATGAAATCGGTCGGGTGACGTTTAAATTACAGCAACCACTGAACTATGATAAATATGCCGATAACCGTACCACAGGTAGCTTTATCATTATTGATAGCTTTACCAATAATACGGTTGGTGCAGGTATGATTGTTTAATACAAACTGTATTTAAGTTGTATGTCTTATGAAAAGGGGGGCGAAAGCTCCCTTTTTTGTTTCTTTAACTGATGTTACGCACCCCAAGGGTTGATCTGCTATTATTCGGCAATGAAAC
>CAYPXU010000016.1:0-17765 GCA_964414875.1 uncultured Zetaproteobacteria bacterium | reverse complement strand
TCGGGCTCATAACCCGAAGGTCGTTGGTTCAAGTCCAGCCCCCGCAACCAAACAATAAAAGGGTTCGTAGTTTTCGCTACGAGCCCTTTTTCTTTTCAGCCTTTTTTGCCTTACACAAGCAACTCCGCCTTACATTCATACTATCTACGTAATACAACTATATGCTACAGTTCGGATCCATGAACAAAGTCCCATCCTATTCGGTTCTCCTTCTTGAAGATGAGAAACCAACACGCCAACACCTTGTTAGCATGATTGAAAAAACGCCTCATCTCACCCTATTTTCAGAAGCTTCAAACTGTAACGAAGCAAAAGCTGCCTTGGAGCTTGGCAAACCAGATATTTTGATTGCAGACATTAATTTACCCGATGGCTGTGGCATTACGGTGATTCGCCATGCACTCGATAAATATTCAGATTTAGAGGCAATGATCCTTACAGTATGTGGCGATGAAGAAAATGTCGTTAATGCGCTTGAAGCTGGCGCTACAGGCTATTTACTCAAAGAACAGGCTCTTGAAGGCATTGGCGATGCTATTTTTGCACTCATGCGTGGTGAAACAGCTATTAGTCCTAAAGTAGCACGCTTTCTTCTCAAGCGATTCAAAAAAGAACCTCCAAAGAAAAAGCTAAACAACCACCATAAGACCCCCAATAAAGCTGGTGACAACTTTTCCCTTACCACGCGTGAACATGAGGTCTTAAATATGATTTCAAAAGGTTTCCGCTATAATGAAATAGCCGATTTATTAGGCATTTCTGCTAATACAATTCGCGCTCATATTCGTAATATTTATCGTAAAATGGCTGTCAAATCACGTTCTGAGGCTGTTTTTGAAGCTACCAAGTTGGGTATTCTTTCTTTATAAGCTAGCTTATCATTTCGGCTTATAATTTCGGCTTATTATTTCTGTTTGGCTTTTTCAGCAATCGCTTTAAACATCGCCATGGCATCATCCACTTCTTCTTTTGCCTCTTCCGAATTCAAATCCTTGTCTACCCAGCGCAATACCGATTGATCAGGCTCTTTTAAAAATAATGATGGTGTGGTTTTTTCTTTCACGCCATAACGCGAGCGAACGCGCACATACGCCATAGTTAACCGATAACGTGCCCGCGTCATTGCCACATACATCAAACGCCGTTCTTCTTCCAAACGCTTCTCTTCCAGAGCATTTTTATGCGGAAACAACCCATCCTCAACACCAATAATATACACATGGTCAAATTCCAAACCTTTGGCTGCATGCACAGTCATCAAACGCACCTGCCCTTCTGGATCGTCATCATCTTTGTTCGATGCTAGAAATACGTGCTGCAAGAAACTTGTTAAATTACCACCGTCTTCACGGTGACGCAACCACCAACGACGCAACTCCATGACATTATTCATGCGACGTTCGGCTTCATCTTCATCGGCAGCCTCGTTACGGATCGCAGCTTCCAACTGAGTGCGCTCAAGCAAGGCATCAAATGCATCATCAGGCTCACCATGAACCAATAGGTGTTCGATACCTGTCACCATCTCGCCAAATTCGCGTAGGGTATGACTCAAACGATGCTCCAAGTCATCATGCAAGCACGCTTCAAGCAAGGAGCACTCATGTTTCCAAGCAAACTCTCCCAATAAACCCAAGGCTTTCGCGCCCACCCCGCGCCGTGGTCTGGCAATAGCACGCATAAATGCCAAATCATCGGCAGGGTTTGCCATCAAACGCAAATAAGCCAAGGTATCTTGAATTTCAGTTCTATCAAAAAATGATAAACCACCACTCACATGATAAGGAATGCTCGCTTCACGCAGGGCAATTTCAATCGGGCGAGATAAAAACGAAGCACGATAAAGAATACAAAAATCATCCCAGTCCTTCGCCTCAGCAGTGGCTTTACGAGCTTTAATATCGGCTGCCACACGATGCCCTTCTTCATCACCATTGGGTGATTCCCAGATACGCACCGCTTTTCCCTGCCCCAAGTTTGAACGCAGTGTTTTACCTAAACGTTCACCATTATGGGCAATCAAAGTATTCGCTGCGGTTAAAATCGAATTGGTGGAGCGGTAATTCTCTTCCAAGCGCACGGTATGTAAACTGGGAAAATCTTGCTCAAGCTGAAATAGATTTTTTACTTCCGCCCCACGCCAACCATAAATCGACTGATCATCATCTCCCACAACCGTTAAATTACCCGTTGCTTCAGTAAGCAGACCAATAAATGCATACTGCACACGACTCGAATCTTGGTATTCATCCACCAAAAGATGGCGACAACGTGATTGCCATAAAGCTTGCACATCACGATGCTCTGAAAGCAAACGAATCGGCAAAATCATTAAATCATCAAAATCCACCGCATTCATACGGGTTAATAAAGCATCATAAGCTGCACGCACTACGGATAATTGATTTTCAGCAGCCTCCAACAAACCATTTTTCAATAATGAAACACGCCCCAACAAACGCTCTACTTGATCGGCATCGCTGGGTAGTTTCATATCAGATAATACCGAACGCATGGCAGATTTTTGCTCTGAAATAGAGAAAATCGATACATTGGACTTGCGCTCTAAAAGAGTTGCATGCTCGCGCAACATCGCCAAACCCAAAGCATGAAAGGTACAAATACGCAATGCCTTGGCTGTATCACCCAAGCGGTTAAACAAACGCTCACGCATTTCTTTTGCCGCTTTGTTGGTAAATGTCACCGCAGTAATCGCATCATGCGGCACATCTCGCTCAACCAATGCTGCAATACGCTCAGTAATCACCCGTGTTTTACCCGAGCCCGCACCTGCCAAAACCAGCATTGGACCGCCGCGATAAAAGACTGCTTCGTATTGTGCTTGATTGAGTTGGTTTCCAGACATGGCGGCAGCATAAACGGAGGCTTTCTTATCGCAAGCATAGGTTTTATGCTCCGCACCAATGTCTTCATATTTAAAACACAGCTTCCCCCACCATATATTCCGCGAATATGATATTCGTGGTATCGCTGGTACAGATATTGACGAGCAGCTTGCTTATCGCTTAGGCAAAGCCTTTGCAGCTACATTGCCAAAGCGTGACTGTCGTGCCGTAAGTGTTGCCCGTGATGTGCGCCTTTCAGGGCAAATGCTGCAAGCAGCTGTCATGCGCGGGTTATGTGATGCGGGAAAGAATGTGATTGACCTTGGTATGGTTCCGACCCCGCTCGCCTATTATTCTGTTTTTCATATGCATACTGCTGGCTGTATTATGGTGACTGCCAGTCACAACCCAAGTAAAGATAATGGTTTTAAACTCATGAACGGTCAAAGGAGCTTACATGGGCAAGATATCCAAGAGCTTAAAAATCTTATTCAACAAGATCTAGAAAACTCCTCCGAACGCGGCGTAATTAAGATGCATAAAATTCAAGCCGATTATGAAGATTTTGTAGTTACAGACTGTCCCCTTTGCAACCAACTCTCGCGACCATTAAAGGTCGTGATTGATGCTGGCAATGGCCCATCAGGCATCATTGCTGCCCCTCTTTATAGGCGTATGGGCTGTGAAGTGATTGAACTTTATTGTCAGCCCGACGGTACATTCCCCAATCATCATCCCGATCCAACTATCGAAGAGAACATGCAGGATCTAGCCAACAAAGTTCGTGAAACCCATAGCGATCTTGGCATTGCTTTTGATGGTGATGGCGATCGCATCGGCATTGTCGATGAGCAAGGACAGATGATATGGGGTGATATGCTTCTGCTCTTATTGTCTCAACAACTATTAAAAGAGCATCCTAGTGCCACCATTATTTCTGAGATAAAATCATCTCAGCATCTATATTCAGGTATCCATAAAGCTGGCGGAAAAGCAGTCATGTGGCGCACTGGACACTCGCTAATCAAAGCCAAAATGAAAGAAACAGGAGCCTTGTTAGCAGGTGAGATGTCTGGGCATATCTTTTTTGCAGATCGCTTTTATGGCTTTGATGATGCGGTATATGCAGGAGCTAGGGTTATGCAAATCTTGGCAGAAAATAAACAACCTATCTCAGCATTTTTCCATGATATTCCACATACAGAAATAACACCCGAAATACGTGTGCCATGCCCCGACACATATAAATTTCAATGTATTGAAGATGCTATCAAACATTTTTCAACACAGGGTTATGAAATCACTGATATTGATGGTATGCGTATCGAATTTGGCGATGCTTGGGGGCTTTTACGCGCCTCAAATACCCAGTCTGCTATCGTATTACGCTTTGAAGCACCCAATAAAATACGTCTAAATGAAATACAAACAATGATTGAAGGCTGGCTACACAACTATATTGAATCCAAGCCATCTTAAAGCAATATAATCAATCAATACTATCTGCTAATGGTCGCCAAAATTGAATCATTGCATCTGTTATTTCAAAATCAGGAAGGCGTTCATGCCATTGTTGTACCCATGCCATATCTTGAGAAAAGTCTAATAATCGAAACCCTGCATCACCACTTTGGCGCGTGCCAATAGCATCACCTGAGCCACGCAGTTGCAAGTCTTTCTCAGCCAACTCCAGCCCATCATGGCTTTTCACCATCATTTCTAGGCGCTGTAGACCTGTTGCAGATATATCTTTATCAGGCAATAGCATACAATAACCCTGCTCATGCGAGCGTCCTACACGTCCACGCAGCTGATGTAGTTGTGCCAAGCCATAATGATCTGCCTGATCAATCACAATCAACCTAGCCTCAGCAACATTTACCCCCACTTCAACCACCGTGGTCGAAACAAGCAAACGACACTCTCCTTGCGTAAAAGCATCCAAGACCTGCTGTTTATCTTTGCTTTTCATTCGCCCATGCAAACCCAAAACACCTGCACTAGGAAAATTTTTTTTTAATATATCAACACGTTCTGCAACAGATATACCCAGCACATCATCGTCTTCCTGTCCCTCATCAATACGTGGAACAATCCAGTAAATGCGTCCACCAGTATCTAATAAACGCTGCATGCCTTTGGCTAATTCAGATAATGAACTGGATTTTAGCACCCGTGTTTCCACAGGTTTTCTGCCAACTGGCATACCTCGCATCACTGTTAAATCCATATCACCATACACCGACATTGCCAATGAGCGTGGAATCGGTGTGGCTGTCATACCCAATAGATGCACTGCTGGTGAAGTCTCAGATTTCTTCTCTGTCAATGCCCAACGCTGCTTCACACCAAAACGATGTTGCTCATCGACAATCGCCAAACCCAAATTAGCATAAATAACATCATCTGAGATAAGTGCATGCGTTCCCACTACACAAACAATCGAGCCATCCGCAAGACCTGCAAGTATTTTTCGACGTGCTACAGCACGCGTACTACCTGTTAACAAATAAACATCTATCCCCATCGGCTCAAGAAGCTCGGATAATGTTTGCTGATGCTGTGTTGCCAATACTTCCGTGGGAGCCATCAAAGCAGCCTGCAAGCCATGTTCAACCACTGTGACAATCGCTAATGCCGCCACCCATGTTTTACCTGCACCAACATCACCCTGCACCAAACGGTGCATACGTTTTCCAGATGACAAATCATGCTGAATATCTTGCCACGCCGTTTGCTGACCTGATGTTAACTCAAAGGGTAATAATGCTGTAAGTTTTTGACTCATCAAGCACTTATCTATCTTAGCAACAACACATACCGCAGCACGACGCTGAGCTTGCATCAATTTTAAATAAACCAATAATTCTTCTGCTTTTAAACGTTGTAATGCCTTATGCAAAAAGCCCTCATTCATATCTTTGGGCTGATGCACCACATATAATGCTTCTCGCAATGCCATACCCGTCACATCATCAAGTGAGCTAACTGAATCACTTGAAAGCATTGTTAATATTTGCTCAATAAAACTAGCCAAACGTTTACCACTTAAGCCTGCCACACTGCCATACACAGGCTGAACACTGGCAACAAATTGCTCCGCCACACACCAATCTGGATGAATCATCTGACATTGATGGCGCCAAAATTTAGCTTTGCCGCGCACTGAAATATAGCGACCTTCCTGCAAACGAGCATCATGCATCATATAAGCTGCATGAAAGAAATTTAGGGTTATTTCGCCTGTTTCATCAGCTAAAATAATCGATACCTGTTTCTTTCGTCCAAATCCATGCGAACTTTTACGTACCACCCGCCCTTGAATACGTGCTTCCACACCTTCTGTTAACGATGCCATTAACTGAATATCACGATCATCCACATAAGCACGTGGCAAATGAAAAAGTAAATCTCCCAATACCTTTACATCACGTGCAGCCAAACGCTTTTCCAGTGCAGGGCCAATGCCTGAAAGCTTATTGATGGGCATAAAAAATAAAGAGTACACGCCAGCCACATTGCCTGAAAAATCAATCAAACTCACTGTTTTTCATCATCAAAGGGTGCGCCCCTTTCCGCCCGAACAGGAAGAAAAACAGTGAATATAGCACCTTTTCCCTCGCTGCTTTGCACATGGAGGCTGCCTCCGTGTTGTTTGATGATGCCATGAGCAGCAGGCAAACTCAGACCCCGCCCAGTAAATTTAGTTGAGAAAAAAGGCTCAAATATTTTCTCAATATCACTGCGTTTGATGCCCATTCCGTTATCCTGAATGGATATTTTAATGTAACGCCCCTTTTTTAAGTGACGCTCAGGCATCTCTTGCTGCAAATATTCGGTACTTGCCTGCAATACAATCAATCCAGAGGGCTGGCATGCTTCAACAGCATTTTCAAAAAGAATATTCAGGGCGTGTTGCACTTTCTGGCTATCGCAATGACAAACTGGAAGATATTCTGGCAAATCAAGCTGTAGTTGTATGCACTCAGGAAGCTGACCCTCCCATATTTCGGATAAGAAGCGCAGGATATGTGTCACATCATGGTCTTGCATATATTCGGGCGCACTCTCTGCATAAGCCAATAATTGGTTGGCGTGATTGCTGGCTTGGTATGCGGATGTGGTAATACGGCTGATATTTTTAAGATACGTTGATTCATGAAGTTTCCTCTCTAATATGTTGGCATTGCCAATCACCACCTGCATTTCATTGTTAATCAAGTGAGCTACACCACCAGAGAAGGTTTGCGCTACTTCCAGCCGCTCTTGTTTTCGAGCATGTTCTAAAACCATCTGATGGGTTCGGTCAATATGTGATGTGTAAAAGTAAGACACCAATGTGCTGACCATATAGGTCATGATGATATTCGACATTTCTGTGTAGGATAAATGTGATACTGATAGACCACCCCATATCAGCCAAACAATCATCAATGTAAAGTTGGCGATAGTCCATGCAAAACCTTCTTTTTTACCAAAAGCTGCAAATGCAATAGGGGGTAGAATGATTTCCCACAGCATACCACCATCATCAAAAGATAATTCGATAAAGTTCGCCGCCATTACACCTAAAAAAGCCAAACGCATATTGTTATGAAAATCAATACGATCGATGAGTGATAACAATAATGACAGATATACACATAAGAACACTGTCATGATGGTCACAATGCGGGGCATGGACTCGATAAACATATTCACAAGGAAGCCTGTAACACTGCAAGAAATACCGATGATCAACAGTGTTTTGAATATTTTCGGGGAAACAAAGCCTTTCACTTCGATGGCTTCCGCCTCGGAGCCATATATACTGTTCTCTTCTTTAAAAAACTGCTGCATAAGTTCATTCCTATTCACTATGACTACTCGTTAATCTGCGATAAATCCTGAAAATAAACACTATTCAAGTCAGCTTGGAGGCAACCTAGGTTGCTATCCATTATTGCAAAGTTCTGGGGACACAATACTTAATTATCCTCATTACGCTTTGGCCCAGGTTTCTTTCTTCCTAATTCTCGGCCTGCAATTGATGACATCTTCATCACAAAGTCCTCCCCACCTAAGGGTCTCCCTGTTCGCTCGTGCATGCGCACATCGTCAAATAACTTCTGATCACCACAAGCTAAAAGTTCTTCCCAGTTCGTAACTATATCCAGCATAGGTTTGACTTTGACCAGCTCATCATCTTCACCCACCAAATGTGCTCTTGCACTACTCCACTTATAATCTTCGGGGCGCTTCACCATATCAGCACGCACAGGGTTTAACTCAATATACCGACAAGCAGCCAAAAGGTAATCTTCATCCATAGGAAATGAGGCAAAACGCCCTTGCCATAGATATCCCTTCCAGCCCTTTTTAAAGTTCATGTATCGGGTATATCGTCGATGAGCTTCTCCAATGCCACGAGCCAAACTTCCCTCGCTCTCAGGCACAACAACCAAATGTACGTGATTAGGCATCAAACAATATGCCCAAACTTCCAAACCTGACAAGACACACCATTCGCGCATCAGCTTGATATAGGTCTCATAATCTTCATCATCGAAGAACGTCTCCATCTTGCGAACACCACGCTGGGTGATGTGATGAGGGATTTCTGGGATTACTACTCTAGCCATTCTTGCCATGACCATAAAGTTAGTAAATCGAAATAAATTGTCAATAATTAAGTATTGTGTCCCCGGAACTAATAAAGCTCATCAATATCGATCTGATAACATGTTAATTTTTTTTCATTATTTTTTGCTTGTATCATGAACAACAATCGCCTACAGTGCGCCGCGTTTGACGGAGGTTATGCAATGGCAAAGCGTTGTGAAGTATGCGGAAAAGGTCCAATGAGCGGCAATAATGTGAGTCACGCTCACAATACGACTCGTCGTCGTTTTTTACCTAACCTGAAAAGTGTTCGTGCACTGATTTCTGGTCAAGTGAAGAAGGTTCGTGTTTGTACACGTTGCCTGCGTTCTGGAAAGGTTGCAAAAGCAGCTTAAACCATACTCTTTTTCTTAAAAGGCACCCTTTTGGGTGCCTTTTTTTATGCTTTAATTAAATCAAGTAGCTATTAGAGAGTTCGTGCGATTAAATCCATCTCTACTTTCGCGCCTAAAGGCAATGCCGCAACTGCAACCGTTGCACGCGCAGGACGGTGCTCACCAAGCCATTCTGCATAAATAGCATTGACCAATGGAAAGTCTCCCATATCGAGCAAAAAAATATTCACTTTTAAAATGTCATGGATACCAGCCCCAGCCTCTTGCAGCACCGCAGTGAGATTTTTTATCACCTGTCTCGTCTGTGCCTCAACATCATCAGCCACCATCTTACCAAGCTTGGAATCAAGCCCAATTTGACCTGAAGCATATAACACACCTGCATGTGCAATGGCTTGACTATAAGGTCCTACAGCCTTGGGTGCTGACTCTGAATGAATAACTTGAATACTCATATTTTATCCCCTTATGGTTTACTTTTTGACTTAAACAATGAGCGGCGACCTCTGACAACCATACCACGCAACATATCACCAAGACCCCGCGCATAATTTCTACCTAAACCGACTTGATTCTGACGTTTCACGGTCACCACGCCATCCAATGATTTAAGCGCTTTCAGCACTTCAGCCAAATGTTTGCGATCATGTACAGCGACCAAGATCCGCAATACCGTCATTTCACCAGCACGCTGATCCAGCTTCAAATCATCAATATTTGCCTCGGCTTGGGAGATACAACCAGACACCCTTGCCAACATACCACGTCGGTTTTCTGCCCGTACTTCAATACCAGTAGGATATAACCGTTTGCCAGACTCTTGCCAGTCCACTTCCAGCCAACGGTAACGCGACAGCGAGGATAGCTCCTTGCAATCACGATAATGTAACTCCATGCCCTTGTCCGCGACAACACGCCCCAATACAGAATCCCCAGGAATCGGGTAGCAGCAATTGGCACCATACATATAGTTAGCTCGCATACATTTCAGTTTAACTTGTGAAACATCATCATCAAGCTGCTTTAACAACATATCCAATGATATATCGCCCCTACCAAGCTTTTCTTGTAAACTCTCAAGGTTATCGCACTGCAATGCCTGCAAAAGCTCTACTGGCGGCTCGCCTGTCAGCACTTCATTCAGTACTTCCATACCAATATGAATACTTGTTTCACGCTCTTGACGACGATAATACTGACGAATCGCCTGACGTGCCTTGGGTGTTTTAACATATTTCAGCCATTGACTACTAGGCTCTTGATCAGGGCTGGTTAAAATTTCAATTTGATCACCATTGTGTAGTTTGGTCTGAAAATCTCGCATTTCACCATTAATACGCACACCAATACTATGGTGCCCAATATCTGTATGCACAGCATAAGCAAAATCTAAAGGGCGCGCGCCACGCGGAAGCGCATAAATATCGCCATCTCGACTAAATACATATACTTCTTGTACAAATAAATCGAGACGTACATTTTCCATCAACTCATTGGGGTTCTCTGCTTCCTGCAACAATTCGGTCAACTGGCTTAACCATAAGAATTCACGTTGACCATGTGCATCACTATCACCATCTTTATACAGCCAATGTGCAGCCACACCATCTTCAGCATGCCTATGCATGGATTCAGCACGAATTTGCACTTCAATACGGTGATTCTCAGGGCCAATCACCGATGTATGCAGCGATTGATAACCATTGGGTTTGGGTAAGGCTATATAATCTTTAAAACGCCCAGGAACAGGCCTGTACAAACTATGAATAATACCCAACGCCTGATAACACGAAGCGGCATCTTTCACAATCAGGCGAAATGCAACAATGTCATAAATTTCTTCAAAATCGATGTGTTTGCGCTGCATTTTTTGATGCAGGCTATACAGGTGTTTCATCCTGCCCTGCAAAGTCGCTTGCAAGCCTTGACGGCTCAATGCCTCTTGCAATAAATTTTCCAAATTAGCTTGGGTTTGTTGTAAAAATTCCAGCTTATCTTTCAGCTTATCTTTGACTAACTTATAACCATCTGGATCCATATGCGAAAAAGCAATATCTTCCATTTCCTGCTTAATCCAATGAATGCCCAAACGGTGCGCCAATGGCGCATGAATCTGAATTGTTTCTTCTGATATTCTTCGAGCTTTTTCCTTGGAAACAAAACCAAGTGTGCGCATATTATGCATGCGATCCGCCAGTTTCACGAGTAAAACACGCAAATCTTTGGCTGTCGCAAGAATCATTTTGCGAAAATTCTCAGCCTGCTTGTGTTCAGAAGAATTAAAATGGATTTTACCAATCTTGGTAACACCATCAACCAGCTTGGCAATATCCTCACCAAAGCGCTCCTGAATATCAGCAAGACTGATATGCGTATCTTCGACCGTATCATGCAACAAGCCTGTTGCGATGGTCGCGACATCTAATTTTAAACTAGCTAAAATATCCGCCACTGCCAACGGATGGGTAATATACATCTCACCAGAGCTACGACGCTGCTCAGCATGCGCTTGAGCAGCAAAAACATAAGCGCGATTAAGCAATTCAATGTCAGCTTTTGATGCATAAGCACTGACTTTTTCCGTAATCTCAAAAATACGACTCATGGTGTCTTAATAACTAAGGCAATACAAAAAACAGGGTCGTAATCAATAGATTTATGCGACTTCTTCCTCATTAGCACCTTGTAAACGCAACTTTTCCTGCTCTTCCATATCAAACAGTAATTCCCATGAAACATGACCTTCGCCCATTTCGCGCAGTGCTTGAACAGCAGGTTTATGCCCTGCATCATCCAAAAGAAGAGGCAAGCCATTCAAAACTTGGCGGGCACGTTTGGATGCCAAAACAACCATTTCAAAACGGTTGGGATAATAACGAACACAATCTTCTACAGTTACACGAGCCATAACAAAAAACCTCTTTAAGGATAAATCTAAAACCAATATTGCCCGAGCATAACAAGCCAAAGGCAAATGTCACTCGAATGCTTATCGAAAATTATTCTTCGACCAACAATCGCAATGTTTGCAAAGCTGTATCAAAATCATCATTCACCACCTGATGGTGTGCTTCACCAGCATGCAGCATTTCAGCTTCGGCAGCTGCAACCCTTCGTTCAACTACCATAGCATCATCTTGTCCGCGTGCCAGCAAACGCTCTTTGAGTGTTTCAATGGAGGGCGGAAGAATGAATATCCGCATCAAATCAGGCATCTTTTTAGCTACTTGTGCTGCACCCTGCCAGTCAATTTCTAGCAACACATCATCACCCCGCTGCAACACAGCAAGCACATCCGATTGACGTGTCCCATAAAAATGACCATGCACCTTCGCCCATTCTAAAAAGGCTCCAGAAGCCTTTTGTTTTTCAAAGCTTTCAACATCCAAAAAATGGTATTCACGCCCATCTTTTTCGCCAGGTCGCGGCGCACGTGTGGTACAAGAAACAGACAACTTAAGTTTTGGACAGTCTTTTAAAAGCGCTGTGCACAAGCTTGATTTTCCAGCTCCTGAAGGCCCAGACACTACAAATAACCGACTCATCACACTTTACCCGTTAGTTTTTTATATTTAAACATTAATTCATCTTGGCTTTCTTCATGATTCGGATCTTTCGGAATGCAATCAACAGGACAAATCATCACACATTGTGGTTCATCATAATGCCCCACACACTCCGTGCACAAATTCGCATCAATCTCATAAATTTCTTCGCCTTCATAGATCGCCTCATTCGGACATTCAGGCTCACACACCGCACAATTGATGCAATCATCTGTAATCAATAATGCCATTAGCTTTTTCCTACCTCTCTATCCAATTCACCACTACGCAATTTAACCAAATACTCTTTTAATGCGCTGGCGATCTTCCCCTGCAATAAATAAAGCGCAATAATATTCGGGAATGCCATCGCCAACAGCAATAAATCACTGAAATCGAGAATATTCCCAGCACTCACCACCGATGCCAATACAATAAATGCCACAAATATCAAACGATAAAGCATCGAAAAACGTTCGCCAAACACATATGTCCAGCAACGTTCTCCATAATATGACCATGAAATCATTGTACTATAAGCAAACAATACCACAGAAACAGACAAAATAATTGGAAACCATGAAATCATAGAACCGAAAGCTACTGCCGTAAGTGCTGCACCATGACTACCCGCAACCAAATCGGCATGGGCTGGATCATTATATACACCTGTTATAATAATCACCAATGCTGTCATCGTACAAATAATAATCGTATCAATAAAAGGCTCATATAAAGCCACCATACCCTGTCGCACAGGATACTTCACAGCCGCCGCTGAATGTGCAATAGCTGCCGAACCAATACCTGCTTCACTGGAGAATGCAGCGCGTTTAAAGCCTTGCACAATGACACCAATCACACCGCCCGTTACCGCCGCTGGAGAAAATGCTTCATGAATAATCAATGATAATGCCGCAGGTACTTCGGCAGCATGCGAAAGCACAATCCATAAACATGCCGACAAATAAATCAACACCATAGTCGGCACAATCGCTTCCGCAGCATTGGCAATACGACGAATACCGCCAATAATAACCACGCCAACAGCTGCTGCCATCAAGATGCCAAACATCCAAGGGTAATCCTTAAAAAAGCTTACTTCACCCTGCACTGCGCCCATGGCTTGCGATACTTGAAATGCATTACCACCACCCAGCGATGCGCAAACACACAACAGCGCAAACATCACTGCCAAGCTCTTACCCATGGATGGCATGCCTTTTTCTGCAAAGCCTTTGGAAAGGTACTGCATGGCACCACCCATCACATGACCATCTGGACGAAACTCACGGTACATTTGCCCTAACGTGACCTCTGAAAATTTTGCCGTCATGCCAAAAAATCCAGCTACAATCATCCAGAATGTCGCCCCAGGTCCCCCGATACCAATAGCAATTGCCACACCGGCAATATTACCCAAGCCAACCGTTGCAGAAAGTGCCGTAGTTAATGCCTGAAAAGAAGAAACCTCACCTTTATCATCGGATGATTGATATTTACCTCGAATGACTGCAAAAGCATGACCCATCATGCGAATATTGATAAATCCAAATCGGCAAGTCAGATAGACAGCACCCACCACCAGCCAAGCAACAATAAACGGCATCGCCGCCTCTCCTGGCATCACATCATAAAATAAAACTGCTGCCAAATAGCCATTCACATCGGCAAAAAATACATTCACAGCACTTTCAGCGGCGTAAGCAGGCTGCAACATCAGAATAAACACAAAACATGATACAAAACATAAGCGAAAAGCTTTCAAACTACCCTCCTCCATACCCCCCGAAGATAGCCTGCAACACTGACAGCCAATAAAAAGCTAGGGAAGCTCTGATTGATAGACTCATAAGCACAAAAGAAAAAAGCACCCGTGGAAACCACGCGTGCTTTTAACATCAATATGGCGGAAGGGGTGGGATTTGAACCCACGGTAGGTTTCCCTACGCCGGTTTTCAAGACCGGTACATTCGGCCGCTCTGTCACCCTTCCATATATTACATTTAGCAACAATCATTACTACATAATCATGCTAATGGTCACCTCGTCACACCAGCAACGCGGCGAACCATAGCAGCAAGCTTTCACATGGCAATAGTTACGAGCAGCAATCACCATCATGACTAGCATTTAGGCTGTTAGAGCATGCCTATTTTAGGCAAGTTACCCACCAACGGCGATACATAATCAAGCCAAGCTTGTGTCACATCATTACCTGCTTTATTGATATATTCATCTTTTAGTTCGGTTGCTTCGCGTGCCACAGTTGATAAAGGTGTGATAAAACATTCGCTCTTGTATGGAATACTCGAAAGCCTACGAATCGCCACAGAGCCTGGCTCTGTATTTGCCACAGCATGTCGCACACCAAAATCACCCACCATACGTGCTTCTTGTGCATCTACATCCGATACAATACTTGGAAAACTGCGTTGTAGATAACCAAAGGTATCTGCACGCACACGTATAGCTTCATCACCATAAGCTTCTTTTACTTTTCCAGACAAAAAATCGCCCAAAGCACCTGTACCTGATAGTTGCAAATTACCATGCGAATCACGCTCACCACTGGTCATCACAGGCTGCCCTTTCGCGTCGGTAATACCTTCCGAAACAGCCACCACACAACGACCATATTTTTTCATAACTACTTTTACATCTGACTGAAATTTAGCAATATCAAACGTCTTCTCTGGCACATAAATCAAATGCGGTCCTTGCCCCTCAGCTTGGCGTGCCAAGGCAGAAGCCGCTGTTAAAAAGCCAGCATCACGCCCCATCACCACATTAATTTTCACACCCGATAAAGCCGCATTATCTCTATCGTCACCCATAAATGCCAACGCCACAAAACGCGCCGCTGATGCAAAACCTGGGCAGTGATCGGTAACTCTCAAATCATTATCAATGGTTTTAGGAATATGCACCGTACAAAAATCATAATTTTCTTCTTTTGCCATCTCAGCAATGATATATGCTGTTTCTGCTGAATCATTACCACCAATATAAAAGAAATAACGCACATCATGTTTTTTAAACACTTCAAAAACTTTTTCGCATTCAGCTCTACCTGGCTTCAAACGCACAGAACCCAATGCTGCCGCAGGTGTATTTGCCACCAGCTCCAGTTGTTCCAATGATTGTGTTGTTAAGTCAATAAAGTCTTCATTCATAATGCCCGCAAGACCATGGTGAGCACCAAGTATGCCTGTAATCGCATCTTGTTGGCGTGCAGCCAAAATCGCGCCTACCAATGATTGATTAATTACTGCAGTCGGGCCACCTGACTGCCCGATAACCATTTTTCCCTTGAGCATAATCCTTCTCCTTATTAGTGTATAGACAACAAATAATTAAAACACATATAACTTTTCCGCAGTATAACAGTAGGAGCAGGCATTTGGCACCCGATATTCAGAAAGTCATCCACATCACCCAAGCTGCAGGTAAAAACATCCTATTACCAGGCTTCAAACAACAAGCAAAAGCATCCACCAAAGATGATGGTTCCGTGGTTACAGAAACCGATTTAAAATGCCAAGATTTTTTGCAAAACGAACTGTCCAAACTTGCGCCAAGCATCGCTTTTCTGGGAGAAGAAATGACCCAAGATGAGCAGTTGAATTGCTTGCAAGCCAATGAAAAGTTCTGGTGTGTTGACCCCTTGGATGGAACAAGTAATTTTGCCACCCCTATTCCTCTATTTGCTATATCTATTGCGTTAATTAATCAGGGCAAACCGATACTAGCTTGTATTCACGACCCTATTCGCCAAGAAACATTTACTGCCGTTCGTGATCAGGGTTTTCTGCTTAATGGAGAGCCCATTCAGAGCAAGCCCATCGAGCAGCTAACGCAAGCTGTTGGGTTTGTCGATTTCAAACGCCTTGATGCACAAACAGCCACGCGCTTTGCCACACAAAAGCTTTACCGAAGCCAGCGCAATATCGGCAGCTGTGCACTCGAATGGGCATGGCTGGCTGCTGGGCGAGGTCAATTTATTATTCATGGCAGTGAAAAATTATGGGATTACGCCGCAGGTTGCCTGCTCGCTGAAGAAGCGGGCTGTAAAGTCACAAACTTCGATGACCAACACCCATTCAAACACGCACAACTAAGCAGCCCGATTGCCGCCGCCCCCGCAACCATTCACAAACAATTATTATCAAGCCTTATTCTATAAGCCCATTTTACCAGCACTAGATCACAGGTCGCTTTTTAGAGGTAATTAGGCTAGTGTGCCGCCGCATTAGTTGTTTTTCTTAAAAAAATTGGGAGGGAAATCAATGAACACAGTTGCTGATCTAAAAATTGACCTGGTAGAAGTTTGTGAAGCTGCGGCACGCGCTTGCGCGCCATTTGTAGGCTCTGGGCAAAAAGATGAAGGTGATGGCTTGGCTGTTGATGCCATGCGCACACGTATTAATCAGGTTAAAATGAAGGGTGTTATTGTTATTGGCGAAGGTGCTAAAGATGAAGCCCCTGCCCTTTACGATGATGAAGAAGTTGGTGATGGTCGTGGCATTGGCGTTGATATTGCTGTGGATCCTATTGAAGGAACAAATTTATTTGCCCGTGATGCGGCTGGCTCTATTGTAACCTTGGCTGCGGCTCCTGCTGGCACGATGTACCGCCCTGGCTCATGTTTTTACATGGAAAAACAGGTTTATCCAAAAGCTGCACGCGGAAAAATTGATCCAACGGCTTCTGTTGAAGTGCGTTTAAATCAATTGGCAAAAGCTTTGAATAAGGACATCTCTGAAATCACAGTGTTCGTATTAGACAAACCTCGTCATGCACAACTATTGAAAGAAATTTATGCTTGTGGTGCAAAAGTTCGCCTAGCTACCGATGGCGATGTAAATGGTGCAATTCAAGCTGTGTTAAATATGGGTTCTGATGCGCTATTGGGCATTGGCGGAACACCTGAAGGTATCGTGACTGCATGTGCAGCGCGTGCAATGGGCGCTGAGATGTTTGGTCGCATGGCACCGCAAAAAGATTTTGAAATCGAATTATGCAAGAAAGAAGGTATTGATACAGAGCGTTACCTAACCCGTGATGAGTTAGTAACATCTGATGATTGCATGTTTATCGCCACAGGCTTGACCAGTGGTGAGTATGTTGATCATGTAAAAGTTGGTCATGATGTTGATGGCAAATATATGACAACGGACACCGTCGTTCTTTCTGGTTCTGTTGGCAATATCCGCCGCGTGCAAACCACACAACACGTTTAATTTAGTATTATAAGTTTATTTTCAAATTTAAAATCAAGGGGTAATAACAAATGAGTAATCGTAGACATTTGGCTAACGCAGTTCGCGCTTTAGCTATGGATTCAGTACAAAAAGCAAACTCTGGCCATCCAGGCG
>CAYPXU010000015.1:0-18452 GCA_964414875.1 uncultured Zetaproteobacteria bacterium | reverse complement strand
ACCCAATCATCATCACTTCTTGTAATGTGATATAAAAACCATAAAGAATAACAGCCAAACGAAGAATTCTTCTCGCCGTAAAACTGATGCCTGGCAACCACGCTTCTGGCATACGGTGATGCAAGGTATTGGCATAGAAAATCCCCAGCACAATACCAATAATAAGTGGACTAATGCCCCATTGATGAATCCATTGCCACTGGCTTATTTGCGTGGCTGCCAGCGCAAACAGGGTAACAAATAAAATACCATTACTGGTATCAGCACGCTTTCCCTTACTAAACATAGCTCTTCTCCGCATACATATGGGAGCATAAGCTATAGTCTAACATTATAATGAATAATAATGATTTATGATGAAACATATCATATATGGTGATATGTTTCCAGCATGACTATTCACCCCGATCATCTAGCAAGTTTTATTGCTTTGGTTCAAACAGGCAGCGTCAGTGCCGCAGCCAAATCACGATGCTTAACACAACCTGCTATTTCCAACCAATTAAAGCGTTTACAAGAAGCTATTGGCATGCTGCTCTATCGAAGACAAGGACGCGGCGTTCAACTCACTGGTACTGGCGAGGCCTTTTATATTCATGCTTTGAAAGTTCAGCAATCCATGCTTGATTTAAATCGTTTTGCAGATGAATTACATGATTTGCAAGCGGGGCGGATTTACTTATCAGCCAGTCAAACCATTGCAGGATCTCTTTTACCCGCTGCGCTGGTTTCTTTTCATCAACTACATCCACAGATTGAAGTGTTCGTAAATAGTGTGAACAGCCAACAAGTATTCGAAAGCATGGAACACCATGATTTGGGTTTGGTGGAAAGCCCATTGCCCTCAAGTGTTCCTGAGTGTTGCACTGTGAAGCACCTTGGAGAAGATAAGATTGTCACTGTGATGCCTATCAATCATCCGCTTACGGCATATTCTTCCATTGAATTGGCGCAACTTGAAAATTATCCTTTGATTTGGCGAGAACAAGGTTCAGGTACACGCGATATTCTTGAGCGAGCATGGATAACAACGATGGGAAAACCTCCCCATATTCAATTTTGTATAGGTGGTGTATCCGCCGTGCTGGAATCTGTGCGGCAGGGTTTAGGTATTGGTGTGGTATCACAATTTTGCTTGCCAACAGGTGAATCTATGTTGACCACGCGCCCACTTCATCCACAATTGTTACGTCCTATGAGCTTGTTACAACCTAGCCATGCTTCTCCACTGGCAAGAAAACTGGTTGATTTCCTCGCACCTTATTTGCATTCACGATTAAGCCAGTAAAGCTTACACTAGAAGCAATTCTCCTACATCAAAATAGGTCAATCTCTAAAATTGGTGAAGTTTAAAGGTCTATCCGCATCCATGCCGCGCACCAATGCCATCGCTGCTTGTAAATCATCACGTTTTTTACCTGTCACGCGCACTTGTTCACCTTGAATAGCGGCTTGCACCTTCATTTTTTCTTGTTTGATATGTTTCACAATCTTTTTCGCAGTTTCTTTATCCACACCTTGTTTAATGGTTACCACTTGGCGGCGCGTATCACCACTCGCATTTTCAATATCACCATATTCCAATGACTTGGCTTCCAATTTACGGCGCACCATCTTGGCACGTAAAATCTCTGCAACCGTATTGAGGTTATTTACATCGTCACCCAGCAGCGTGATTTTTCCATCATCCAACTCAATACTCGCCTTGCTATGTTTAAAATCATAACGCGTAGCGATTTCTTTTTTCACCTGATTGACCGCATTATCCATTTCCTGCATATCCATTTCACATACAATATCAAAACTTGGCATTATTTCATCTCCCAACCAATTCTACAATTTTCACACACAAAACCTTCACCTGCCTCAAACGCTACATGCCTCGCACACTTTGGACATGATAACTGCCGCAAGCAACGCTTATTTAACACCACAAACACAGCAATAGCTATCACCACACCGCTAGGTATCACATACCACATCCAATGCTCTTGCCATATTGCCAAAACAATCGTTGCAACCACCACGACTGCATCAATCATTGCAATTTTTGAAAATGTCATTAAAAATGGATTTTCAGGAAACACTTTATACTTCACATTTATCCCCTTACTATACAAATACTGGAAACCTCAAGTTCGCAGATATTATCAATTTTAAATTATTCAAGCCATTCCGCCTGCACTAAACCTGTGTAAGAATCCCTAGCGTTGTTTACATTATTTAGCATAGAAATACTCATACAGTTTTTCATCTGGTGTCATGCCATCAATACATTTATCGGGCTTAACGGTATTGTAACCGTTCAGAAAGCGCAATAAACTCGCCTTACGCTGTTTTCTGCCTTGGAACTGATCTTGGCCGTATACCACATCTCCATCAACGTCCTGATCACCCGTCCAGCAACGCTGGCAATTCTTACATCATTTCCTGAATGACTCGTGATAATTCTTCGATATGTACAGGCTTAGAGAGAACGATGCTGTTTTCATTTTCACTATCATTAAGAATTACATTGCCCTCATCGTAACCCGTTATAAACACAACGGGCACTGTACTGTTGATCTTGCGTATTTCCCTGAACATATCCACACCACCCATAACTGGCATAACAACATCCGTAATGATGACAGCGATCTCATCAGCTTTCTTCTTGTAGAATTCAAGTCCCTCACCGCCATTTCTTGCTGCAAACACTTTATACTCGAGACCTTCAAGAACCTCATGCATGAATTCAATAACAAGTTCATCATCATCAACAAGAAGGATCGTCTCATGATGCGAACTGGGAATAATTGTTTGATGCTCGTTGTTATCAGAAATTGATTCGCCTGATTTTATAAGCGGCAGGTACACGCTAAAAGTTGTGCCTACATCTACTTCACTTTCTACATCAATGACACCTGCATGAGCAGCAATGCTACCGAATGAGGATGAAAGACCTAGGCCTGTCCCTAAGCCCACCTCTTTGGTGGTATAAAATGGATCAAATATTTTTTGCGCCGTTTCATTACCCATACCATGACCTGTATCAGATATTGTTAAACAGGCATATTCGCCAATACTAAGTTCAGCGTGTTTATGGAAAAATTCAGCAGTAGGGGTCATGGCAGACAAACTGACGGAGATACGTTTTTCAGAACAATCTGCCACCGCATCGCGAGCATTGTTCATCATATTCATCAGCACTTGCTGAATCTGATTAGCATCACAGTGCACCATAATATTTGGGGCAGTGATATTCAGATGAAGCGTAACATCTTCTGCAATACCCAACTTAGCGGTTTTATATCCTTCCTTAATCAAGGTTGCCAGTAGCGTATCCTTCTCCTCGAGGAAAAAGTCCTTATGGGCAAAGGTCAATAGCTGTTTGACCATATCACCAGCTTGTTGAGATATGGTTTCGATGGACTCAAGATGTTTCATCGCTTTTTGAGGTTTGTCGGTGATGTTTCTTTTGGCCAGATATGCCTTGCCTACAATACCCGCAAGTAGGTTGTTAAAGTTATGAGCAACTCCGCCCACCAATGCACCCACTGCTTCCATTTTTTGAGCGTGCAGAAGTTGTTTTTCCATCTCCTGTTGCTCAGAAATATCGCGCACCATGCCGACAAAAAACTGTTGCCCCTCCATCACCATGGAACTAATGGATAGTTCCATAGGGAACTCCGCCCCACCCTTCATTAAGCCATGCTGCGAAATTATTTTAGATGCACCAACCACAAGTTCTTCGCCAACCTGACTGTAACGCTGCAACCCCACTTGATGGCGTTCGTGATACTTTTCAGGCATGAGTTTGGTGATGTTCTGCCCTATCACTTCACCAGCCAAATAACCAAAAATAGTCTCAGCAGCAGGATTAAATGACTTGATCACGCCATGCTCATCAATAGTAATAATTCCATCCACAGTATGATCAACAACCGCACTCATATGCGAACTAACACGCATTAGTTCATTAGAAATGGCATTGAATGAGGCTACAACATGACCCATCTCATCCTTGGTTGGTAACGCAGAAATTACATCCGAATCGCCATCACGCACGCGTTGAACGGCATCGTCTAACGCGTTAATTGTATTCATCACCGATTGATAGAAGCCCCAAAAGAGATACAGGATAAGCAATATAATTAATACTGCCGACAGCTTAATGGTATATTGTAAAGACACGCTTTCATTAATCTGTTGCACAACAATCTGTTTCAAGAAGGTTAAGGCACTATTATTGAAATCATATCCAGCTTTTAAAGCGCGTGTCGCCACGGTGAAATATTGTTCGGGTGAAATAGACCGTAGCTTGCCTGATATTAATTGTGTTTCGGCGACAGCAAGGAATGTATTGGTGGCTGAAGAAAAGTCTGTGTTCAATCTTTCTAATTCGGGATGTTTTATATCTTTTAGCGCATAAGTAAGTAGCTGTTCTGACTCATGCAGTAGCAGTGAGATTTCACTGGCCATACTGCCCAGCAGTAACTGTTCATCGACAGATATAGATCTTCGTGCAATAAAACCTGCACCTTGCCCACGCAACTGACCGATTTGCTCGAACAACTGCGGCAGTATTTCCAACTCGGCGGCTACGATATTATGAATCATAGGATCCTCATCGTAGGAAAGCAGGGTGATATTGCCAACATCACGCAGGTGTTTACCAAGTAACGCAATAATTTCCGTATGTAAGCGCCATGATAGCTTAGAGTCATGACGGTTGGCTTTAATCTTTTCCCATCGCTCTTTAATGGCTGGCCACTCATCTGGCACATCGATATTTTCTGCATGCCGCTTGTTCATCAAGTTATTGACTGCAAACAGGGCATCCACTTCCGCTGTTTTCTGTTGCATTGTTTCACTGAATATTTCAGAGGAAGCAAGCTTGGCATTGAGCATGCCACGATGCTCAGGCACGACCTTCAACAACTTACTGGTAGCCAGTATATGCTCAATCCCCATAACTTTAATCTTAGCTTTGCTAACATCCTGATTTAGTTGCGTTAGTTTTCCCGACATCAGGAAAGCCAGAGGGATAAGCATCACTAGGCTGATTAAAACAAATTTCTGTGGATATTTTAGCCTGTACATTAAATGAATAGCAGAATGCAGAAAGACATTTACCCCTGCATATTGATATTTCTGTGCGTAAATACTCAATAAACTGATAGATACCAGCAGAAATGCAATAGCCGTAAGCAACGACATGGAAGCAAAATGGGAAAATCCTTCTGGCACATCTGAAATCAGAACGGTCATACTGACACCAATAAATGCCAATAGCCCCAACAGTATAATGAGGGTATGGGTCATTGTGGTGAATCGATTCTTCGATTTGAATATCGACATTGAAACAAGCACAATCGCGCTTAACAGAAAGCCTGCCGCTGTATTGGGTGACATGCGTCCTAGGTGCGGGCTAGTCAGCCCATAGCCATGTGAATTGAACAGTAAATTATCAATGCCAAAACGCAGTCCAAAAAAATCTTGCAGCAAGGACAGCAATGCAAAAATGCCAATGCCAATGCCAATGCCAACCGAACGCGATCCTGACATCAAGCAAGCAGTCGCTACAAACATAAAACAGAGCGCAGTGTTAAAGGTCATATCTGCAATCGCAGGCAGCCATGCTGCCAAAGCAGCATGATCTATCCACCAACCCAATAGAGCAATGCCACTGATAAGCATCACACTTATGCTGGTGATATTTTTTACAGACTCATAAGAAAGTATTTTTATTGTCAATCTCCCGAAAGTCCTTTTCCAAGGATAAATTGATAATTAGCATCGACAATAAAATACTCATCGTTTCAAAACGTGTGAACATTAAAACATAAACAATACAAATAACTAGTAATAGTTATCATTCAGGAAAACCAATATCAATCACATACGGCGAACAAGGTCGTGCACAGAAAGCACACGATCAATAAATAACACCCCGTCCAAATGATCCAATTCATGCTGAATCACCCGCGCTTCAAAACCTGTCGCAGACACCTCATGGTGTTCACCTAATAAATTTTGATAACCCACCGTTACTTTTTTCGAGCGTGATACTGTCGCCACCCATTCAGGCACAGACAAACATCCTTCACGTCCCAAGGCCTTACCCGATTGATATATAATTTCTGGATTGACCATCAATAAACGACCGTGATTTTTACATGGGTGCAAACCCAAAGAGCAGTCCACCGTCACAATGCGAAGCATCTCACCCAACTGTGGAGCCGCAATACCCACACCACCAGGACCTTCTTCCATAGATAGTTGCATTTCTTCAACAAGACTTTTTAATGCTTCATCAAAGACTTCTACTAGCTTTGATTTTTGACGCAAGCGTGCATCTGGAAGGGTTAAAACTTTCTTCAATGTATTGCGCCCATCATCTTACAGAATAGAAGATTCTAAGGCATGTACTTGAATATCTACGCCTAATTCTTTCGAGGCCTTAGCCAAAGCCTGCTGCATTGCATCAACATGCTCACCACTCACAGCTTCTAATGCCATCATATACATATTACCCTGCTCACTTTCCCGTGATTGGGTCGAAACATCAACAATGGACACATCCAAGCCTGCCAAAACATCGGACACTGCATGCACAATACCTGGTTTGTCCGCACCTGAAACAGTAATCACACAATCAGGCTCTAGCGGTACATGATTCACCTCATCTTCTGATAATTGTTGTGATTGAACAGTTAAGCCAGTACGCTGTTCAAGCTCTGCCAAAGAGGCTTTCAACTCGCCAAAACTGCTATTTGCATCCAAATTTACAATCAACATCATGGTAAAACGACCACGCAAAGCAGTCATGGATGAATCTTCAATATTGGCATGAATATTTAACAATGACTCAGCCACATCACGCACAATACCCGCACGTTCTTTCCCTGAAATAGATAATAAAATATGCATCATTTGTCTCCCTTTTAAAAAAAGCATCACAAACATTAGATATAGCTGTTCAGGTTGCCATTGATTTATTCGAGAGCAAGGAAAAGACGCGGAATGTACTCTTGTACACGAGCATCTTTGACACAGCTATCGGGAAAATCAATGCTGAACTGGATAGCTATATTGTGAAGGAAACCCCACAACCACACTCACCTTTCTTGTTCGGATTATGGTATACAAAAGCTGATGATAAAACATCTTTCTGATAATCAACCTGCAAGCCCGCCAGTGCCTTGGCATACGAATCCTTATCGACATACAGGGAAAAACCATCAAATTCACGCACCAAGTCACTATCAAGCGGTGCATCAGCATACTCCATGACATACTCAAGACCAGAGCAACCAGCCTCGCGCACCGATAAATGCACTGCCTTTTTATCCGCATCCGCCAGTGCTTTTTTCAGTTGTTCACACGCTGCATCGCTCAAAGAAATAT
Source organism: uncultured Zetaproteobacteria bacterium (assembly GCA_964414875.1). Taxonomy (GTDB): domain Bacteria; phylum Pseudomonadota; class Zetaproteobacteria; order Mariprofundales; family Mariprofundaceae. The sequence goes on along the minus strand of CAYPXU010000015.1, from coordinate 11,063 downwards.
CAACATCACTCATACCACACTCCTAAAGCCCTGCCATATGTTTTAACAAACCACGAATGCGCACCAACTCATCCACCAATGCCGACGCATCATCTTCCGTATGTTCAATACCAAAACTTACTCGCAAACTACTGCGCGCAGCACGCTCATTGACACCCATAGCTTGCAATACATGCGAAGGTTCACGTTTACCTGATGAACAAGCAGAACCCGATGCCACTGCAAAACCAGATAAATCAAGCTGCATCAAAAGCGTTTCACCATCCATACCAGGTACAGTAAACATACTGGTATTTGCTACTCGCTCAACATCAGCACCATGAATTGTTACATCTGGCATTTTCGCAAGCAGCTTTTCTTCAAAGCCATCTCGCACTACCTCGGCATCAGCATAATTCAACACACCCAAAGCCGCTGCAAAGCCTGCAACAGCGGGTACGTTTTCAGTGCCTGAACGGCGACCACGTTCTTGACCACCGCCCAATGCCCATGTTTCACACTGTACACCTCGGCGAATCGCCAACACACCCACGCCTTTTGGACCACCAATTTTGTGCGCTGAAAAAGAAGTGAAATCCGCATCTAGTGCGCCAACATCCACCTCCATTTTCCCTAAGGCTTGCACACCATCGACCAAAACAGGAATCGATAATTTCTTACATGCCTGCACGACCTTATGCACAGGTTGAATCACACCACTTTCATTATTCGCCCACATCAAACATACCATCACAGTATTTTCATCCAATTCTGCACAAAAAACATCGGCATCTACTTGCCCATTTTTTTGCGGGCGCACCAAACACAGCTCATGCCCCAAACGTTCACACCAATAGGTAATCGTTTGCAATACTGAAGGGTGTTCAATCGCAGAAACCACAACCCGACCTTTTTTCGCTGCCGATAAACAACCAAAAATTGCCATATTATTGGCTTCCGTACCACCCGATGTAAACACCAGCGAACCAGACTCCACATTCAAATAGTGGGCTATTTTATCACGCGCATCATCCAAAGCACGACGTGCCGACCTTCCTGCCCAGTGCATGCTTGATGGGTTTCCAGAAGCATGGGTCGCAGCCTCATGCATAGCCTCTAAAACTATATCTAAGGTTGGGCAAGTCGCATTATAATCAAGATACCTTTGCAATTCTTTGTTCCATCACTACTTCAGGGATAATATCTTCAACTGGCTTTAATTCCAAATTATACAAATCCACCTCTTTTTGACACACCATTTCAATAGTCACCACATCCAGAAAACGATAAATATGTTTACCCATCGCATCCCATAACTGGTGCGTATCACAACGTTTTCCACGATGACAACCACGCACGGCATTCTCACACATGGTTGTACGAATCGGTTCATTCACCGCTTGGATGACATCGGCTATAGTAATTTCATTGGCAGGATGTGCCAACAAATATCCGCCGCCAGGACCACGAATGGAACGCACCAAACCACCAGCCCGCAACGAGCGAAAGAGCTGTTCTAAATAAGAAAGAGAAATAAACTGCCTTTCAGAAATAGCTGCAAGCGTAACGGGTTTACCATCTTTGCCATTATTATTAATATCAACCATCGCTGATACACCATAACGTCCTTTACTTGTTAATCGCATTGCACACTCCTATATCCACATGAAAAAGTCGGATATTATAAACCAGAGTAATTTAGTCAAGTATTTGTTTTTTGCTATAAATGCAATTCATATTGGCAATAATGCTCAGATATTATTAACATCTTGCCATGAATATCAACGTCGCCATTCTTGGCTCTACTGGTTATACGGGTGCAGAACTTATTCGCCTGATCGAAAACCACCCGCATTTCAACATCACTCATTTGGGTGCACACTCGCAGGCAGGAAAAAAAGTTCGTGATGTTTTACCTGGCATTGCCAGCGCCATTGGCAATCAAACATTGGCTGCTGCTGATGCAGATTTAGATGATGATATACAACTGGTCTTTACTGCTCTGCCACATGGCGCAGCGGCCGAAAGTGTTAAGCAGGCATTGAATAGTGGCAAGAAAGTCGTCGATTTATCTGCCGATTTCCGCCATCAATCAGGCGATATTTATCAACAGGCCTACGGCATCACACACCCATACCCTGAATTGTTCAAACAAGCAGTATATGGACTAAGTGAGTGGGCACGTAATGATATTCGCCAAGCCCAATTGGTTGCCAACCCTGGCTGTTATCCAACATCCACATTACTACCACTGATTCCTCTTTTGCAAGCTGGTGTTATGGATAACACTCCCATCATTGTAGATTCTAAATCTGGCACATCTGGGGCTGGGCGTTCTGCCAAAACAAATCTATTATATTGCGAAATAAACGAAGGTTTATCTGCCTATGGTCTACCACGGCACCGTCATGCATGGGAAATGGAAGAGTGGGCACAAGGCTTTGGCAAACAAGATATTCGCATTCGTTTTGTACCTCATATTATCCCCATGACCCGTGGCATGTTAAGCACGCTTCACCTGACAGGCACAAATACGGACACATGGCATGCCTTATTATCTCAAGCTTATGCAGATGAAGACTTTGTCCGTGTATTACCGCAAGGAGAGCTGCCTTCTACCAAGTCCGTAGCAGGCAGTAACCGTTGCGATATAGGACTCTGTGTTTTGAGTGAAACCGAAGCCGTTATTGTAAGCTGCATTGACAACCTACTCAAAGGCGCATCTGGGCAGGCTCTACAAAACGCCAATATTATGTTTTCTTTTAAAGAATCCCTTGGGCTTTCCCTACATGCACAATGGCCATAAGGCATGAAAAAACCATCCCTAATACAGCGTATACAACGAGCTGTTTTTAAGCCTAAACAAGTCATGATTATTGATGCAGATAGCAAAAAGGCAGCCAGAAACTGGTCTATTCGCCCTATCACTTTGCTACTTATGCCACTGCTTCTTCTTATTATCGGGGCTGCAGCTGGCAGTTATTATCTACCAAAACAACCTACTTCCAGAATCCAACCTCAACTCATTCAACTGCAAAATCAATTTGAGCAGCTGCATGATCAATTAGCCTCCTCCGAAGCCAATAATGAGGTCAAACACGCTCAGATCCTTAGCTTGGAAGATATTATCAAACAACAACAAGGCACTATTGATCAGGCAAATAGGCGTTTGCATGTATTTGAAAGCATTTTAGAAGCACGCAAAAACCAAGGCACCAAACTTTTAAGAGCCTCTATAAAACATATCGATTCGGAATCATTTTCCTTCAATATCACACTGGTAAAAGGCGGCAACTATCCCCGCCGTTTGCGTGGTTCAATACGCTTTGTCACACAAGATAAACAAGGCAAAAACATTCGCTTACTCTTTAAAGGCACGCAAAACACATTGCCATTTCGGATAGAAACTCATATATTCTTACAAGGTCAGTTACACTGGCCAGAAAATACAGCCAAACCTGAACATATGAGCAATATCATCGCCATAGTCTCAGACTCAAAAGGCAAAAAACTAACACAAGAAATATGTACATTTGAGGATTTTTAAATACATGCTACGAAAACGCGACAAGACCACGGCTACAACAAACAATGATCACCAACAAATTGACACGCTTATTGGCGCACATTCCGTGATTACGGGCGAATTATCGTTTGAAGGTGCTGTACGCATTGATGGGCGCTTTGAAGGCAATATTCGTTCATCCAAAGGTGGCACACTGATTGTAAGTGAGGGTGCAAAAATTTCGGGTGAAGTTGATGTGCCTAGCCTTGTTTTACATGGCGTTATTGAAGGCAATGTACGTGCCAGTGATAGCCTAAAGATCGGTGAAACAGGCTGTCTTAATGGCAATCTTGAATACAGCGTTATGTCTTTAGCGGAAGGCTCCGCTATCAATGGCCGCTGTAGCCGCATCACAGACAAGACATCTGATGCAAATAACATCGTATTAAAAACAGTAAAGCCAACACCTAAAAGTAGTTCTAATTTAAAAGAGGTTTAAAGAGCATGATTCGCCCTTATCAACATTGGCAACCAACAGTCGCGGCATCTGCATGGATTGCTGAATCTTCCGAAGTAATGGGACGAGTAGACATTGCTGCTGATTCAAGCATCTGGTACCAAAGCGTATTACGTGGCGATGTCCATGATATTCATATAGGTGAGCGCTCTAATATTCAAGATCATTGTACCCTGCACACCAGCCATGGTGTGAACCCTTGCATTGTCGGCAATGATGTTACGGTTGGCCACCGTGTGATTTTACATGGCTGTGAAATACAGGACCTTTGTTTGGTTGGCATGGGCTCCATTGTCATGGATCAAGCGGTTTTAGAATCGGGCTGCCTATTGGCTGCAGGCTCTCTTGTTCCCGAACGAAAAGTTCTACGTAGTGGCTATCTCTATGCAGGCTCACCAGCTCGCGAACGTCGTCCCCTGACAGATAAAGAGAAAGACTTCTTAAAACATTCTGCCGAACATTACGTAAAACTATCAAAAATACATCGCAACAACCCATGACACAGCAAGCTTACGCATCCATTGATATTGGCTCCAATACCTTTCGTTTATTGATCGCCAAAAGACAACAAGATAAACACGCCACGACACCTTGGCATATTATGGCTTATACCCATCGCATTATCCGACTGGGTGAAGGCTTGCATCAAAGTGGCAAACTATGTGATGCTGCCATGCAACGCGCCATGCATGCCTTTCATGAATTTTCAGATCTACTCAACGAGTTTCACATAGAAGCGCCACACCTATCTGCCGTGGCAACTGCTGCCATGCGTGATGCTGAAAATGGTATGGATTTTTGCCAGCAAGTTAAAAAAGAAACAGGCATTGATATTCAAATCATTGATGGCACACAAGAGGCGAATCGCTCACTAGCTGGAAGTTGTGCCGTATTGCCAGAGAATATTTGCCGTGACTTGTTATTGTTTGATATTGGCGGCGGAAGCACCGAATTCGTTCGCGCTAAAGATAACAAAAACATCGATGCCATTAGCCGAAAAATGGGTGTTGTCCGCCTAGTTGAAGCACACTTACACAGTGACCCACCCAGCAAAGAAGATTACGAAGCTATGAAAGCCTCCTGCCATCAACACCTTGATGCAGTTGAAAAATATTGGCAAGAAAGCAACCAACAGATTATTGCTCCCAAATATTTGGTTGGCACTGCGGGTACAGTGACCACACTTGCCGCCATTGATTTGGGGCTTACTGATTATGATGCGGATATTGTGAACAATCATTGCATCTCAAAACAACGTTTTGTCGATTTGCGCAACCAGCTACTCGCCATGACACTCCAAAAGCGGCAAGCCATTCCTGCGATTGAACAAGGTCGTGCCGATTTGATGATTGCTGGCTTGGCTATTATTGAAAGTATCTTCGAGCGTTGGCACTATAAAAAATTAATCATCGTTGATGCAGGCCTACTTGAAGGAACTTGGCTAAATATCGCTGCTAACGATTAAGACATTCTCGATGAATATTATAAAAAATAACTGTCCGCTTGCATTTGAACATCATCCATGGCTTTCTGAAAAGCCAGCAATGTCTCAGCATCATCATCCGCAGCATAAACAGCTTCACCCATAACAAATACACCGCGCGTAAAAGGTTTAGGGATATAAAATTTATCCCACGAATTTACCCGCCAATGGCGCTTGCTCGCATAACACACAGCACGCAATGGCAACCCTGTTTTTTTAGATAACTTTACAGTACCCATTTGCACGACTTCTGCGGGGCCTTTCGGACCATCGGGAGTAATCCCCAATGATTTACCACGCTTAGCCATACGTAACATCGTTAAAAACACCCGCATTCCACCACGTGTTGAAGAACCTCGCACAGCATCAATACCCATATATTTTCCAGCTTTAGCAATATATTCACCATCACGATGCTCTGACACCATCACCACACCATTCCAGTTCTGATGTGGGTAGGCCATCATAAGTATGCGCGCATGCCAAAAACCCAATAAATAGGGATCACCATTGGGATCATAAGGCTCACCAATGATTTTCCAACGTACCGTATGCTTTAAAACAAAATAAATAGAAAAAATAATACATGGAATCAGCCATGCTAAAATTTTATCTTTCACGACATTTTTGACTCAAACTGCATATGATATAATTCAGCATACAAACCACCCTGCTGCAATAATTCTTCATGCCGTCCCATTTGAGCAATACCACCATCATCCAAAACAACAATACAATCGGCATGGCGAATCGTGGATAGACGATGCGCAATCACCAACACCGTACGACCCGTCATCAAACGGTCAATCGCTTGCTGTACCAATTGTTCCGACTCGGTATCCAAGCTACTGGTTGCTTCATCTAGAATTAAAATTGGCGCATCTTTTAATAAGGCACGTGCCAATGACAAACGTTGACGCTGACCGCCCGAAAGAATCACCCCACGCTCACCCACCATGGTCTCATAACCCTTCGGAAGCTTCATGATAAACTCATGGGCATTGGCGGCTTTAGCAATAGCTTCTACGCGATCACGATCAATTTCTTCATGACCATAAGCAATATTATTTAATACCGTATCATTGAATAAAATAACATCTTGGGTCACCAAAGCTATTTGCTCACGCAAGGACTTCTGCGTTAACTCTCGCACATCAAAACCATCCAACAAAACACGCCCCTCACTCACATCCATAAAACGGGGCACAAGGTTTGCCAGTGAACTCTTACCCGCCCCACTGCGCCCTATCAATGCGACGACTTGCCCAGCTTTCACCTCTAAATTAATATTAGAAAGCACAGACTTTTCAGCACCTGCATAACACAAACCAACATTTTCAAAAGAAACCGCATGTTGGAAACCACTTAACACTTTCGCATCGGCTGCATCAGACACAATGATGTCTTCATCCAAAATATCAAAAATACGTTCTGCCGCTGCTAAACCCTGTTGAATTTGATTGTTCGCACCAGATAAGCGTTTGACTGGCTCATAAAGCATAATCACAGCAGCTAAAAAAGACATCAACGTACCAGCTGTTGCTTCACCCGCTGCCACACGTAAACCACCATAAAACAATACACCTGCAATACCAAAACCAGCCACCAATTCCATAATCGGAAATGACATGGCATTGACTTTAAAAATGCGCATTTGGTGTTTCATAAAACCACCAATCAAATCGCGAAAACGCTTACGTTCATAATCTTCCATGCCAAAAGCTTTTACGACACGAATGCCACCCACGGTCTCTTCAATAAGGCTCGACATCTCACCCATCACAACCTGACCATCATAGGTTGCTGAACGCATTTTCCGACCAAAACGCAAAATAGGGTAAATAATGACAGGAAACACAGCCATGGCGATCAAAGCAAGCATCCAATCCTGATAAAAAATAACGCCTATCAGAAAAATAATCGTCATCGTATCACGCATCAATGCCGTGACCGACGTACTTACTGCCGATTGCACGAGCGTTACATCATAGCTAATGCGCGCCAATAGCTCACCTGTTTTACGATGCGCAAAGAAGTTCAACGACTGGGCTGTTAAACGACTATAAATCTGATTGCGCAAGTCATAAATAACACGCTGTCCAATCCAGCCCATCAAATATGCTTGCCCGAAATAAGCCGCACCTTTTACGGTATACAAAGCAATCACAGCAATGGGAATATAATAAATATACTCCGTTTTACCCGATAAAGCCTGATCCAAAGCCGGTTGTAACAGCCATGCCATACCAGCTGTTGTTGCAGCAAGTATCACCATACAAACCATCGCTATGCCCAAACGTCCAATATACGGTCTTAAAAATTCTAATAATCGTTTATACAAAACTACCTACCTAAAATATTTATAAGTCATCCATGCAAGCCTTTTCCTGCTTACAAATACATCATGACGATGATGCAGAACCTTTAGCGTCCATCATACCCATACGGCTAAAAAAGTTTCTACTCGCTTCATATAATGCCGCCGCCAAACGATCTTGATGTTTTCTAGTCTTCATTTTCCGTTCTTGTTTGGGATTAGAGATAAAATTCAACTCAACCAAAACACTGGGTATTTCCAAAGCTGTTAATACGACAAAACGTGCACGTTTGGGAGTTTTATATTTAATTGAGCCCACTTTTTCCATTTGCAACAACATATTCTCAGCCAATAACTGTGAACTATTCAAACTATCACGTTTCGCCATATCACCCAAAATATTACGCACCATCGGATCATCCACCTCTTGGCTTAGCACCACACCACCAATCTCATCAGCAGCATTTTCCTTGGCAGCTAAGGCGACAGCAACCCTATCGGGTGTTGCCCCACGTTCAGCCAAGGTATACACACTAGCACCTTGTACTGAGCGTGTTTTTACAGCATCGGCATGAATACTAATCATTAAATTAGCGCCTGCTTGGCGAGCCAATCGCACACGTTTTCTCAAGGGGACAAAATAATCACCTTTGCGGGTCAGTACAGCACGCATACCGGGCTTACTATTAATCAATGCCGCTAATTTTTTAGCCACACGTAGGGTGAAATCTTTTTCTTTTAAGCCGTGACGACCAATCGCCCCAGGATCTTCTCCACCATGTCCAGCATCTACCGCAATCACAACCTCATGCTGCCTGTTTTTTGCAATCAACTTTTTTACTGGTGTTACGAATTTCGATTCTTTACGTGTTAAATCAACAACCAAACGATGTGGTTGCCCCTGCATGGGTTTTAATAGAAATGTCCGCAAAGCAATGTTTTTTTTCTGCACATCCAAAACAATACGTAAAACACCCTTCTTAGGTTCACCATAACGCACACTTTTAATCACCGGATCAGGCAGAGCCAATGATACGATTTTCTTCATTTTAGCGCGTTTTATATCAATCACTACACGTTCTGGTTTATGCAAACGAAAAACTTCATAATCAACACTACGATCTAAATCAAATACCACACGTGTATGATCAGGTGCTGTCCATAAACGAACATCCCGCACCTCTGCAGCCGAAACCATCATGCCCTGAATGCCTATCAAACAAAGCAGGCTAAGCAGCCCCAGTATACGTTTCACATAAGCGTTCATCGTAACAATACTTGCTGACTAGCATCACTTTGCAAGGAATTCTGCTCGTTTCCCTTGGCTCGACGCTCACGCTCAAGAAATAATGCCGCCATCAATAGGCCAATAAGAATCATAAATGGCTCCATTATTCTAACAATAATAAAGGTATTTGCACCAATGCCATGCACCAATAAACCAGCAAAACCACAAATTGCCCCCAAAGATGCCCCTTTGAGCATTGGGTCTCTTATTTCATCATAACACTGGCGTAACAGCACCCATATCCGCCGTAAAAACCATAAAAAGAAGACCAAGCCAATCATCCCTGTTTCCAACAGTACGCGTGGATACTGGGCATCTAAAAATGGCCCACCTGTCACCCCAACACCCATCATTGGATGCCTGGGAAAGTATTTCGTTAATACATTTTCCCATGATTTTAATCGCTCAGTGGTCGAGGTATCAATATTCACCCCGCCAACCGCCAGTTGCCCTCGTTGTTCAGCCTGATTAAATGTAAACATCACCCTATCAATTACATTTTGCGGCAATATAAACGGCAATATTGTTACCCCCACCAAACAAGCAGTAATTAACAAGAATTTTTTCTTGGATAAAAAAATAAAAAACAATATCGCAACAACAAAAGATAAATAAGAGCTTCGTGATTCGGTAAACGCTAGAGGTACCAAAATAACAACCATTGAAAACAACAATAAATACCATTGCTGCCCTTTTTTAGCATATAAAAACATTCCCAAAACTATTGAGAACATTAGTACAAGATAACCACCAAAACTATTAGGCTCACCCATCTCACCTTCAAATGGTGCTGAAACACGCGCGCCAGATGGAATCTGAGCAATGCCAGCCAAACTTGCCAATACACATGTAATCAACATGATTAAAAGATAGCGTTTAATCGCATTTTCATCATGTAAATGATTGATAATCATGTAAAAAAGAACAAAGAACTCTAAATATTTAATAATAAAGAAGAATCCATAACCACCCACTCGCCCTGCAAACATACCTATGAGTGTTGCAAATAAAGCGGCCAACCAATACCACGCAATAGGCTGATTAATCGGCGTGCTACGCACAACACCTAACTCTTTAAAAATAGCCATGCGAAACATCCACGTCACGCACACCAAGGTTAATAAAATGTCATCCAAACGTAATGTGATACCACGTGATTCCGTGGTATTAACCATGCCACTTGCCAACTGCGCCTGTGTAGCCCCTCCAAATGTCAACTCTGGAGATAGCAATGTTGATAATATAAGTAGATATAATGTCAGCTCAATACTACTAAATGCCACCACCACCATCATCAAAGCGCCAATCACCATAATCGGTCCCCCAATCAACCCTGGAGCCAATACATATGCAGCATATAACAATAAAATAGTGAGTATCAGGGTCAGCATCACAGCTGGCGGAAAGGGCACCCTTATGCTTTGATGGATCAGGGGTTATTCCCCTGTTTTCGTTCCGTATCCATGGGTTGGTAATTCGTATTGTAGGGCTCAGCAAATTGATCCGAGCATGTACGCATCATCACCATAACCAATGCCACCACTACACATAATACAAAGAGACCAATAATCTTATGTCTGCGGCTTTTACGATACCTTAAACGATTAAGGTCGCTCTGCATTTAACCGCCCTTCCCGAAGCGATCAAAGATACGCTGCCAAACATCTTTCATGAATTTCTTGGCTATCTCCGAATTGCGCTCAAACCAATTTTTCCGCTGCATTTCGTTTTCACCATAGGCATAAGCATAATGATGATCCATTTTATAATTGTTATAATCTGGGGAAAGATCGCCACGCACACCATTCAATGCCACGCCCAACACCTTACCACCAACATTCTCAATATTTTCTTTTACCCGTTTTAATGCGCCACGAACCACTGAGCCAATATGATAAACCAACAATACCCCATCTACCTTGGATGCAATCACCGTTGCATCGGTTGTATGTAATAAGGGTGGCATATCCAAAA
>CAYPXU010000014.1:0-19049 GCA_964414875.1 uncultured Zetaproteobacteria bacterium | reverse complement strand
TGTTTGACGCCCATAAACCCAATTTTATGATGGGTGCTGAATAGTTACAAAAAAACCAATTCTTTTTTTTAAGTGGTGTTTTCCTTTTTGTCTGCGTTAAGCCGCTGAATCACAATAGTCTATGTCCCCCCCCCCTTATTGAAACTTACACTATTATAGATAACATGCGTTACATTTTTAGGGTTTGTTTTGGAGGTGGATAAGATGGAGCGGAGGGGGCTTGATTTGCAGGAAGAGTTAAAGAAGATGCTTGTTGAAGAGTTGAATCTTGAAGACATAAAGCCAGAAGATATTGATGTTAATGAGCCTTTGTTTGGTGGAGGCTTAGGATTAGACTCTATTGATGCCCTTGAACTGGCAATTGTGGTAGAGCGAAGCTATGGCGTGAAGATTAAGTCAGGTGATGATCGCAATGAGGAAATTTTCTCATCGTTGGCAGCATTGGCTGCACATATTGAAGCCAACCGAAGCAAATAAGGGTGCTGAAATTACTTCAGTCCGTTGCAATTACGGTGTTGATTTTGATGTATCCTTTGTTGGTTTATCTGGCAATTAGATATGATATTTCTTGGATTATTCCCATGTTGATTGCCGTACTTTGTTTGCGGCGCTTTTATCGTAGTGATTATTCGGATTGGAAGTTTCTTCTGTTTGGAGTTTTATTGCTGCTTGGAGCACTGTTTTTTCAGGTGTTTAGCGCGAAAGTGATTCCGATTTTTATAAATATGGCGATGTTTTTTGTTTTTTACAGGACTTTGCAAACAGATCAATCATTAATTGAACGCTTTGCGCGTCTGGATTTTCCTGAATTACCTGCGGGTATTCCTGAGTATTGTAGGCAGGTGACTTGGCTTTGGGCTGGATTCTTTGCTATGAATGTAGTGCTATGCATTTGCTTGGCTCTATGGGCGGATAATGCTCTATGGGCGCTATATAATGGTGTGATTATTTATTTTTTACTGGGCACATTGATGATGTCAGAGTATGTATGGCGCAGACTTCGTTTTCCATGGCTTGAGGTGAAACCTTTTAAGCAGAGTATGGTGAATATGATTAAGAATGGTCACACGGTTTGGGATCATAAGGGTCGCTGATGTTGACTGCGGATAAGCAAAATGATGATAAAGTAGTTTTGCGTTTTTTAAATGCTTATCCGTTTGCTTTATGTAGGGATAAAACGATTGATTTGGCTCGTTTTGTGGCGGACTTCTCTAGCTTGAAGCTGCAGCTTGAGCGCAGTTGTGGTGCTGTGCTAATTCGTTGCAAGGGGCGCTATGCATTTTCGGTTGCTTTGTTGGCCGCTTGGCAGACATGTCGCGTGGTAATATTACCTCCAAATTTACATAAGCGTACCCTAGATCATATCGCTGACTGTCATGATGTGACCACCATCTTGGATGATAGTTTTTTAAATGCTTTAAATGATGACTGCTGTATGTTTGAACAGTCATTTTTTGAACTCTCTTTCGATGCTCAGGATACAGGGCTTATTATCTATACATCAGGCTCTTCTGGAGAGCCTAAGGCGATTAAGAAAACGATAGCTAACCTTCTCTTAGAAGCTTTGGCTATCAAATCAACCTTACCAGAACTGAAAACTCCTTTGGTTGCAAGTGTGCCTCCGAATCACTTGTACGGGCTTACATTTTCTATTGTGTTACCTTGGGTATTGGGTGTTGCAATTATTGATGAGTGTCCGTTGCATGCTGAAGAAGTGTTGGATCTAATGGGCGAAGTGAAAGCCGAGCTGTTGATTACGGTGCCAGTACATCTATCTGCGATGTTGAGGCAAGATATTACCTGCGCCCCCAAACTGGTGGTTTCATCGGCAGGTCGTTTGGATGCCAGACTAGCCAAGCAGTGGCATGAGTGTTTCGGTTATGAGGTTCTTGAAGTATATGGCTCGACTGAAACGGGCGTGATTGCTCATCGTCAGCAGCTAAGTGATGAACACTGGAAACCTTTTCCTAAAGTCTGTATTGATCAATATAATGACTGCTTGCAGGTTGCTTCGCCATATATTCATAGCAGTGAAGGTAAGTCGTTTCAAAGTACTGATAAAGTGTCATTACATAAGCATGGATTTATATTGCATGGCAGAGCGGATGGGATTGTGAAAATTGCGGGTAAACGCGTATCTTTATTGGCAGTTGAGCAAGCCGTGAGGGCGTGTGAAGGTGTTATAGACGTTGCCGTTATTGCAGTGCCTGTGAATGGGCATATTCGTGATATGACGATATGGGCGGCTTTAGTTTGTGCTGAAGGTGTGGTAATGACAGCGCGTGATGTGCGTAGTAAGTTATATTCAAAGTTGGATAGTATTGAAATTCCAAGGCGTATTTCGATTCAGGAAGCCTTGCCTCGTGGCGATAATGGTAAGTTGCGGCGGTCTGATATTTTAGCATTGTTCGAGGTCAGCAGTGATAGCTGAGGTGTTTATATATCATGTGGAAGTAGCGAAAGATCACGCTTGTTTTGAGGGGCACTTTCCAAGCTTTCCGATCTTTCCAGCTGTAGCGCAACTGGCTTTATTGCAACAAGCTGTAGAAGCTTATCATCAGAAGGAGTGTGAACTGACTGCTTTTCCTATGCTTAAGTTTTTACAGCCGATTGTGCCAAATACGGATATTGTTATTAAATTGAATATAAAGGAGGATGGCTGGATGAACTTTCTTATCACTTCAGAGCAACAAACTTTTGCAAAGGGTAAGCTTTGTTATAGCGTAAAATATGATGGGTAATAGAATTTGTGCTTTAGTACCTGTTTACAACAATCATATGACGATTGCCTTTGTAGTTGAAGCTTTATTGCAGCAGTTGGATTTTGTGATTGTGGTGGATGATGGCAGTACGGATGGTAGTGAAACCATTGTTGAAACATTACAGAAAACATATCCAGAGCGTATTCATGTGCTTCATCATGCGCATAATTCAGGTAAAGGATCGGCTGTTCAAACGGGCTTAGCCGATGCAAATAAAAAGCATTTTACGCATGCTTTGCAAGTTGATGCGGATGGTCAGCATGATTTAGAAGATGTGCCTGTATTTATACAAGCTTCTATAGAGCATCCAGATGCCATGTTACTTGGAACACCAATCTTTGGGGGCGATTTCCCTATTGTGCGAAAATATGGAAAGAAATTAACGCAGTTGATGATTATGTTGGAGATGGGTGTTTGGGATGTTCCAGACGCGATGTGTGGGTTTCGAGTATACCCTGTAGCTGCAACCTGTGCTTTGGGTAAAATGGATCCTCGCATGAGTTTTGATCCAGAAGTCATCATTCGGGCGCATTGGGCAGGCATTCCGTTACAAAGCATCCCTACACATGTGCGTTACCCGACAGAAGAAGAAGGCGGTATCTCACACTTTAGAATGGTGAATGATAATGTGCGAAACACTTGGGTTCATATACGTTTGTTGTTGCAAGCTCCCTTTCGGCTGTTGCTTAAAGCTGTGAGATAAAGCAGTGGCAGAATGGGTTGGAAAAAAAGAAAGAGGGTCGCTAGGCTTCATGCGTTTGGCGTGTTTTTTGTGTCGCCATGTGCATCCTAGGCTTATGAGTTCACTGTTATTTCCTATTGCTTGTTATTTTTATATATCTTCAAAGGAAGTTAGAACCTCTTCCATGCAGTTTTTTAAAAAAATACGAGGAACCGCAGCTTCATCATGGGACTGCTTTCGGCAGTTATATTGTTTTTCACGCACTATTATGGATCGTTTTTTTATTTTATTGGGTAAAACATCTCATTACCATGTGGTGGGGCACGGGCGTGATCTTTTATTGCAAGAAAAAGAACAAGGTCGTGGCATTATTTTGCTTGGCGCACATTTAGGTAGCTTTGAAGCTTGTCGTATCCTATTGAAAGATAAGGCTGAATTGGATGTTTATATTGTAGCATACTTCGGAGATTCACAAAAAATTCGTAGCATGTTAGACATACTGAATCCTGAACAAGCTCAAAAAGTGATTGATCCTACAGATTCGGATGCAGTATTTAAAATGCGTGATGTGATTGAACAAGGTGGTATTTTAGCTATTCTTGGTGACAGGGTTGGTTTAGGTGACCGTAGTGTGGAGGTGTCTTTTTTAGATGAGCCCTTGCATTTACCGACAGGGCCTTATTTATTAGCCCATGTGTTAAAATGTCCTATTTATACTTTTTTTGGGTTGTTATCCAAGCCTTATCATTACGATAATTATCTTGATTGCTTAACGGATCAGGTACTTCTTCCGCGTAAGCATAGGCAGGAAGCTTTGGCTGACTACGCTCAGTTGTATGCCGACCGACTGGCATATTATTGTCAAAAAAACCCATATAATTGGTTTAATTTTTATCATTATTGGGATAAAAAAGAATGAATCATAAGGCTTTGGTATGTGTGGATATTCCATTTCATGATGTGGATGTGTTGGGTATTGCTTGGCATGGGCATTATTACAAATACTTTGAACTAGCGCGTACAGAATTATATCGGCAATGTAATTTTGATATTGCTGAGATGAAGCAGATGGGCTATGTGTTTCCTGTGATTGAGAGTCAGTGTAAATATGTACAAGCACTTCAATATGGCAAAAAAGTGCAAGTAAGTGCTGAATTTTCAATGTGTAGTAGCTATATTAAAATTGTATATTGCATTCGAGATAGGCAAAGCGATCAGCGCCATGCTTACGGTTATACCAAGCAAGCGGTATGTGACTTAGCAGGTACGATGTTGATGGCCGTGCCTGATGATGTGCTTCAGGTGATAGGTGGCGTTGGTGAATAAGAAAAAAACATTTTTGCAGTTGATATTGTTAGGGCTTTTGTTTTTACCGTTACAGGCTTTTGCGAAGGATAGCTTGTCATCTGTACTTGCCCAGGCTGCCAAACAAGAGATTGTGGTGCTAAAATACCATGAGATAAAACATATTGTGTTTTTGCAAGAGGCCGTATCTACATCAGGCTTGATGTTCTTAGCGGGGGATCAATTTGTGCTTGAACAATTGCAGCCCGAACGTTTGTTAATCAGTATGGATCAACAACGCTTTCGCTTTTTTATACCTCAAAAGCATATATATCACAGCAAAATGCTTCGCTCACCGATGATTCAAAAAGCGATGGGGCTTTTTAAGCCTTTGATGTCTGGTGATGAGAGGACGCTAAAAGAGGTCTTTGAAACAACATTTGTAGTTGATAAAATGGGCTGGCATCTGGGTTTAAAGCCCAAAGATACAACGCACACCCGTTTCAAGCATATTCAGCTTACAGGTAAGCCATCCCAAGCTGCGCATCAGGTGTTGGTTGAAATGAGTGATGGGAGCACCTCGGAATGGTCGTTCTTTATGCAGCCAAGCTCCGAGCAAAGCATCAATACAATGCAGAAACTATTACGTGAGTCTAAGGGCTTATAGTGCATCGGAGAGTTGTCTTTTTTTTACTTGCCGTGCCTTTGTTGTTGGTCGCCGCTTTTGTTCAGCTTGATGTAAAAACAGATATTTCAGCATTCTTTGTTTCAGGAAAATCGACGCAAATGAAATTGCTTGCAAGTCAGATGCAAACAGGTGAAATATCTCGTCGTTATTTGTTGAGTATTGAACAAATAAAAGTTACAGAGCCTGCCGATGAATTTATCGATGCGTTGCGTCAAGCATGGTTGCAAGTTGATGACGTGTCGCGTGTGTTTGGACAAAGCATGGAAGAGGGTGAGATACAGCAGTTATTGGCATTTTATTTGCCATACCGCTATCACTTATATGGTCTGCAAGCAAAACAAGATATGCCTGAGGCATTGTCTGATACAGCGATGAACATACGTGCAAGGTTAATCAAAGAAGGTCTGCTAGGACCACAAAGTGCATGGGTGCGAGAGGTTATTCAATCCGACCCTATGTTTTTGATGTCGCATGCGTTTGGGGGTATGGTCAGTTCTTTGCAAACAACGGAAAAAAAGACTCATTATACATCGTTAGTACTTGAAACTACGGTATCCGGCTTGGATACAGCTCGTCAGGCTGGTATCAAACAACAGATTGAGCAGGTTTTCCAAAAAATAAATAAGCAGCATGGGTCGGCATATCAATTAGAGATGACAGGTGTTCCTGTCTTTGCATTGACTATTAAGCAGCAGGTGGAAAAAGATGTTCAATGGATTAGTAGCGTTTCGATTGTATTAATGGTGGTGTTGTTTTTGCTGATGTTCCGCTCATTGAAATCGTTGTTTATGGTGATGCTTATTTTATTGGTCTCTGCTGCCACGGCTTCATTGATGACATCCTTGGTGTTTGGAGAGATATATGCACTTACCTTGGCCTTGGGGACAACATTAATTGGGATTTGCGTGGATTATCCGATTCATAGTATGGTGCATGCGCAAGCAAGTCATGAAAAAGCGGAACATACAATTCGACGCATTTGGCCGAGTTTGTTGTTGGGAGCGATGACAACGGTAGTAGGTTATGCTGCGTTAAGTTTTACAGGGTTTCCCGGTATGCAGCAAATAGCTTTGTATAGTGCTGTTGGTATTTTAACATCCCTGCTTATTTCGCGCTTTATTCTTCCCTTTGCCCTCGATACTCAGAAAAAAACATGGAAGCCTCAGCCTTTTTTGCAGGTTTGGCTTAAGGCGGTGCAAACAAAAAACTTGCAGATTGCTGTGATGGTTATGGTTCTATGCAGTGTTGTGTGGGTTGGTATTGTCGGTGTGCAATGGCAAGATGATTTGAGTCAGCTATCACCTTCTGTACATGCACTCAAAGAGAAAGATCAACAGATTCGTGCGCGTATGCAAAGCATTGAGCCAGGGCGTTTTATCTTGATTCATGCTAAAAATATGGAAAAAGCCCTGCAAATCAGTGAAAAAGTATGTTTAAAGCTCGAAAGCTTTAAGCATACTGGCGATGTGAGTGCGTTTTACGCGCTATATCCATGGTTGGCTTCAAAACAATTGCAGCAACAAAACAGTCAGCTTGCGCGTCAGTTATTAACGGATGATGTGCGTCAGAAGTGGCAGCAAGCATTGGAACAAGCAGGGTTGCGAAGTGCCTTTTTTGCCCGTCCAGAAGTGCCTAAAGTAGCATGGTTGGATTTGTCTGCTGTATTGAAATCACCTGCAGGACGTTATATTTCAGGTCAATATGTGCGCAGTGATGATGAAGTGTTGTTAACGATTTGGTTGGGTGCGCATACGCCTGATGTGCTAAAACATGCTTTTTCACACAATGCCGCGGTGCAATATGTGAGTCAAAAAGACATGATGAATGAGATGAATGGCGTTTATCGTAGCAAGGCTGTTATTTCCTTGAGTTATGGTGCATTGGTGATTTTATTGTTACTTGCGTGGCGCTATCGGAGTATTCTCGCATCTGTACAAGTGCTGCTGCCAGCTATTGCTTCTGTAAGTTTTGTGGTGGCTGCATGGGTGTTGTTGGGATATCCTTTAAGTATTTTACACTTACTGGGTTTGTTGTTGGCAGTCGCAATCTGTGTGGATTATGGCATCTTTTTCTATGAAAATAGAACTGAGAATATGCAGGTGACTTATCAGGCGATTGTAATGTCGGCATTAACCACGATTGTGGCATTCTTCTCGTTAGCATTGGCTGAGAATCCAGCTTTGCAAGTATTGGCATGGACGATTGCACCAGGCGTATTGCTGGGTTTTTTACTTTGCCCTGTACTGATTCAACGCCCGAAAAAGCTCTGTATTCAGGAAGGGGACATATGAAAACTGTCGATATTAGCGCATATTCAGCCGTTACAGCATGTGGTTTGGGGTCAAAGAGCTTATTGAAAGCGTTGTTTGAGCAGAAAACATGCTTGAAGGCACCGCGTTTGATTCAACCTGATTTTACGACATATACGGGTGAAGTCGATATAGATTTACCCGAGATTCATGAGAACTTACAAGCTTATAACACGCGCAATGCTCGCCTTGCATTGGCAGCTTTGGACTGTGAAGATGGAAATTTTCGGGAGGCGGTGTGCACTGCAGTGCAGCGTTATGGGGCTGAACGGGTTGGTGTGATTATAGGAACAAGTACATCGGGTATTTACGAAACAGAGTTATCTTATGCCACTTATGAAAAAACTGCAGACGTAGCAGAAGGTTTTGATCTTAGAAGGCAGCATAGCTGGGTGGCTACAGCGGAGTTTATCAAGCATGAACTACAGTTGTTAGGCCCTTGTTATGCTATATCAACGGCTTGTTCATCAAGCGGCAAAGCGATCGCGGCAGGGCAACGTATGATTGCCTCGAACATATGTGATGCGGTGGTTGTTGGTGGCGTAGATTCGATGTGTCATTTAACCATTTATGGTTTTCATAGTTTGGATTTAATTTCTGAGTTGCCATGTACACCATTGGATGCAGAGAGGCAGGGCATTAGTTTGGGTGAAGGTGCGGGTTTATTGCTGTTAGAGAGGCAGCAGCGAGAGGGTGCTGAGCTTACTCTGGTTGGTTATGGAGAATCTTCGGATGCCCATCATATGACAGCCCCACACCCAGAAGGCGAAGGCTCCAAGCAGGCGATGCAAAGTGCTTTGCAAGCGGCATCGTTGGAAGTGAATGATATTGATTATATCAATTTGCATGCAACAGGAACACGCTTGAATGATCAGTCTGAGATGAGAGCAATATCATCATTGTTTCCTTTGCATACGCCATGCAGTGCTACCAAGGGTGTTACAGGACATACACTAGGGGCAGCGGGAGCTATTGAGGCGATTATTGCTTTGTTAGCATTGAAATATTATTTTATTCCAGGCACGTGCGGATTAAATACACTCGATCCAGCATTCACGAGTCATGTGGTGGATCAGCCTTTGCAGCATCAGAATATGTCTTATGTGATGAGTAATAACTTTGGTTTTGGTGGTAATAATGTAAGCCTTATATTTGCTTCAGGATTGTCTCAAAAGGATGTGTCTTATGTCTAAGTCAACATTGGCTGTATTGGGTTATGGCATAAGCTTTCAAGATGCTGAAGTGGCAGACACCTTGGCTTATGAACAGGCTGATATGCAGACGAGCTTGTTACCACCTCGTTTGCGTAGGCGTACCAGCGTGGCAACGAAAATGGCTTTTGCAGCTGCAGAGCAAGCTTGTAAATATGCGGCTATAGATCCATCGACACTGCCTGTCATTTTTACATCGGCTTTGGGTGAGGCGGCTATTACAGATCAGTTATGCCATGATATTGCTAAACAAAATTTCCCGCTGTCGCCAACAAAATTTCATAATTCGGTACACAATACGGCTTCGGGTTATTGGAGTATTGCTGTAGGTAGCAAGCATCCTGCGATGGCTATGGCAGCCTATCAGGATAGTTTTGCCTTGGCTTTGCTGGAGGCTTGGAGCCAGTTGCATACGCTTGAGAAGCAAGTGTTATTGGTATGTTATGAGGAAAAACCATCAGATACACTGTTGCCTGAGAATACTTGGGAGGCTTGTGCCACAGCATTTGTATTAAGTTCTGATGGCGTAGACCATCATGCTTTGAGCATGGGCATGCCATACTTGAATGCCTTGCCGGAGACTCTAAGCTCTGATGAAAAAGCTTCTCCTGCATTTGCCGCTTTGCCCTTGTATGATGCACTTAAGACAAATAAGAAGGGGCGTATACAATTATCCCAAGATTTTGATAAGGTTTGGTTTGTGGAATTGGTTTCCAGCGATGCATAAACGTGATTTGCAAGCAATGCTGCCACATAGAAAACCCATGCTGATGATTTCAGAGGTATTATCGTATGATGATCAACAGCTAGAAGCTTTGAGTTTGATTGAGGCTGTAAACCCGTTGTTACAAGATGATGGGAGATTTCCAGGTTTTGCAACTTTAGAGTTATTAGCTCAAGCATCGGGGTTATTTTTAGGCTTGAATATGGATGGGAGTGCGGCGCCTGGTGCTATTGTGAGTGTGCGAAATATGCAAATTTATAAGAGCAGTCTTGGTATTGATAAGCCTATTCATGTTAAAGTTAATTTTCTTGGTGGTAGTGGCAGTGCGGCAATGTTTCAAGGCTTGGCATATCAGGAAGATGTATTGGTATCTGATGCTACGTTAACAGTGAGCCAGTTTAAGGACGGAGAAATGGATGCTTAAACATGTGTTGGTGACAGGTAGCAGTCGAGGTATTGGCGCGGAAATAGCACGCGCTTTGGCATCTGATAAGCGGCATGTTTGGGTGCATTGCAGAGCAGGCAAGTCCGCAGCAGAATCCGTTGTGGAAAGCATTCAGCAACGTGGTCTGCAGGCATCATTGTTATGTTTTGATGTGGCAGATAGGCAGGCAAGCAAAACAGTGCTTGATGATTTTGTAGAGACTTATGGTGGTTTTGATATTGTGGTGAATAATGCAGGTATTACCCGTGATGCGCCGTTTCCAGGCATGGATGATGCGCAATGGGATGATGTTCTGCAGACCTGTTTGGGTGGTTTTTATAATGTTTGCAGGCCGTTGGTGATGCCAATGATTCGCAAACGTTGGGGGCGCATTGTCAATATCGTTTCGATCGCAGCTTTGCATGGTAATCGTGGGCAAAGCAATTATGCCGCAGCCAAAGCTGGGGTGATTGCAGCCAGTAAATCCTTGGCAAAAGAAGTCGCTTCGCGTGGTATTACTGTCAATGCTGTAGCACCAGGTTTTATAGATACGGATATGACTGAAAAAATATCAAAAGAACATATAAAACAAGTGGTGCCAATGGGTAGGGCAGGCAAGGCTGAAGAAGTGGCTGCGGTTGTAGCATTCTTATGTTCTGATTCAGCATCTTATATTACGGGTGAAGTGATTAATGTGAGTGGGGGCATTGTTGGATGAGTAAGTCTTCAATAGAAATAGGGTTTGATTATGATGTGATTGTAGCCGGCGGAGGTCCAGCAGGAACAACCGCCTCTACTTTGCTCTCGCAGCAAGGTCATAAAGTGCTGTTGCTTGATCGGGATCAACATCCACGCTTTCATATTGGTGAGTCGATGTTGCCAATGAGCGAACCGATATTTAAACGTTTGGGTGTTGATTGGGAGACTGGACAATATCAGCGTAAAAATGGTGCTGAATTTATTGATGAAGCGGAAGGTTTGCGTATTCGATTTCCTTTGGCTAGTCAGCATCAGCCCTATCAGGTCGAACGTTCAAAATTTGATTTGATGATGATAGAAAATGCCGCCAAACAGGGTGTTGAAGTGCATCAATTAGAAGTCGTAAAAGACGTTTCCTGTGATATTGATAAAGTTAGTGTTCGCACAGATAAATCTGAATATACAGCACGCTATTTGATTGATGCAACAGGTCGTGCAGCGATGATGGGGCGACGCAAAAAGTCTATCCAGCGCATTGATAATTTAGGAAAATTTTCATTATATACGCATTACCACTCGGTGCATGCAGAAGCTGCCAATACATTGTATGAGACAGGTGATGTGAAAATTATTATTGTAGATATTGGCTGGATTTGGGTGATCCCGATGGCGGGAAGGCGATTAAGTGTGGGTTTGGTGGTGCAAAAAGATGTTGCCGCAAGTGAGCGTAAGCCAGCCTTGTTTGACCGTTATTTAGCGGATTCACTGTTGTTAAGAGAAGCTTTGTTGGGCGCAGAAAGAGAATTTGATGTACGCGCGGAAGCGGACTTTAGTTTTGTGAATAAATCTCGGCATGGCTTGCGTTATGCTTGCTGCGGTGATTCGGGTGGATTTCTTGATCCAGTCTTCTCATCGGGTGTCTTTTTAGCTGTTAAAACAGCTGAAATGGTGGCGGACAGGTTGCATGAAGCTTTTCTTGCAGGTAAGGAAGACGATTCTGAATTGCATCGTGTGGATGATGATGATTATGCTCTTGGCTTTAATTCCATGCGTATGTTTGTTGAGCGTTTTTACCATGCGCGCTTGGTACATAATTTATTTTCTGTTTCTGACCGAAGTGAGGAGCTTAAAGAGGATATTTTAGGCCTTTTGGGCGGTGATTTATGGACTGGAAAGAATGATTTTCAGAAAAAACTATTAAATAGTCGACAGGCCCAGCAATTGGGTATCGCAGATGTTCTTTAGAGCTTAGCGCCAGACTGTTTCATCTGAAAACACAAAACTCCAGACCATGCCGATGCCTACCGAAAAATAATAATTTTGGCGTATGAGTGGACTATTCCGATTAACTGATCCTGCAAGGCTGCGCATGCGCACAATCGCAGCAATGTTCAAGTTATCATCAATATTATAATGCAGTGAAGTATCTGCAAAATAGCTGTGCATACCTTGTCTTGCTTGGTATGTAGGGCGGTTAGCTGTGGCATAGATAGCATCAACACCATAGTAGGTTTGGTTATAATGTTGTGAGGCATAGAGCAGTCCTGCCTCAATGCGCAACGTCATTTTATGTAATTCTGGCAAAAGGTCATAGCGTTTATAACGTACACTGGGCTCAATGAGCCAGCCCAAATATGAGGGGCTTGTATCCATGGCAAAACGCCATGGAAGATGTAAGCTTAAGGAACTTTGATTGTTATCCTCAAGTAACATGTTGATTTGTGGGCCAATCTGACCGACAAGATTGATATCGGGCATGCCTTGTCGAGCTCGATTAGAGCTTCTGACAGGTAGACCGAATGAAAAGTCCAAATCCAGTGATATGCCATTCTTATCAAACAAACGCCCCCGCAGCCCATCGCTATCGGCACGAATAATATCACCACGGTAAACAATATAAGGTGCAGCCAATGGCAGCGTATAACGTTGATCACTTCCTACGTAGTGAGGAATAGAAAACAGACCAGCAGCTAGACCCATTTCCCAAAGTGGTAATTGTTTTTTTTCTTCCTCAGCCTGTGTGATTGTAGGGACGATACTTAGGCAAAGGCATAGCATGATGAAACACACGATACCTATGTTTTTTTCTTCATTCAGCGACATTTTAATATTTAAACGCAGGTAAATTAATTTTTCATGCCGAGCATGGTAGCAATAATATTTTTTTGTAGCTCTGTGCTGCCTGAAAATAAGCGCCCTGCCATGGCATCTTGTACCAGCTGAACATGTTCTCCTTCAAGACCTTTGGTGCCAAAAATATGCACTGTATCAAGACAAGAGTTTAAAAAAGCTTCACTGGCATACCATTTTGTTGCCGCGCTTTCGATGGTAATGCGTTTTTTGCGATCACAATGATCGGCACACTTATCCACCCATAGTTGTACGGTATCAAGACGAAGTTTCATCTCAGCAATGCGATGGCTAATAGCTTGGAAGTTAGATAAGGGTTGCCCTTTTACCTGACGCGTACGGGCAAAGTGTACGACATCATTGAGTTGCCATTGCATGACACCTGCAATGCCTGAGAAAATAAATGCCCGTTCAAGCTCCAAAGCAAGGTGAATCATAAGATTACCAGCACCAGGTTTACCGAGTAGGCGATTGGCGGGTATATAGCAGTCATCTAGTAGTACATCACCCATACTGGCTGTTATACAGCCTTGCACGCTGTGCTCACTTGAAAATGACACGCCTGGATCATCGGCGTAAACCAAAAAAGCTGATATAGCATCGTTATGTTTGGCATAAATCACCAATACATCCGCGATAGGCGTGTTGGTGATATAACGTTTACAACCGTTTAGCTGGAAGCCATCACCATGCTCGATCGCTCTGGTCTGCATAGCTTGCGTATCAGAGCCTGCCTGAGGTTCGGTAATAGCATGCCCAGAAAGTAACTCGCCGCTTAGAAGTTTGGGTAAGACTTCTTTTTTTTGAAAATCACTACCAAATCGAAGCAATGGGAAAATACTACCCCAAACATGGGCATTGATAGCTAAAATAAGCCCAGGGTCACGGGTTTTTTTGCCCAATGCTTTGTAAGCTTGGCATAAAGCTGAGAAATCAGTACCCGCACCACCAAACTCTTCCGCAACCGCATGCTTAAATAAACCTGCTGTAGCGCATGCTTGTAGGCGTTGTTTGGCACTAGCGCTTGTGCTTAGGGTGCTTGGTAATAAATCGGGAATAAAATGCTGTGTCATGAGGAGCTCCTGCTGTATTCAAAAACTTATTTATTGAGCAACTGTTTCTTTAGGCTTTGTATATCCAGCTTGCCATTGGATAGGTGGGGAAGAGAATCGCATGGTATAATACGATAAGGTTGCATGTAAGAGGCAACTTTATCTTTGAGGTAACGGCGTAATGCGGGTATGTCGATAGCCTTTCCCGTCACGATGGCAATAAGTCTTTGACCACTGATAGCATCAGCTTCTCCGATAACAATGGATTCCTCTACTGCTTCAAATTGATTGATATGGGACTCAATTTCAGCGGGTTCTATACGATAACCCGATGATTTAATCATGCGATCCATACGTCCATGGTAGAGGTATTGATTGTCTGAATTTTGAGATACACTATCACCAGTGTGGTGGCATGGACGGGTGTTTTTTTGCAAACGACCTTGTACCCAGTAGCCACTCATGACACAAGGACCTTGTACCAGTAGCTCACCATCCTGGTTGATGCTTAGCTCTGCTGAACAGGCAGCAGTACCAATGGGAATGGTATCTATCTCTTCCAACATACTATTTTCTACTTTCCAGAAGGTACATACATTGGTTTCAGTAGGGCCAAACAAATTATAAAACTCAATATGGGGTAGTGCTTTGGTGAGTTTGATTAAATTTGCTAGCGGGAAGACCTCGCCAGCAAAAAGAATACGTTTAAAGGCAGGTAAGCGGTTACTATTTAAACCACCACGCAGTGTCAGAAAGCTAAGAATAGAAGGTACAGTATACCATGTGGTGATGGTATTTTCTTCGAACCAATCAACCATTTTCTTGGGGGACATGGTGAGTCTTTGGGGTATGAAATATGTGCTGCAACCACTATAAACGCTGCTAAATAGGTCAAATAACGATAGATCGAAGTGGAAGGGGGCTAGGCTTGCGATACGGTCTGTCTTGCAAAGTTGAAAGGTTTCAGAAGACCATGTAACAAACGCTTCAATAGCACGAGCACTAATTGCAACCCCTTTGGGGTTACCCGTTGAACCAGATGTATAAAGAATTGCTGCTAAGTGTTCACTAGAGTGACCTGTATAACTATTGAGATTCTCCACTTCTGTGGTGTCATACGTTTGTAATGTGCTGAGCTCGAGCCATGTGATGGATGTATCACACCAATTGGGGCGTTCCCCGCAAGCAATGATGCATGTAGGTTGTACATCATTACTGATGTAAGCCAGTCTTGTAACAGGGTTTTGGGTATCCAAGGGTACGTAAGTTGCCCCCAGAAACAGTGTCGCGTAAATAGATAGCGCAGCATCAATGCCGCGAGGCATAAAGATGGCAATCCTACTTTCACTGCTCACGCCATGGCTTTGTAAGGCTTTACTAATATGCTGGGCTTGCAATACAAAGTCTTGGTAACTGATGTGACGCTCACCTTCATAAAAAGCTATATGATGGGGGTGGTTAAGTTGATGCTGGAGTAATTTTTTTATAATAAGCAATTAGACTGTACCCTTTTTTTAATTGGCGAGAGAGTATGTAAACATGCTGTTTGCAGCACGCCTAGCTTGTATGATTTATAAGTTATCAACGATACGTTTGGATAGCTCTTTAGCCATTCTGTTGATGCGCTGACTTGGGGCAGGTAATGCCATTCCACCCAAGGCTGTTGAAGTGTTTGTATCAAAATCTTGAAGTTCAATGCCATTTTGCTTGGCTGAAACGTGCACACTTATCTTGTCCGCACCTGCCATTGGACCCAGCCAAAAGGCAGAAGAACCTGAACGAAGCCTGAAGTTATTTAGGGAAATATGCAGCGTGATATTTCCTTCGTTATTATCATAATGAGATTGCTCTTGTAAGAGCTTTTGAATACCACTTGTCAAACGCGTAACGAGCTTATATTTTTTTGCAGTGGCGACTCTATTGGCATTGAGTTTAGATTCATCAATGCTGGCGTCGATTTTTTGTACAAGCCAGTGGCTTGGCAGGGAACTAGCGCTGTTGCTTATGGCTTCTTCATGTTTTCCTGAACAGCTAATCATCAAAAATGATAGTAGAATAAGTCCAGCGAATGAATATTTAGTCATCTGTTTCTCCCGTGTTTAATTTCAGCCCCTTTAGGTTGTTGTCAATGAATAAGCTAACAAGCAGGCTCGACTAGTAAAGATGAAGCTTACACATTGTCAATATTGATTAATTCCTTTGAAATATTTTCAATAACTGTGTTTAGCCATTCACTTTGGATTTGGTTTGCAACGTAATTAAAGCTTAAAGTGATTTCACCATTATATTGGCTAACCAGCATGCCTAAAGATGGTGCCGAAGTCACTTGGCTAACTTGAAACATGGATTTAACGGGGGAGCCAGAAATGTCTGTTACTTTAGGGTCAGGCTCGCCAGTGTATGAAAACCAGAAGGAGCTACGCTCTTCACCCTGTGCCGTATTGCGAATAATCGCACCATATTTTTCAAGTGGTAACCAGCTTCCAGCCCACATTAAGGGAACCAAAGCTTGATCAAGGGCTGAGCGAATGGTGTTTTTATGTTGAGCGCGTAGGCTGCTGAATAATTTTTTTCTATCTAGCACATCATGCATACTTGCCTGAGCAAATAAGAAGCTAACTTGATTGCCAAAAAGTGGGAATAGGGCTTTGCGCTTACGCATGTTCATGGCATATGGCACACAAAACCCTTCTTTTTCATTACAACCTGTTTTTTCTAAGGCACGCATTAGGCAACCAATAAAGTATAAGGCCGTGGAAGTCATGCCAGCTTCTTTCATGGCGCGCCGCAAGATAAGTTTAGATGTTTCTTTGTTGAATTTTAGTAATTTAAATTTAAGTTGATCGGGATGTTCAGAGCTAAGTTGGGGTAATGAACTTGATATTTTTTCAAGGTGAGAAATATGTCTTTTAGCTTGGAGCATCATGCTTATTTTTTTCCAGAACCCCCATTTCTGTGTAAGGTGTTCAAAAGGACTTTCAGCTTGGCTTAAAGCAGATTGTTCATCATTAAGAAGGTAATGGACAATCAGCTCTGCTCCCTTGGCATCACATATGGGGTGAAACCAACGTAAGAGGAAAAATGAGCCCTCAGGCATGTTGATTAGGTGAAAGGCTATGGGGGCCACATCAAAAGGCGAAATCTGAGTATTGATAATGGATTCAATACAAGTATGAGCTTCGCATGGGTTTGCTGCTTGATGCGTGAAGAAAATAGGTTTATCAGTTGTGTTTTGTTTCCAAAAATAACGTCTTCCTTGCTTTTCTAAACGGACGTTGGCTTCAGGAAAGCGTTGTAGGAAGGCTGCTGTTTTTTTTGCAAGTAATTCAGGCTCTAGTTTTTTATCAAGTTCAAACACCAAAGCACAAAAATTGCCAGAGAGTCCCGATTTACGAATTTCATGATCCATCATTAAAGTGAAATGATCAGCCGTATTAAGTGCTTTTAGCATGTTGATGTTATCCTATAGAGTAAAGGTTAGGGTTTATTTATGACGTTCAATCCACTGGGTGATGCAATCAATAGATTGCAGGTTATCAGGTTCAATCTCGTCATCAGGTAAAGATACGCCGAGTTCTTCTTCAATAAATAAAATTAACCTCATAATACCCATGCTGTCTAAGCCAGCATCTAGTAAATCATCTTGATCGGTAAATGATTCGATATTATCAACTTGAACCAATTCTTCAAAAATAAAGTCTTTTAAGAGTTTATGCATGTGTTCTCTCCCGTCTTTTAAAGTTATATCAAAAGAAATGACCTCCACAAGTGAAGGTCATGTTGTAGGGAACCTCGAAAAACTCACTACTTCACCCAGCTTGAGCCTTGCTAGAAACGAAAATCAACGGCGGTTGATTTGCACGAGGTTTTTCGAGGTTCTCTGTGTGTTAGGGTTAGCCTAAGCGAGCATTCTTGCTGGGATTTTTTAGCCATTTTGCAATATCTTTGCCCAATGTTTTTACACAACGGCCAAGGATAGAGCAGGTGCCTTTATAGGCAGCAAACATCCCACCACCAGAGTATCTTGAGGCTGTAAAGCTTCCAATGAGCTTGCCATTCTTATATAATTTTCCTTTCACATCGACTGACTTAGCGCCAGACCATGGACCGCCACCAGCACCGTTTACATGAGTGATCTCAAGTAGTAACACGCGACCCTTTTGCTTTTTGTTTAGAGCTTTATCGCTAAGTACGACATCGATACCATTCTTTTCGCCATAAGTGCGAATAAAGCTTGGTAGTTTGGTTTGTAAGTTGCATTCATTAATGACGGCTTCGCGTACATTAGCATCGGCTGAGAATTTCACCTCAGCAGGCACTTGTACTTCTTGAGCTGAAGCAATGGCAGTTGTAGTCAGAATTGATAATATTGCGATGAAAAAAGTTGTGCGTTTAAAAAAGTTAGACAAGTTATTCCCCATTTCCCTGTAAATTTAGAGCTGCCAAACTAGCGTTGAACTTGAGGCTAAGCAAGCGTGTAGATTTATTTAGTTTTGATAAAAGTGCCTTTTAATGCGACTCCAGCAAGGATGTTGCCTGCGGCGCATTTGAAGGTTTTTCTGCTCGAGGTTTCGCTACGGTTGTAATTGGACTTGATGTTTACAATAGCATTAGCACCTAAACTCTTAGCTTTTCTTTGCATTTGCACAATGGCCGATAAAAAAGCCCATTCACAAGCCTGTTTGTCTGATTTATTAAAGGCGTTGGTTTTCTTGCTGGTGGAAAACTTGCCAAATGAGCGTTGATATTTGGGGTGTTTTTTATTGCCAAAGTATAGACGGATATTGCGATCTATTTTTTGTTTGGCTTCGTGGGTGGATAAAGCCTCGTGGATTGAGAAATCTTGTAGATCATTGCGTGCTTCAGCATTGCTGATACATAGCACCAGTGTTGATATAGATAGGATTATAAGTATGTAGGCTTTATTCATGTTAACTCCGTTGTGTAGTGCTTATGATTTATTAGTGTTGCAGTTTTATTATAAACATAAGCTTATTTTGACTTGGCTCTTTTGCATGTCAATGTTATGAGATGATGCCGGTTAAAAATATCCAGAACCCGCAAAAAATCTTAATGCGTGTTGC
>CAYPXU010000013.1:0-19744 GCA_964414875.1 uncultured Zetaproteobacteria bacterium | reverse complement strand
AAGTCGAATATATTATTGCCGCGATTCCTTTGGGTGGTTATGTAAAAATGCTGGGCGAAAATCTAGATGAGCAGGGTGAGGCACAGCCAAGCGAATTGTCAGATGCAGAATTGGCGCGTGCTTATCACGTTCAGCCTGTATGGAAACGTGCATCTGTTGCAGTTGCAGGGCCATTGTTTAATTTCATTTTTGCTGTTGTTGCATATATGCTGGTTGGTTGGTTAGGACAAACTGTGATGCCTGCGGTTGTGGGTAATGTAGCACCTAGTTCAGTGGCTGAACGGGCAGGTTTGATGCAGGGGGATGTGTTAAAAGCGGTAAATGGTAAACAAATTGTTTCATGGCGGCAGTTTGAAGAGTCGCTTAAGGGTAGTGTAGGTCATGATGTGGATATCACCTATGCACGAAGTGATATGGTATCTTCTGTAAACATGGCTGTAAGAGCGTTTGAGCAAGATGCGTTGCTGGTCAACGTAGCAGAAGACGGCTTGGGGCTTAGTTTGGGCATGCAGGTTTTTGTCGACTCGGTGATTCCAGATTCCCCTGCAAGCCAAGGCGGATTGATGGCTGGTGATCAAATTATTCAATTTGATGGCAAGGATATTGGCTCAACACGCGAGCTTATTCGTAGTATTCAGGAACATGCTGGAAGACCATTGATGTTGAGTGTTTTGCGCAATAATACGTATTTACAATTACAAGTAGTTCCCAAAGCTGAAACAGATCATGGTGTGGGTAGGTTGGGGGTACATTTACTCTCTAAACCTTTGTCTGAAGCGATTGTGTATCGTATGGGTGTGTGGGAAGGTATGTCTTACGGTTTTACCCGTACGGCTGAAATGACCGTGTTAACGGTTCAAGTCTTGGGCAAGATGATTACAGCAGCAATTTCACCAGATAATCTGGGTGGCCCGATTGCTATTGCTCAGTTGGCAGGGCGTACGGCCGATCTAGGGGTAGCGGCATTTATTACGTTTTTGGCTTTGATTTCTGTCAACCTTGGGGTGTTGAATTTATTGCCTGTTCCTGTGTTAGATGGTGGTCACTTGGTTTATTTGGCAATAGAAAAAATACGTGGTAAAGCACTGTCTATAGCGATGTTGGAGCGTATGCAGTTATTGGGTGTTTTATTGATTAGCATGTTAATGATATTTGCTTTTTATAATGATTTAATGCGTTTGTTTAGGGGCTAAGGATGAGAATGAAACGAGTACAATGGCTATTGTTGTGCCTACTAGTCTTATCGACTTATACTTCGGCGGAAGCACTTGCGAAAGGTTTGGCAACGAGTGTGTTGCTTGGTAAACCTATTGTTAGTATTGAAGTGACAGGGAATCGTTATATTGAGCGTGCTGCATTATTGGCGGGGCTGAAGACAAAGGTAGGCGATGTGTTTAACCGACGTACTTTGAGCCATGATATTCAAAAACTTTATGCTTCAGGTAGTTATGCAGATTTGAAAGTATTGGGTGAGATGGAGGGTGAGGGCGTGAAGCTCATATTTCATGTTAAAGAAAACCCATTTATTACCGAATATCACATGGATGGGAACGAAGAAGTTACTTATAAGGATATGAAGCGTAAGCTGAAATTAAAAGAGGGTGTAATATTTAGTGAATCAAAATTACGCGCAGATATTAACACGATTCGTAAGGGTTATGTGAAAAAAGGTTATTATCAGCTGACAGTGGAACCTGTGAAGGAGTTATTGGCGGACGGTAGTTTAAAGTTAACCATGCATGTGCATGAAGGTGAAATTACACATATTCGACAAATTCGTTTTATTGGTAACAAGGCATTTTCGGATACGGAGTTGTCTGATAAAATATCAGCATCCGTTTCTGGTTTAATCCCTTGGTTTAGTGATAAAGATGTGATTGATACCAAAAACTTTGCCAATGACGCACAAATGTTGGTTGAATTTTATCAAAACAACGGTTTTCTGGATGTTAATATAGAGTCATCTCAGCTTTCATTAACGCCTGATAAAGATGCGTTTTACCTAACTTTTGCGCTACATGAAGGGCCTGTTTATCATGTGAGCAGTCTTGACGTGCAAGGTGATATGGAGCCATCGCGTGATCAGTTATTAGAAGTTATTAGCATGGAAGAAGGGCAGGTTTATTCAGTTAGTGAGCTGCGTAAAACGATTGAAGCCATGTCACTGTTGGTGGGTGATGAAGGTTATGCATTTAATAGTGTGACTCCTTTGTTTAAGCGCAATGTTGAAGATAATACTGTGAGTATTGTGTTTGATGTGGAAAAAGGGCGTGAGGTTTATATTGAACGCATTGAAATTGAAGGTAATGAAAAAACAGATGATGCTGTAGTGCGTCGCGAAATGCGTTTGGATGAGTCGCAGCGTTATTCGTCAACAGGTATGAAACAAAGTAAAGAAAGGTTGACGCGGATGCCTTTATTTAAAGATGTTCGTATTTCTATGCCACGTGGTAGTTCGGATGACCGTGTCAATGCAAAGATTACGCTTGAGGAAGATCAAACGGGATCTTTTGTTATAGGGGCTGGTTATTCTCAAATTGAAAAAATTATGTTTCGTGTAAAAACTTCTGAAAAGAATCTCTTTGGCAAGGGTTATGCTACTAGCGTGACAGCGGATGTTGGAGCTGTAACGCAGAATTTTAATCTTAGCTTGACTGATCCTTATTTTATGGACTCTAATGTTGCAGCGACTGTAACGTTAAATAAAACCCAAACGAACTTAAATAATGCTCTGGCAACGGTGAATCTTTATACGCAAAATGATTTTGGTGGCGGTGTTAATTTTGCATTCCCTCTTTCAGAGCATGTACATTATAATTTAGGTTATAATTATACCAATTCTAATTTATCAAACATTGCCGCTACGGCATCATTTTTATTAAAATCTCAAGCGGGTAGGCAAACAACGAGTATGCTTAGCCAATCTCTTTCTTATGATACAAGAGATCGTTATATATCAACAACGAAGGGGTCACAACATAGTCTGAATCTTTCTATTGCTGGACCTGGAGGGTTTAATAGATTTTG
This sequence comes from uncultured Zetaproteobacteria bacterium, assembly GCA_964414875.1. Taxonomy (GTDB): domain Bacteria; phylum Pseudomonadota; class Zetaproteobacteria; order Mariprofundales; family Mariprofundaceae. Next base: position 16,717 of record CAYPXU010000013.1, on the reverse strand, counting down.
GGAAGCAGGCGCTAGTGTGAAAAAATATCTTCCCATAGTGGATGATTATGTTTTGAGTGGAAGCTTGGCAGGGAAAATTATCAAAGGTTATTCTGGTTTGAATCTGCCTATCTATCGTCGATACTCTTTGGGTGGTGTAGGCTCTGTACGAGGCTTTGATTATTATGGTATTTCATTGCGAGATCCTGTAACAGGTGACCCTATTGGTGGTGATAAGCAAATAACAGGCTCTTTAAGTTTGTACTTCCCAGTCCCATATGTGCAGACACCGAGTTTGCGCGGTGTGGTTTTTATGGATGCAGGGACGGTGTGGGGAAAAGAGAATCTTACACAAGTTGCAGCTAAGTTTTCAGTGTCAGGAGTGCGTGCCTCTACAGGGTTTGGTATTGAGTGGACCTCCCCTGTTGGACCAATCACCTTATCTTGGGCGAAGCCATTGCGCCAGCAGCCTGGTGATATATTGCGTGGCTTTGAATTCGGTTTGGGTCAGAGCTTTTAAAGTGTTTAATGTTTGAAAATTTAAAGGCTTACTTTAGGTTTGCCAGAGTTTACATTTTGAAGGAGTGGTTATGCTGAAAAAAATAATGATGGGTTCTGTATTGGCAGTAATGTTAAGTATGGGGCTAACGGTTGCAGAGGCTGCTAAAATCGCTTATGTGGATGTAAAAAGTTCGGTAGAGAATACAAAAGCCTATCAGGTTGGTTTGAAGCGCTTGGAGGCATTGAAGTCCAAAAAATTAAACGAATTAAAAGCCTTGAAAGTGAAAATTGATCAAGCTGAGAAGGATGTATTGGCTCAGTCTATGGCAATGTCGCCTGAACGTTTATCACAGAAGCAGAGTGATTTGAAAGAATTGCGTAAAACCGCGGCGCGTAAACAGCAGGATGCACAAGAAGAGCTGATTGGTGAGAAAAACCGTTTGGATCAAAAAGTAGTGTCTGATTTTTATCAAGTTGTGCGTGATTATGCTAAAAAGAATGGCTATGATCTTATTTTTCCAAAGTCCAATATGATTTATGCTGGTCCAGCGTTGGATGTGACTGCTGATATTACCAAACTTCTTGATAAGAAGTAGATTGTATGCAGAAAACATGTCTGCTTGGAGATATTGTTGATCTGGTAGGTGGTCACCTGCAAGGTGCGGATAGTGATAAGCTTATTTTATCCATTAACACCTTGAGCAATGCCAGTGAAAGCGAATTATCATTTTTATCTAATAGTCATTACAAGTGTGATTTGTCTGCGACAAATGCTGCTGCGGTATTGATGAACAAAGTGTTATTTGATGAATTACGACCCAGATGTGGTGTTATTCTGGTAAAAGATTCATATTTGGCATTTGCAAAAGTGCAGCGCTATTTCCATCCGCAGTTACAAAGTGAAGGTGTGCGTCATGCTTCCGCAAGTATTTCTGCATCGGCGATGATTGCTGCTGATGTTGATATTGGTGCATGCTGTGTGGTTGAGGAAGGTGTTGAAATCGCCTCAGGAACACGCCTTGCAGCAGGTTGCTTGATTGGTAAGGATGTGAAAATCGGGCATGATTGTCTATTGCATGCAGGGGTTAAAATTCAGGCTGATTGCCTATTACATGATCGTGTTATTTTACAAGCGGGCGCGGTCATTGGTTCGGATGGTTTTGGTTATGCTTGGAGCGGTACAGAGCATTTGAAAATCCCACAAGTGGGTCGCGTTGTTTTGCACAACGATGTGGAGATTGGTGCAAATACTTGCATCGATCGTGGTGCTTTGGGTGATACAGTGATTCAGCAGGGTGTTAAGTTGGATAATTTAATTCAAATTGGACATAATGTTGAGGTAGGCGCTTTGACTGTCATGGCAAGCCAATGTGGTGTTTCTGGTTCCACAACAGTGGGTAAAGGCTGTCAGATAGGTGGTCAAACAGCTATGGCGGGGCACTTAAAGGTTGGCGATGGCTGCCAGATTGCAGGTAAGACTGGTGTGATAGGTGATTTGAAAGCTGGTGGTACCTATGCCGGCTACCCTGCTATGCCACATCGAATATGGTTGAAAACGTCTGTTTTGATAACGCGGTTACCTGAAATTTGGAAAAAAACAAAAAAAATATTGTAAGTGTAGGTGGGTGAAGTATGGCTGAATTGAATATTGATGAAATTATGAGTTACTTGCCACATCGTTATCCATTTTTATTGGTTGATAAGGTATTGGCTTTTGAAGAAGGTGTTTCCATACGAGCACTGAAGAATGTGACGGTGAATGAACCTCATTTTACAGGCCACTTTCCTGATTTCCCTGTTATGCCTGGTGTTTTGATTGTGGAAGCCATGGCACAAGTTGGTGGCATTTTGGCATTCCAGTCAGCACCAAAAGATCAAGAGTTTTTAGTGTACTTTACAGGCATAGATGGTGTTCGTTTTCGTAAGCCAGTTCGCCCTGGCGATCAACTTATTTTTGAACTTACATGTTTGCGTCGCCGTGGTCATATGTGGAAATTTAAAGGTGAAGCATTTGTCGATGGTGAACTTGTTTGCGGCGGCACGTTGATGGCAACCTTGATGCCGAAGGAAGGGGCATGAGTAATTCTATTCACCCAACATCGGTCGTTTCGAATAAAGCCGAATTAGGTGAGAATGTTTCCATTGGCCCTTTTTGTGTGGTTGATGAGCATGTTCGTGTGGGTGATGGAACGCAATTAATTTCACATGTGGTGTTGAGCGGACATACAACACTTGGTAAGAATAATCGTATTTTCCCATTTGCGAGCTTGGGTCATGAACCTCAAGATTTGAAATACCACGGTGAACCTTCTGAAGTGATCATTGGTGATGGTAATACCATTCGCGAAAATGTAACCATTAACCCAGGTACTGAGGGTGGTGGTATGATGACCCGTATGGGCAATAATAATTTGTTGATGGCCTATTCGCATGTGGCACATGATTGTTTATTGGGTAATGATATTGTTATGGCGAATTGTGCGACATTGGCAGGGCATGTGCATGTGGATGATGGGGCGATTATTGGTGGTATGTCGGCTATTCATCAATTTTTACGCATAGGTCGTTATGCGATGATTGGTGGCATGAGTGGTATTGTGAAAGATGTGCCGCCGTTTTGTTTGACTGCGGGCGGTTATCGTCCGGGTTTGGCAGGTTTAAACCTTGTTGGTTTGAAGCGTCAGGGTTTGGGCTTGGAGCGCATTCGTATGCTTAAAGAGGTCTATCGTATACTTTTGCAAAGCAATGATAGTTTGGATCAGCGTCTTGCAGAAGCCAGGGTGTTGGCAGAAGGTGATGATTTGGCAGAGCATTTGGTGGCGTTTGTCAGTACTTCCAAAAAAGGTCTGACTGTACATCGTAGAGACCAGTTGTAGCCCTTGTTAGGTCTAGAAGATGTCTAAAAAAATTGGGCTTATTGCAGGTTATGGTGAATTTCCGCTTGAATTGACACGAGCATTAAATACTGAAGGTTTTGAAGTGCATGTGGTCGCGGCACGTGAAGAAACTTCGCCTGAAATTGAACAACTTGCGGCATCGGTTTGTTGGTTACATGTTGGAAAAATTGGCGGCATGATTAAAGCCTTTCAAGTAGCGGGTGTTAGGCAAGTGATTATGGCTGGAAAAGTTCAGAAACTACACTTGTTCCGTAATTTTAGACCAGATTTTGTGGCTGTGAAAGCTTTATTAAGCCTTTCTGATCGTCGTGATGATTCGATTATGTTAAAAATCACCCAGCTTTTATCCGATGCAGGTATCACGGTATTGTCGCAAGTGAAATATGCAGGTCAAATGATTGCACAAGAAGGTTTGCTGTTTGGCACAAAGCCATCGAAAGCTCAAATGCAAGATATAGACTTTGGTGTTAGCCAAGCCAGTGGTATTGCTGCTTTGGATATTGGACAAACCGTGGTTGTACAAGAAGGCGCGGTATTGGCTGTGGAAGCCATTGAAGGTACAGATGAGGCGATTAAGCGTGGTGGAAGTCTAGGCAATGGTAAAGCCGTCGTGGTGAAGGTTGCCAAGCCAAAACAAGACTTGCGTTTTGATGTGCCAGCTATTGGTCCTGATACATTGCATGCTATGCATGCTGCTGGTTGCAAGGCTTTGGCTGTGGAAGCGGGATGCACCTTGTTGATAGAACGCTCCCAATTAGAAGCCTTGGCGAAGAAATATGGCTTGTGTATTTTTGGGGTCGTCGTTGAGCATCAAGTCTAAAGCCATACATGTTTTTATCAGTGCTGGTGAAGTATCAGGCGATATGCATGCCGCAGGTGTTATAACGGCGTTAAAAAAACAGCATGAAAATATTAAAGTGAGTGCTATAGCTGGCCCTGCCATGCGCGATGCAGGCTGTGAGATGCTATCACCCATGGAATCGTTAAACGTGATGGGTATTACGGATGTTTTAAAGGCATTGCCACGTATACAGCGCATTGGCAAAGAAGTTTGTGCTTGGGCTGACAGAGAGCAGCCTGATGTGGCTATTTTGGTAGATTTTCCTGGTTTTAACATGCGTTTGGGTGAAAAGTTGCGTAAGTTGGGTATTCCAGTGCTTTATTATATCGCACCCAAGCTCTGGGCATGGGGACACTGGCGTGTGAAACGTTTGCAGCGGGCACAAAATCGTTTGGCGTGTATTTTGCCATTTGAGCCTGAATGGTTCGCTGATAAGGGGATTGATGCCCAATATATTGGTAACCCGAGTGCTTTGGCATGCCAAGCTGGTTGGAGCCAAAGAGAATTAAAGCAGAAGCTGGGTATAATAGCGAGCACACCTTTGTTGGCTTTGCTGCCAGGAAGTCGGCGTAGTGAACTGGCAATACATGCAGGCTTATTGGCGGAAGCTTATTTAAAAGTTAAAGAAAAAATGCCAGAATTAGAAGGCGTAACACCACGCGCACCAGGCGTTAGCGATGAGCAGCTCAAACCCTTACTGGATGCAGGTGTACAAGTATTGGATCGTTTGGAAGGTGATTATGCTTTACGAGCCGATGCTGCAATTGCTGTTTCGGGTACGGCAACATTAGAATTAGCATTATGGAATGTGCCGACTGTATTGGTGTATAAAAGCTCAGCTTTTACTGTTTGGTTGGCGCGTAAACTGCTGGGAAGCAAGTGTGTTGGTTTGGCGAATATTTTATTGGATGACAAACCTGTTATGCCTGAACTCATTCAAGAACAGGCTACTTTAGATACCATGCTTAAAGAGATTTTACCTTTATTAAACAAAGAGCATGCTGCCTTGCAGCAAATGGCTTCGTTTGATCTCCTGCGCCAACGTTTGGGGCATAAGAACCCCAGTGAAGCTGTAGCTAATATGGCACTCAACATGGTTCACGAAGAACAATAGAGGACTTATTCACGCCCCATACGCATAGCAAAATCTTCCTTATATACGGAGTTGGCTAGGGCTTCTTCGTATTCAATATGATCGTTTTCAATGAGTTGTTGCAGGTGTTGATCAAAGGTTTGGCTGCCATAAAGGGTGCAGCCTTCTTCCATTGATTTAGGGATTTCTCTCCAGCGATTGGTATCTAAAATAAAATGCCTTACAACAGAGTTGCAAACCATGATTTCGACTGCTGCAATGCGTCCTTTAGCCGATTTCAACGGAATGAGCTTTTGTACAATGATTGCCCGTAAGTTTTCAGACAAACGTTCGCGAATGGCATCTTGTTCATCCAAACCAAATGCAGACATCATACGTTGCATTGTTCCAATCGCTGTTGTTGCATGCACTGTTGCCATAACCAAATGACCTGTTTCAGATGCCTGTAAAGCCAACTGAATAACTTCGCGATCACGTGCTTCACCAGCAACAATAATATCTGGAGCTTCACGAAGTGCATCGTTTAGGCCTTGTGAATAGTTTTCAACATCACTGCCTAGTTGGCGTTGGCATACGGTGCCTTTATGCTCTGTTTTATAGTTGAACTCTATAGGATCTTCGATGGTGATAACATGCACAGGTCTATTCATAATCATATGATTAATCATGGCAGCCATGGTTGTGCTTTTCCCCGAGCCAGTAGCTCCAGCCATTAAAATCAAACCATTGCGTGTATTGTTGCATAAGTCACGAATAACAGGGGGAAGATGTAGTGTATCAAAGCTAGGGATTTCTTGTGGAATAATGCGAGCTACAATGCCAAAGTTATCATGGGTGCGCATGATATGAACGCGGAAGTGGGCAACATTTTCTAAAGAGTATTGAAAATCTTCACTTTGAATGGACTCAATATCAATATCACGGGGCACTTGTCGTATCAGGTGGTGTATCATTTCTTTGACCAGGGCGCGCTCAGGAGGTGAAACTTTATCAGGAGAGATTGTTATAACCGAGCCGTTTATACGCATGCGAACCCTATCGTCTGTGCGAATCATTAAATCCGATGCTTTGTGTTTGTGTGATGCCAATAGTAGGTCATCAATCATATGCCAATCATTAGCCATTATATTTTTAAATCCTCAGAAGAATTGTTGGAAAGCTCATCCATACGACTACTAGCATCGCCATCATGACCTTCAAGCTTGGACATTTTCATTTTTAGGCGTAAATTGTTGATTGCATCGGCATGTACCAAGGCTTCTTCTTCACTAATTGAACCATCTTTCCAGAGTTGAAGTAGACATTGGTCAAATGTTTGCATTTTATAGTTTTTACCCTTGGCCATGGATTCTTTGATTTCAGAAATACTCCATTTTTCAATGAGGTCGGCAATGCGTGGGGTGTTAATAAGAATTTCAATAGCAGCCATACGCCCACCTGCAGGTGTTTTGACCAGCCGTTGTGATAAAATAGCCTTCATATTCATGGCTAAGTTTAATCGTATTTGTGGGTGTACTTCTTCTGGAAAGAAATTTAACACGCGCTCCAAAGCTTGGTTAGCATTATTGGCATGCAGTGTTGCCATACAAAGATGCCCTGTTTCGGCAAATTCAAGCGCATGTTCCATTGTTTCACGGTCACGAATTTCACCCACAAGGATGACATCAGGGGCCTGTCTTAAGGTGTTTTTTAGAGCGGCTTTAAAACTGACCGTATCTGTACCAACTTCACGTTGCGTGATAACACTTTTTTTATGTTGATGCACAAATTCAATAGGATCTTCTATGGTGATAATATGACCTGCTTGATTTCGATTTCGATGGTCAATCATGGCGGCCAGTGATGTTGATTTTCCCGAGCTTGTTGCGCCCACCATAATAACTAGCCCGCGTTTGGACATCACAACTTCTTTGAATATATCAGGCAAGCCAAGCTCATCGATTGTGGGTATTTGGGTGGTTATTTTACGGATAACCATGCCAATATCGCCACGTTGACGGAAGATGTTTACACGGAAACGCCCCATGCCCTCATAGGATAGAGCTAGGTTCATCTCCATATCGTTGGCAAAAGCCACACGCTGTTTTTCACTCATGGTAGAATTAGCCAACTGTTCAGTTTGAACGGAACTCAAGGGGGCTTGTTTTAAAGGCAGAATCGAACCATTGAGACGATACGATGGAGGCATACCTGATGTGATATATAAATCTGATGCGTCTTGTTTTACCATGACCATTAATAATTGGCGAATGGAAAGCTTTTGTGGTTCGTTAGCACTCATAGTGTTGATCTCCTGAAAAGTAGCCGTGTGGTTTATGTTAACCGCCAAACAGTTTTTTGTTTTGAGCTTTTTCTAGTGCAGCTTGTTGGGTTATTTTACGGCTCTTAACGAGCTGTTGAAGGTTCATATCCAATGTTTGCATGCCTTCGCGTTGCCCTGTTTGCATGACTGATACCATTTGTGGTATTTTATTTTCACGAATTAGGTTGCGAATGGCAGGTACACCCAACATAATTTCATGGGCAGCAATACGACCTGTGCCATCGGCTGTTTTCATTAATGTTTGTGAAATAACCGCGCGAAGTGATTCAGATAGCATGGCGCGAACCATTTCTTTTTCAGCCGCAGGGAATACATCAATAATACGGTCAATAGTCTTTGGTGCAGATGAGGTATGCAAGGTTCCGAAAACCATATGGCCTGTTTCAGCAGCCGTCAAAGCGAGGCTAATGGTTTCAAGATCGCGCAGCTCGCCTACCAGAATAACATCGGGATCTTCACGCAAGGCACTTTTTAATGCGTTGGCAAATGAATGGGTGTGCGGACCTTTTTCACGTTGTGAAATCAGGCAGCTTTTTGATTGATGTACAAACTCAATGGGGTCTTCAATGGTAAGGATGTGGCCCTTTTCATTTTCATTACGGTAATCCATCATGGCGGCAAGCGTAGTAGATTTACCCGAACCAGTTGGGCCTGTGACCAAACAAATGCCACGTGGCATCATGGAAATTTCTTTGAAAATATCAGGGCATTTTAATTGTTCCAAAGTGAATACTTCAGTGGGAATCACACGAAACACTGCGCTTATGCCACGATTTTGTTTAAATACATTCACACGAAAACGGGCGATATCACCCAGTGCAAAAGAAAAATCCAACTCCAAATGCTCTTCGAACATTTTGCGCTGGGTATCATTCATAATGTCATAGATCATGGCTTGCACGACACGATCTTCCAGTGCTGGCATTTTAATGCGCGTCATATCGCCATGAATACGAATCATTGGCGGTTCACCAGAAGCGAGGTGTAAATCGGAGGCACTATTTTTGACGGTAAAGGCTAATAACTCTGAAACATCCATGTTGATACATCCTGTTGAAAAAATATATGCCTATAGCATAGGCAGCTATGGCTTGGTGAGCAAGTCTATTGGCATAGACTTCGTATGGTATATCTGACCATTTGAATCAATGACAAGAGCTTGTAAAGGCAGGTTTTCAATTGTTTTCAAACCTTCTTTTCCCAATACAAATAAAGCAGTGCTCCAAGCATCGGCAAGGGTTGCGTTGGAAGCCATCACCGTAACGCTTTGGCTATTGTAACTAGGCCAACCTGTTTGAGGGTTTAGAATATGATGATAGCGTTGTCCGTGATTTATAAAATAACGTTCGTAGTCACCCGATGTCACAATACTCACATCCCCATGCAATGATAGTGTGGCGATAATTTTATCTTTGTGACGCGGGTCACGTATGCCGATGCGCCAATCATTTCCCCCATGCTTTCCAATGAGTCGTATGTCTCCTCCCGCATTAATCATGGCATTTTGAATGCCATGCTTTTTGAGAGCTTCGATACCACGGTCAATGGCATAACCTTTAGCGATAGCACCAAAATCTAATTGGCAGTTGATCGAGTTTCGTGACCATTGTTTGCCTTGGTGTTGTAGGCAGTTTTCACTGCCTGATAAAAGTTTTTGAATCGATGATTGAGAAGGCGGGCTGAGTGGTGGTTCTACATTGGAAAATCCCCATAGTTTGTTTACTGCGGCAAGTGTAGGGCTGAAGGCATGATGGCTTTGTTGTTCAATGCTTACGGCGATTTCAAGTAGGTTATTGACTTCGGAAGTAAAGACGAAAGGTGTATGGATATCAAGGTTGTTGAAATGTTTGATCTCATTGGTTTTGTTGCCATAGATAGTAAAAATATCTTCAATACGCTGCATTTCTTCAGATGCTTTACGGATAGCCGTCATGGCAATAGCTTTATCAGGGTGACTAACGGTAAAGCTTACCAATGTTCCCATGATAAAGCGGGTTTCATGAATGTCTTTTGGAGGCTGACCACAAGAGAGTAAAAAGCTTGTGATGATGGTTAATAGTATTGTATGTATGTGTGGCATGTGCATAGCTTGGTTGGAACAACTAGTAATTCAAGCTTTTATGGATAGGTTGTGAAAACTTACTTGCGATAGCTCACACATTTTAAGAAAAAAGGATAAGCTGTGAATAATTTACCTCCGATGCGTTCTTTTTTACCTCCAGAGACGGTAGATATCATTGAAAAATATGGTGCTGATTTACATGGAGATTTAGCCTTTGAACAGGAAATGACCATCTTATTTAGTGATATGCGGGGTTTTACTGAACTGGCTGAGAAGTATTCACCGCGTGATGTTTACGCAACAATCAATGCCAGTTTGGCGATGCAGACGAGAATTATTATGCGTCATGGTGGTAGTATTAATAAATTTCTTGGTGATGGTTTGTTGGCGTGCTTTTCAGGAGCGAATAGGGGAGAACAAGCATTGTTATGTGTTCTTGAACTCATCGCTGAATTACAGGAAGGAGAAAAAACGGCCAATAAATTACCCTGTCGTGTTGGTTTTGGTATGCATGATGGGCATGTGCTATTTGGATTGCTTGGTGATGAAATGCGTAAAGAATTTACGGTAATTGGTGATGTGCCCAATACAGCTGCACGTTTATGTGGCATTGCTCAGCCTTTTCAGGGTCTGATGACAGAAGATTGTTTGCGTATTATTCCAGAGGAATTAGTAAAGAAACATTGTAGGTACCTCAATTCTGTTTATTTTAAGGGTAAGCGTGATGGTATGGAAGTGTTTTATGTGGATTCATAACTTCACATAAGCATCAATAAATTAGCTCTGTTATATTATAAGGTGAACCAATGCATTAGTCATAGCCTTGATTGTTCATTGGGTAGGTTGTGCTAGATCAAGTAGACTCTTAGGGTGCGCTCTAAAATTAAAAACAATACGGTGAATAGTTGGAACACATGAGTGGCTCCATATTCGGTTGAATTGCAAGGAGATGTATGTGAGCGATAGCTTTGGTGCGCGTAAGACCCTATCTGTAAAGGGCAAAGAATATACATATTATGATGTAAATGAGGCAGGTGATGTTGCACATTTACCGTTTTCAATGAAAATTCTTTTGGAAAACATGTTGCGTCGTGAAGATGGCGAAGTGGTGACGCGCGGTGATGTTGAAGCCATCGCGCAGTGGGATGCCAAGGCAGAACCTTCCAAAGAGATTGCTTATATGCCTGCACGTGTGTTGATGCAGGATTTTACGGGTGTGCCTGCGGTAGTTGATTTGGCTGCGATGCGTGATGCTGTTGTCGCATTGGGTGGCGATACTGATAAAATCAATCCTTTGGTGCCTGCTGAATTGGTGATTGACCATTCGGTACAAGTGGATGCTTTTGGTTCAGATGCTGCTTTAGCACAAAACTCCGAACTTGAATTTAAACGCAATAAAGAGCGCTATAACTTCTTGAAATGGGGTCAGAATGCCTTTGAAACATTCAAAGCTGTTCCTCCTGATACGGGTATTGTGCATCAGGTGAATTTAGAATATCTAGCGCGTACAGTGTTTGTAAATGATGATAATGTTTTATATCCAGATACGTTGGTAGGCACAGATTCACATACCACGATGATCAATGGGCTTGGTGTGCTTGGTTGGGGTGTGGGTGGTATTGAGGCTGAAGCTGCGATGCTTGGTCAACCGATTTCCATGCTGATTCCGAAAGTGGTTGGTTTTGAGCTTACAGGTAGTCTGCCAGAAGGTGCAACCGCGACTGACTTGGTATTGATGGTGGTAGAGCAACTGCGTGCGCATGGTGTGGTGGGTAAATTTGTTGAGTTTTATGGCTCTGGTTTGGCGCATCTGCCTTTAGCTGATCGTGCAACGATTGCTAATATGGCTCCAGAATATGGCGCAACCTGTGGTATTTTCCCGATTGATGACGAAACATTGAATTATTTACGTCTATCGGGTCGTTCTGAAGAAAATATCGCGATTGTTGAAGCTTATGCTAAAGCACAGAAGATGTTTGGTAGTGATTCTCAAGCGGTATACAGCGAAACATTGGGCTTGGATATGTCCACGGTTGTGCCGTCTTTGGCTGGTCCGAAACGTCCACAGGATCGTATTGCTTTAAGCGAATCAAAGGCTGCTTTTGAAAAAGATGTGGCAAATATTAAAGCCGAAGCAGGTTTGAATACCAAAGCCATTACCACGACTATCAATGGCAAAAAAGTAACCATTGATAATGGAGCAGTGGTGATTGCTGCGATTACATCATGTACCAATACCTCCAACCCATCGGTGATGTTGGGTGCGGGTTTGGTGGCGAAAAAGGCTGCTGCATTGGGTTTGAAATCAGCCCCTTGGGTGAAGACATCGCTTGGTCCTGGTTCTATGGTGGTAACAGAATATCTTAAAGGCGCAGGTTTGATGGAGCCGCTCAAAGAGCTTGGTTTTCATGTTGTGGGTTATGGTTGTACGACGTGTATTGGTAATTCAGGGCCATTGCCAGAGGAAGTGTCCAAGGCTATTGCCGAAGGTGATTTGGCAGTAACTGCGGTATTGTCGGGCAATCGTAACTTTGAAGGTCGCGTGCATGCTGAAGTGCGTATGAATTATTTGGCATCGCCACCTTTGGTGGTGGCTTACGCCATTGCAGGAACAATGAATATTGACTTGTATAACGAGCCATTGGGTCAGGATTATGATGGTAATGATGTATTCTTGAAAGACATCTGGCCGACTCAGGTGGAAGTCGCGGAAGCTGTGGCTGGTGTGAGACGTGAAAATTTCACTAAATCATACGAAGATGTGTTTGCGGGTGATAAAAATTGGCAAGATTTGGCAGCACCAACAGGTGATCGTTTTGAGTGGGATGATAAATCCACCTATATTCAAAACCCACCATATTTTACGGGCATGACAAAAGAAATTGCTGCTATTTCAGATATTGAAGATGCGCGCGTTTTGGCTGTGTTGGGTGATTCAGTGACCACGGATCATATCTCGCCAGCGGGTGCTATTAAAGCAGATTCTCCAGCGGGCGTGTATTTGCGTGAGCATGGTGTTGAGCAGAAAGATTTTAATTCCTACGGCTCTCGTCGTGGAAACCATGAGATTATGATGCGTGGAACATTTGCGAATATTCGTCTGCGTAATCGTTTGGCTCCAGGCACAGAAGGCGGTGTAACACTGCACCAGCCGTCGGGTAACAAAATGAGTATTTATGATGCGGCTATGCAGTACAAAGCTGAATCGGTGCCTTCCATTATCTTGGCTGGTAAAGAGTATGGTTCTGGTTCTTCACGCGATTGGGCTGCCAAAGGCCCTGCATTGCAAGGTGTACGCGCTGTGATTGCTGAATCTTATGAACGTATTCATCGTTCAAATTTGGTAGGTATGGGTATTCTGCCATTGCAGTTTAAAGCCGGAGAAAACCCTGAAAGTCTTGGTTTAACAGGTCAGGAAGTATTTAATATTTCAGGTGTACAAGTGGGTGCAACAGAAGTGAGTATTACAGCGGATGATATGACATTCACGGCACAGGTGCGTATTGATACACCAAAAGAGTGGGAATATTATCAGCATGGTGGTATTTTACATTATGTATTAAGGCAACTTGCAGCATAATTAAGTGAATGGGTAACATGAAAAGGCTCCTGCAAGGGAGTCTTTTTTGTTCTTATTTATATCTTCAATTGCTATATGCTTTGTGAATGCGGTGAATATACTGGTTCTTTGGCGTGAATCACGCGTTGACACTGGCACATTGCCCCCTAGCTTGCAGCGGCTTATTGTAACCCCGTGCTATAGATACAGATATGAAAGGTGATGCAAGTGACTAAAAAGAATCAAAGCGAAGAACCTATGCAGGAAATGGATACGCAGCTAGGTGCGGAAATGGACGAGCTCAAACGCGATATGCGTTCGGCTAAAGTGAGCAACTGGTTTGAGAAAAATCAGCAGCAGCTAATTGTGGGTGCAGTGATTGTATTGCTGGCGATGGCTGGTGCTGGATTATGGTCTGAAAAACAGAAGACCTATAAAGAGTCGGCTGCCATGATGTATTTTCAAGCCTTGTCTGTTATTGATAACACACAGCGTCAAGCTTTGTTAGAAGCTGTTGTGAAAGATTATGCAGATACTGGTTATGCTGTTTTGGCACATGTTCGTTTGGCTCCTTTGACTGACACTGAGAAAAATCTTCGTGCGGTGATTGAGAATGACGATGCAACACCTGAATTTCGTTGGCAGGCACGTTTGGATCTGGCTGAGTTTTTTATCGCACAAGGTAAAGTAGATGAAAGCAAGTCGTTGTTGCAAGCTACGGTAGGCGAGCAGTTTCAACAGCTTCGTTATGCTTTGTTGGCTGATATATCTACAGGCGACACACAGAAAGAATATTTACAAAAAGCATTGGATGCAATTTCCAATGATGCTGTATTAAAAGCTGACATTGAATCAAAATTGGCAAAGGCGAGCTCATAACTGATGGATATATCTAAATATTCGTCATGCATGGCACGTGTTGCGGCATGTGTGTTTGTAGCGGCTAGTTTGTCATCTTGTTCTTGGTGGGCAGGAGAAAAGGTTGCTGATTTTCACACAGCGGTTGCTAACGAATCGATTGAAATCGTTTGGTCTACCGATGTAGACGGTCGTAAACCAGCTGATCCTTTGGCCTATGGGCAAGTCGCATTGACAGGGCAGGGTGAAGCAGCGCGATTGGTGATTGGCGGGCGAGATAGTCGTGCCCATGTATATGATTTATCGGGTAATGAATTATACCGTGTGGCTTTGTCTGAAGCTTCTGATTCTGGTGCGGCAACATTACCTTCAGGTTTGGTGGTGTTGAGTGATACCAATGCTCAATTGTATGCAATTGATGCACAGCTTGGTGAAATTGCTTGGCAATTTTCATTATCATCACCTGTTACAGGTATACCGCAGTCTATTGAGCAAGATGTTTTGCTGCAATGTACGGACAACCGCATTTATCGTATTGATACGCATGGCAAAAAGTTGTGGAGTTTTTCGGGGCAAGCAGGTGGTTTGGGTTTGTATTTGAATACGTCCCCGCTAGTACATAATGGTCGCGTTTATGCCTTATTGACAACGGGTGATGCTGTAGCTTTGGATGCCAAGACGGGCGATTTAATCTGGCGTAAACAATTGTTATTGAATATAGATGCCGCACATTTATCAGATTTAAAGGCTCCACAAGCTATGCCTGTTTGGATGCCAGAATTGACGTGGGATGGTAATACTGCCAAAAACTTGGTGTTATTTTCCTTTTATCAAGGTGAAGCATTTGCCTTGGATGCCACGGATGGTACGACCCTGTTATCACATAGCATTTCTTTGAAGTCAGCACCCTTGGTAAAGGGCGAGCGTTTATATACTGCTGATTCACACGGTTTATCGCAAGCTGTCGAACGAAGTACGGGTGTAATATTGTGGCAGCAGCAATTATCTAGTGCTGAGCTGGTTGGTCCTGTGATGTGGCATGATTCCCTTTGGCTGGCTGATTCCCATGGTTCTGTGTTTCGTCTGGATCAAGCGGGGCATGTGCAAGCCACGGTAGAGCTTCCTGGCTCCGTTGACCGTGCGCCGATCGTAATTTCAAATGGTATACTGGTGCATACAAGCTTGGGTGGCTTGTATCTATTACGTTAACCTTAGGTGTTAAAATATGTCTGAAAGACTGCCTGTTATAGCCATTGTTGGTCGTCCCAATGTTGGTAAATCAACCTTATTTAATCGTATTGTTGGCAAACGTAAAGCCATTGTTGGTGATCGCCCAGGTGTGACGGTGGATCGCCTTGAGGTTGCCTGTATGTTGGGCGATAGCTCGGTGGTACTTGTTGATACAGGTGGTATTGGTGAAGATGCACACAATACCATGCAGCCAGCTATTGATAGTCAGGTAGAAGCGGCTTTGGATATTGCCGATTTGGTTATTTTTGCTGTCGATGCACAAGCTGGTCCAACACCTGTAGATGCTGGTATTGCGGATAAGTTGCGGCGTGCATCATTGCATGTTGTTCTGGTGGTGAATAAAGCTGAAAATCCGGATGCTGAAATGGATTTTTTCTCATTGGGTTTGGGCGAACCATATGCTGTATCGGCGATGCATGGTCATGGTGTACGAGATATGCTTGCCCATTTAGAATCTGTATTACCAGATTTTGGTGCAACGTCGGAGAACGATGTTGAGCCATTGGCACGTATTGCCGTGATTGGTCGCCCGAATGTGGGTAAATCAACCTTGATTAATGCTTGGTTGGGTTATGATCGCATGGTGGTAAGTCCGATTGCAGGAACCACGCGTGATGCCATTGATATGGATATGCCTTACGGCGCATTTGATGATAACAATGTGATACGTTTGGTGGATACGGCAGGGCAGCGAAAACATGGTCGTATTTCAGATGTGATTGAATTTGTAGCACGTGTCAAAGCTGTGCAAGCCTTTCGTCGTGCCGATACTGCGGTAATGGTTTTGGATGGTTCAGAGGGTATTGTTGAGCAGGATATGCGTTTGATGACCTTAGCCCATGAAGAAGGTTGTGCCTTGGTTGTCGTAGTCAACAAGCTTGATTTGTTGGATGATGCAGAGTGGAAACATTATGCTGAGCGTTTGAATTATCGTATGCGCGGTTTGGCAGATGTACCTGTTTTTCGTATGAGTGCTAAAAAGGCTAAGGGTACAAAAGCCTTGTTAAAAGAAGCTGTTGCAGCCTCGAAACGCAATGCATTTACGGTAGGGACAGGTGAGTTAAATCGCTGGATGAGCGAGGCACAAGATCAGCAACGTGCGCCCAGTGATCATGGCAAGACAATTGTGCGCTTAAAGTATATTTCACAGGTGGGCAATACACCGCCACGTTTAAAAGTTTTTTGCAACCGTCCAGGTAGCATTAAAGCATCCTATTTGCGTTATTTGGAACAATCATTTCGTAAGCGTTTTAGACTTCCTGGTGTGCCTGTTCGTTTTATTTTCACCTCCAGTGATAACCCCTATGTAGGTTCGGATGCGATTCAGAAAAAAGAAGAAAATCCGTATGCTTC
>CAYPXU010000012.1:0-20683 GCA_964414875.1 uncultured Zetaproteobacteria bacterium | reverse complement strand
GATGCAGATGCAGAACCTCATGATTTGCCACATATCCAATTATCTGAAGACCTAGCACTGCCAAAACGTAAGCAAACACGCATCTGGCATTGGCTCATACTGGTGCTAATATGCATCAGCCTATTGGGCATTTGGAACAATCAAAAACTATGGCTGGCACAACCTTGGATGCGCAGTTTAATGATGAATATGCAGCTATCTGTCACTTCTAGTGCCGCCGATTGGGGTATTTCAAAAGATAATCTCCATAGTCAATGGATTGACCGTCAAAATCATAGCCGCGTATTATTTATCGATGGTTATATTCAAAATCGTTTATTAAGTGAGCAGGCCCCGCCTGCCATACAAGTGAGCTTTTATGATATGCCCAATAGCCATGCAATCCAAACACGTATCATCGCTATTACAGAGCCACCAAACCTCCCCTCTATACGTCATGCACCTTATATAGCCCCAGCGATTGATCAGATTCCTGTGAGTGCGGGTGGACAACGAGCCTTTACCCTAGTGCTTGAAAATGTACCCGAACAAGCACGTGAAGTTTCTATAAACATCGCAAACCATTTAAATAGGCTTGCGGAGCACTAAGAAGGCATCTTATTGGATAATATCACCCCAAATTGATGTATTATATTTCTTAGCTGCTTCTGTACAGGTGCTAAAATATGCGCTGGATTTTCAATCACAAAAGTATGTTCCCGCTGCTGGCAAGTCAAACCTTGCAGACGGCGTATGTCCGCAATAAAGCTAGCCGTATATTCCTGCCCTAATTGTTTGCGCCATTGCGGCATATCTATACGGATAGATGATGGTTCTGCGCCACCTGTATGCAGCAAAAAACACTCAAACACACCACCTTTCATCACTGAATTGATGCCCAAAATAAGCACCTTAGCATCGCAACGCCAAGTCAAACCTAGAGCCTGCCAATCATGCAGCAAAACCGAATAAAGCTCACGATGTTCTCCATCACAAAAAAAGTAAAAATCATTTAAATCAGCAGTTTCCATATAAGCAGTGTAGCATAATGTCACAGCCTATGTAGACAAACATGAAAGGTATGCTTTACTAAATATGTAGTGTGCCGCGTTGCGGACAAGGAGAGCATTATGAAAGAACTACATACATCATTACCCGGATTTCACAGCACGATTGGCACTCATCACTTGGAGTCCAAATTAAAAGTAGGCTCATATGCCGAAGACAAGGAGGTAGAAAAATATGGTTTAGAAAGATGTTCAAATGGCCATGATATTGTTTTATATCGTACCAACAAAGGTATTGCCATGGATTTAAAGCAATATAATCAACATATCATTCTCAGCACTATCAACAATGGTGATATTTTATCAGATGAAATATGGGACTTTGTTCAGGGCGCCGTATTAGAAGAGCTTGAAGTAGCAAATACAGAACACCACCTGCATAGCGAAAGAGTCAAGGTAGACGGCAAACCTTATGCCGAGAAATTTGTATCACATTTGCGCAAACTAGCAACTGAATTTGATAGCGACTACACACCTGAGTTTGGCGACAGTCCAGTAAATTAGATCGCTACTTTCTGAATATTTAAAAAAGCCTCGCTAACCCGGGGCTTTTTTAAATATCAAACAACAGTACAATAGCTTGAGTCGCAATGCCTTCTCCGCGCCCTGTAAAACCCAACTTTTCGGTCGTTGTTGCTTTGATATTACATAAGCTTATCTCAATACCCAATAACCCTGCCAAACGCTCACGCATCGCAGGGATATATGTTGCCAATTTGGGTTGTTGTGCAATCACTGTGGCATCTACGTTGCCCACCTTTAAACCTTTTTCTAACAAGCTATGCATAACCTCAGACAATAGTTTTGTACTATCAATACCTGCATATTTTGGATCATCATCAGGAAAATGATGCCCAATATCTCCCAAACCAGCCGCTCCTAACAAAGCATCACATATCGCATGAATCAATACATCTGCATCAGAATGTCCTGCCAGCCCAAGATGATAAGGGATCTCAATCCCGCCCAATATCAACTTTCGATTTTCCGCAAAAGCATGCACATCAAAACCTTGTCCAATCCGCATTATAAACCCTCTCCCTGCAACAGCGTTTGCATCCACAACAAATCATCCTGTGTAGTTATCTTACGGTTATTTACATCACCCTGCGACACATACACAGCAAAACCAGCCGCCTCCAATACCGAAGCATCATCGGTATGCAAATGTAAACGTTGCTTCTCTTTCGCCAATGCCTGCTCAAACCAATCACGGCGTGCCACTTGTGGTGTTTGCACCGCTCGTAAAGTCGCACGCAGCGGTGTTTCAAGCACTTTGCCATCATCATTGATGCGTTTGATCGTATCATGCACAGCAATTCCTGGCACTGCTGCCCCATGTTGCGCTGCCATATCCAACACATCTTTTAACACACCTTTAGATGCCAATGGCCGTGCAGCATCATGCACTGCCACCATATCCACATCATCAGGCAAAGCTGCCAAACCTTTTTGCATAGAAATAGAGCGCTCCGCACCACCCACCACAGCAGCTAACAATTGAAACGACAACTTATGCCCTGCCACGACTTCAGAAAACATCGTATCGCCTTCAGCAATCACAGGCTGCACCATAGCAATACGCGACTCTTGAGATAAACTCTGCAAGGTATGCAGTAGAATTTCTTTCCCGCAAACTTTCACATATTGTTTGGCGATTTCACCACCAAAACGTGTGCCGCGACCAGCAGCTAACAATAATACAGCAACTTTCATGATGGAGATTGTGCGTGCTTCATCCATAAGGTCAAATGCCAGTGTGGAATAGCATCATTTATAATACGCTTAAACAATGAGCATTATCTGTTATCTTACGCCACATTATTAACTGTTTGGGGTGTTACCATGATTAAAGCTATTTTATTAAAGATTTTTCGTGAAGGTGTTGGTGGCCTAATGGCATTTGTCAGCTTTTTAACCAGTCCGCGTAAGATTAAACGCTCACAAGAAGCCCAAAACACCATCAATCAACAAGTGAAATCCATGTCCATGTATCAATATTTTGCATGCCCATTCTGCATCAAAACACGCCGCACCGTCCACCGCCTAAATATTCCATTGGAATACCGTGATGCACAAGTCCGTGGTGGTGAACATCGCAACACCTTGGAAAAAGAAGGTGGTAAAATCAAAGTACCATGTCTGCGCATTGATGAAGGTGAAAAAACCACATGGTTATACGAATCCAAGGACATTGTTGCATACCTTAATGAACAATTTGACCCTGCACTCAAAACCTCATAATTTCGCATTCAACTATCAACAAAATGATATTTCAAAGACATTTTTCAATAAGTTAAATTGAAATATATGTCATATTAATATATTCACATAAAAAACAAGCATTTAATTAGCCAGACTCGGCTGAATACTAACTAAATATTGTGCCCCCGAACTCCTTATCACAACCCCGTATGGATTAACCCTGCATAATCGGAATACTTATTTTACGACGATTTAACACATCCACCTTAGCTTTCACTGTTTCTGCCAATGTCCGATAAATCGCAGCTTGCTCAGAATCAGGGTGCGCTGCCACAATCGGTGTGCCATCATCACCATCTTTACGAATCTGCATATCCAATGGCACATGTGCAATCACTTCGGTTTTAAATTCTTCACTCAAACGATCCGCACCGCCCTCTGAAAAAATTGCGCTAGACTCACCACAATGCGGGCAAACAAACTGACTCATGTTTTCAACAATGCCCAAGGTTGGTACGTGTACTTTATTGAACATTTCGATGCCTTTTCGGCAATCAAGCAAAGCAATATCTTGTGGTGTTGTGACCACCACTGCGCCTCCCAATTTCACCTTTTGTGATAAGGTAAGTTGTGCATCACCTGTACCAGGTGGCATATCAACAATTAAAAAGTCCAACTCACCCCACTTCACATCACTTAATAGCTGCGCCACTGCGCCCGCCACCATCGGACCACGCCAAACCATGGCTTGATCTTCACCAATCAAAAAACCCATCGACATGGTTTTTACACCAAAGTTTTGCAATGGATAAAACTGTTTATCATCAACATTCACTTCCGGCTTTTTATCACTCAGCCCCAACATACGTGGCACAGAAGGACCATAAATATCTGCATCTAAAAGCCCAACTTTCATACCTGATTGCGCCAATGCCACTGCCAAGTTCACCGCCGTGGTCGATTTGCCCACACCGCCTTTACCTGAAGCTACGGCAATGATATTTTTCACATGCTTCAAGCCATCTTCAGCCGTTTCACTCGGAGCTGTTATTACATTTTTATGAGCCATTGATTCATCCTTACCACACCATAATGAAAGCCTATCATCAAAAACCAAGCGTTTATGTCAACTATTACCGCTACTGGCTATCGACACTGACTATTTAAAAATATCTTTCTATACAAAATATGCATATCTTTACAAAAAAATGTAAAGATAAAACAAAGGAATGACATGTCTCATTATGATATTTTAGTCATTGGCTCAGGACCAGCTGGTCATCGTGCCGCCATTCAAGCTGCCAAACGTGGTAAACATGTTGGGTTGATTGAACGCAAGCCTCGCATTGGTGGTGCAGGTCTACAAACAGGCACTATCCCCAGCAAAGCTCTGCGTGAAATCGCCTACAGTGCCACCATGGGAGCCAGCCATGGCATGCGCAATGTTCATCCAAATATTGTACGCCAACACAATTTTTTATCTGAATCGATACAACAAAAAGACATCGTGATTGATAAACAAGAATCCGTTTTTCTAAGTCAGTTAATGCGCAATGGTGTTGCTTTGATCCCTGGTGAAGCAGGCTTTTCCGATGCTCATACGCTACGTATCAAAACACCGCATGGTGAAGAACAATATATTAAAGCTGATAAATTTATCTTAGCTACAGGCTCTCGTCCACGCCGCCCTGCCGATGTGCCTTTTGATAAACAACGCGTACTTGATTCAACATCCATCTTGCACATGCAAGAGCTGCCGAAAACCCTAACCATTGTTGGTGGTGGTGTGATTGCTTGTGAGTTTGCCACGATTTATGCTTCATTGGGTGTTGAAGTCACGATTGTCGATTCACATTCCAAAATTTTGGCTTTTTTATGCGCCGATGTTTCGGGAAATTTAGAAACCAGCATGCGCCATATGGGCATTCAGTTTCAAATGGATGAAAATATTCAGTCCATCACACGCCAAGCTGATAAAGTCATTCTAAAATGCAAAGAAACTAATATTGAAAGCGATACTTTGCTCTATGCCCTTGGACGCATTCCCAACACCGATGATTTAGGCTTGGAAATGTTAGGTATTCAATGTCAAAAACGTGGTTGGCTTGAAACCAATGAGCACTACCAAACCAATGTGCCACACATTTATGCTGTCGGTGATTTGATTGGAGCACCAGCCTTGGCAGCAACAGGTATGGAGCAAGGGCGCATTGCCGCTTTACATGCCTGTGATTCCAATGAAGTCATCACATCCAGCCATCTACCTATGGCGATTTACACCATTCCAGAAGTGGCATGGGTGGGCGATACTTGCGCACAGTTGGATGAAAAAAATATCGATTATGTCACAGGTTTTGGTTATTACCGTGAAACGGCACGTGGTCAGATTATTGGCGACTCTAACGGCATGTTAAAATTATTGGTCGATTCTAATACACGCAAACTTTTGGGTGTGCATATTGTCGGAGAGTCCGCCAGCGAACTGGTTCATATCGGGCAAATGGTCATGAATTTAAATGGTGTCGTGGATAATTTAATCCGCCATGTTTTCAATTACCCCACATTGGCAGAGTGTTATAAAACAGCCGCATTACATTGCAGCAGCCAGCTCAAAAAGAAGTCACCAGCCAACAACGCCTAACCCACACTTAAAAGTATGCCATTGTAGTGGTGTACCTAAAGATACTGTAGCTCTATACTGCCGACCATGAGTGCAATCGGTGAATTTGGTGTTATTTTATTATCTGCGGTATTGGTAAACAACTATGTGTTGACCAAATTCCTAGGTATTTGTCCATTTTTGGGTGTATCTGGCAAGACTGAAACAGCCATCGGCATGTCTTTCGCAGTGATGTTTGTCATGACTTTGGCATCCACTGCCTCGTGGTTGGTGCAAGAGTATATCCTTATTCCTCTGGATTTATTGTATCTACAGACTATTTTCTTCATTCTTATTATTGCCACTTTGGTGCAATTTATTGAAATGATGATTCATAAAGTCAGCCCTGTTCTTTATCAAGGGTTAGGCATTTATTTGCCATTAATCACCACCAACTGTGCCGTATTGGGTGTTGCACTGCTGAATGTGCAACAAGAAAACACCTTTATGACTTCTGCTTTGTATGGTTTTGGTGCAGCGGTTGGTTTCGCATTGGTATTGATTCTATTTTCTGGTTTACGCGAGCGCATGGAAGGCGCACCGATTCCTGAGGCTTTTAAAGGCTCGGCTGTTTCATTGATTACAGCTGGCATGATGTCGTTGGCATTTTTAGGCTTTTCTGGCCTCGTTAAAGTTTAATGATGAAACATAACTACTCAGCCCCCCGCCCTCAAATGCCCGTAACTGCTCAGGTAGCTCTTGATTTGTTCAAGTTCAAGGCGAAAATGCGTAGTGTGCTCCTGCACATGAGCACTTTTAACGCAGAAATCGGACAAATCAGGGGATGAGCTGAGTAGTTACTATGGAACAACTTCTTTACGCCACCCTCTCATTGGGTGCATTCGCACTCATTGCAGGAATCATTCTCGCTATTGCCTCCAAGGTATTTCATATTGAGGGCGATCCCCTATCCGATAAAATTGATGGTTTATTGCCGCAAACCCAATGTGGACAATGCGGTTATCCCGGCTGCCGCCCCTATGCCAATGCTGTGGCAAGTGGTGAAGCCGATGTAAACCATTGCGTGCCTGGCGGTGAACGCACCATGCTTTCTATTGCCGATTTGATGGGTGTTGAGCCCAAAGCTTTGGACGAAGAAGAGGCTATTCCCGTTGTAGCATTTATCCGAGAAGATGAATGTATTGGTTGCACGCTATGCATTAAAGCTTGTCCTGTGGATGCGATTATTGGCGCACCAAAACAATACCATACGGTCGTTGCCGATCATTGTACGGGCTGCGTTCTATGTTTGGAGCCTTGCCCTGTGGATTGCATTGATATGATTCAAAAACCTGAGTTGTTAGAGCATTGGTCTTGGCCATTGCCTGATACCAAACGCGCCCAACTGGGCACCGAACGCCGCGAGAGTCACCATGATTAAAACACTTTTGAATTCATTGGGCTTTGCCAGCGCACCTTTCGCAGGTGGTATCACGCCAGAGATGTGTAAGTGGACTGAAAACAATGCGATTGAAGACTGCCCACTTCCGCCATTGTTTATTATGCCTATCAAACAGCATATTGGGCAAGCATGTACACCGCTAGTTCAAGTCGGTGATTTGGTATTGCGCGGCCAAAAAATTGCAAAATCAGAAGGTTATCTTTCTGTGCCTATCCATGCACCAACATCGGGCAAGGTCATCAAGATTGAAGAACACGCCATTCCTCACCCATCCGGCATGGGCTTGGCTTCTATTTTTATCGAGCCTGATGGCAAGGATGAGCGCGACACCTCACTTGCGCCTATCACCGATTGGCAAAATGCTGATCCTGCGGAGTTGCGTGAACGTGTGCGTGTTTGCGGTATTGCGGGCTTGGGCGGCGCTGCTTTTCCAACCTTTATCAAACTTCTTAAAGACAAACGTAACCCTATTGAAACTGTAATTTTAAATGGCATTGAATGTGAACCATTTTTAACCAATGACCAGCGCTTAATGATTGAGAAGAGTGCTAAAGTATTGCATGGCTTGCAGGTTGTTATGCATATGGTTGGCGCAAAAAAGGCCATTATTGCCATTGAAGACAACAAGCCTGAAGCCATCGATGCTATGCAAAAGGCTGTTACGTTAATCGCTGACAACACTATTTCAGTCGCAGCATTACCCACCCGTTATCCACAAGGTGGCGAAAAGCAGTTAATTGAATCACTGACTGGCAAACAAGTCCCCGCTGGTAAACTTCCCATGCATGTGGGTGTTCTATGTCAAAATGTTGGGACAACCAAAGCCATTGATGATGCTATTATACTTGGCCATGCCATCACCGATCGTATTATTACGGTTAGTGGTGATGCTGTACCTAGGCCCGCAAATATGCGTGTACGCTTGGGTACACCCATGCGTTTTATTTATGCCCAACGTGGCTTAGAAAACTTTGATGGTATCCAAATTCTGCATGGCGGGCCGATGATGGGTGAGCGTATGAAACACCCAGATATTCCTGTGGTTAAATCAACAACAGGGCTACTAGCTATCAGTAATGAACAAATGAAACCTGCCCATCAAGTGGAAGATCCTTGTATTCGTTGCGGACATTGCAGTGAAGTCTGTCCCATCAGCTTGGTGCCAAATTTACTCGCCGATCATTGCCGTAACGATCAGCTGGAAAAGGCTGCCGACTATGATTTATTCGATTGTATCGAATGTGGTGCATGCAGTTATGTCTGCCCATCACATATTCCATTGGTGCATTATTTTCGTTATGGTAAAGGTCAAGCCGCACAAGTACGCCGCGAACAAAGTTTTGCCGAAGTCTCACGTCTGCGTTCAGAAGGTCGTGATGCACGTTTGCAGCGTGAAAAAGATGAAAAGGCAGCTAAACGTCGTAAAGTACGCAATACTTTACGCTCCGAATCGGTGTTGAATCCTGATAGTAATGCAAAACCTGTCGCAACATCAAAAACAGAGGGTAAAGAATAGCATGTTGATTCACCTTAGTTCCCCCCACATTCACAGTGGCGACACCATCCGCGCTACCATGTTTGCGGTGATTTTAGCATTGATACCTGCGGGTGTGATTAGTGTGTATTTGTTTGGTTGGCTGGCTGTATTTTTAATTCTTCTTTGCATGCTCGGCTGCATGTTTACTGAATTTGTCGCTCTCAAATGGATGGGACGACCTACCGCACCTGTGATGGATGGCTCTGCTGCCCTAACGGGTTTATTGCTAGCACTCACACTACCTGCTTCGATTCCTTGGTGGATGGCATTATTGGGCAGTGTTTTTGCGATTGGTTTGGGCAAACAAGTATATGGTGGTTTGGGTTATAACCCATTCAACCCTGCCCTTTCAGCACGTATTATTTTACTAGTTTCCTTTCCTCTACAAATGACCACATGGCTGATTCCTATGCATTTGGGAAGCTCGCCCATTGATTTATATGACTTTTCTAGTGCTTGGCAGCTGTTTGTATTCGGTGCAAGTTCACTTCCACATGCGCTGGATGCCATCACCATGGCAAGCCCACTTGGTCATGTTAAAACCGAATGGTCACAAGGTATTGGTGTAAGCGAAGCCCTGCGTGCTTATGATTATTCCTATTTGGATGCCTTTATTGGTCGCGAAACAGGAAGTTTGGGTGAGACCAGTGCATTGGCATTGTTGATTGGCGGCATTTACCTGCTCGCACGCCATACCATTACTTGGCATATCCCTTTTAGTTTTATCGCGACTGTCGCGCTGCTTGCCGCCATTGCCAGTATCGTTGACCCCAACCATTATACCCCACCATTGTTTCATATGTTGGCAGGTGGACTTATCTTGTGCGCCTTTTTCATGGCAACCGACCCTGTATCTTCGCCTGTCACGCCGGTGGGGCAAGTCGTCTTTGGCATTGGCTGTGGCATCATCACATGGTGTATTCGTACATGGGGAGGTTATCCCGAAGGTGCGATGTTTGCCGTCGTATTGATGAACTGTGCCGTACCATTGATTGATCATTACTGTCGTCCAACGGTATATGGCAAACGAGGTTCTCAGTCATGAAAATAGACCGCGAACAATGGCGAATGGTTATTGCACTTCTTGTGGTGGGCGTTGTTTGCACATTACTGCTTGCTACAACCAATATATTCACCCGTGCACCTATTGCAGAGGCAGAGCGTCAGGCATTGATGAATGCCTTGATGCAGGTTTTACCAGAGCATCAAAATGATCCGATTGGAGATACCCGTGAAATCATGCTGGATGGCGATAAAAAACCAACCCGTTTTTACTTTTCACGCAATAAAAACCATGTTATCAATGCCATTGCATGGCAAGTAACCGCACCCGATGGTTATAATGGTAGCATCCATATTCTTATGTCAGTGCATCCCGATGGCAGCATCAATGCTATTCGTGTGACAGGACATAAAGAGACACCAGGTTTAGGTGACGGCATCACCAAAAATCAATCTTGGCTGGATTCATTCGGCGATAAATCTTTAAGCAATACCCATTGGGCTGTAAAAAAAGATGGTGGTGATTTTGACCAGTTTACAGGCGCGACCATTACCCCACGCGCCGTTGTTAAAGCCGTTAAAAAGGGGCTTGAAATGTTTGCTGAAATAAAAAGTAAACTTTTAGAAAAAGCTCACCAGCAAAAGGAGGCTCAACATGCAATGCCATAATCCCAATGAAGAGCCAATCAACCAAAAAGCTGAAATATTTGTCAATGGTTTCTGGCACAATAATGCCATCTTTGCACAATTACTTGGTATGTGCCCACTGTTGGGTGTTACCACATCCGCAGAAAATGGCTTTTGGATGGGTGCAGCGACACTGCTGGCATTGATCTGCTCCAATCTAACTGTATCACTGATTCGCGGTGCGATTCCTGCCAATGTGCGTATTCCAGCTTACATCACGATTATTGCCGCATTTGTTTCCATCATTGAAATGGCAATGAATGCTTGGATGCATGAAATGTATTTGATTTTAGGCTTATTTATTCCATTAATTGTCGTGAACTGCGCTATTTTAGGTCGTGCAGAGGCCTTTGCTAGCAAGAATACGCCGATCAACTCACTTGTAGATGCGCTTGCGATGGGTTCAGGCTTTACCTTTGCTTTGGTACTGCTCGGCGGCATTCGTGAATTGCTAGGGCAAGGTGAAGTCTTTGGTTTTGATGTTTTTGGCCCGAACTACCCCGATGTATTGATGTTTATTCTTCCACCTGGCGCATTTATTGCTTTGGGTTTTATCTTAGCAGGTGTGAATATTATCAATCGCAAAATGCAGGCTCGAAAAGATAAAAAAGCTGCCGCTTTGCTAAATGTGCAAACAGCAGCCACACAAACTGCGGAGGTTCAATCATGAGTTGGATACTTATTTTACTGATATTACCATTAGCAGCTTTTTTATATTGGGCAGGCTTCTATGCTACCAAAGATATGCGTATCAAAAAGAATGCCACTCGCGAAGAGCAGGCAAAAAAGAATCTTGAACGTCAACGCTTGGAACAAGAAGAGCAAGCAAACAAAGAGAAGTAAGCCATGCCTGTATTGTATATTCATACCAATATTAGCATTGATAATCAGTCTTACTTCTTGGCTCAAGCATCCACTACCGTTGCTTCGGCACTGGGGAAACCAGAGTCCTATGTGATGATTTTGCTCTCTGAGTGTAAACCCATGTCATTTGCTGGTACGCAAGAACCAACCGCCTTTTTAGAGCTTAAAAGCTTGGGCTTGGATGATAGCCAAACAAAAGATTTATCTGAAAAATTATGCTTATTTTTAGAAACAACACTAACCATCGATGCTTCTCGCATTTATATCGAATTCTCAGCGCCTGAAAGAGCTATGTTCGGTTGGAATAAAGTTACTTTTTAGTAACTTTTCAGCTCACCATTTATTTTCCCGCTAGTAGCGTTTAAAAGTGCTCACTTACAGTAGTAAGCTGCGCTTTTTCACCTCGCCTAAAAGCGCCTAGCGTTGGTGCTAGCAGAAAAAGCACGGTAATCTGTTTTAATTACTTTTGCTTCTCTTAAGAACCAAGTAACCCATAATACCTGACATAAACGAGCCTACAAGAATAGCTAACTTATCTGTATATTGAAATACTTGATCATCTGCAAAAGCCAACGACACAATAAATAAACTCATCGTAAAACCAATACCTGTTAACAATGAAACACCATAGAGTTGCCGCCAGTTACTACCCTTCGGCAATTCTGCTAGTTGAAGTTTAATGGCAATCCAGCTAAAACCAAACACACCAAGCTGTTTACCAATAAATAAACCCAACATGATGCCCATAGGTACAGATTCGGACATTTGCTGCAATGATATTTCAGTAATATTCACACCTGCATTCACAAATGCGAATAAGGGTAAAATAAAGAAGGCAACCCAAAAATGAAGCCCGTGTTCAATCTCTTTAAGTGGGGATATAGGCTGTTTGTTTTTATCTCTAGCATTGAGTGGAATTGTAAATGCCAGTGCAACACCCGCTAACGTCGCATGTACACCTGATTTTAAAACACTCACCCAAAGTATGGTTCCTACAATAAAATAAGCCGCCTTTTTTGTCACACCAAACATATTCAACGCGATTAATAGCAAAAGAGATATGAGCGCAACCGCAATCGATAACGTCGATAAGTCCGTGGTATAAAAGATAGCAATAATCACAATCGCACCCAAATCATCAATGATCGCCAATGCCATCAAAAATATTTTCAGCGATGCAGGCACACGTTTACCCAGCAGTGAAAGAATACCCAATGCAAAAGCAATATCTGTCGCCGTTGGAATAGCCCAGCCATTAACAGCAATAGGGTCATTGCTGTTGAAAGCCAAATAAACAACTGCTGGCACAACCATACCACCAATAGCGGCAATGCCTGGTAGAGCAATCTGTTTTAATGATGACAAATGACCTTCCAAAGCTTCTCTTTTTACTTCAAGCCCAATCAGTAAAAAGAAGATTGCCATCAAACCATCATTGACCCAGTGATACAGTGATTTATCAAGATACAATGAACCAATACGTATTTCTACAGGGATATGCAAAAAAGATTCATACAGCGGTGACATGATGGTATTGCTTAACAACAACGCCAATATCGTTGCAGATATTAATAAAATGCCAGGAGCCGCCTCCTTCTGCATAAACTGTTTAATAACTTTCATGTTAACCCCAACGCCCATCCACACGTGGGCGCAATAAAATGACTGCATAAAGATAAACAAACATCGTAAACGCCATGATCCAAAGACCTTGTGATAAAGCGATCCACAACTGATAATTCTCAGGTGAAATCATCGGCAATATCACACGGATAACAGCTCCGATAAACAACATGACAAACATCATGCTAACACCTGTGGGAGGATTCATAATATCACGCCCTGTATGCCCCAATGATATGCGTGACATCATCCCCAGTGTCATCATAGCAATGCCGCCAACCGTAAAAGCATGAATTGCCAATGATACTGGTATCCCAGCCATAAAAAACGCTCCTGCTTTCAGCGCAAAAGCCACAATCATCCAGACATAACCCACATACAGCACCCATAACAATGGTTTTTTCCAAATACCATGTGTATACCAACCCCACAAACGAATCGCATGCAACACACATAAAGCAGCAGCTAAGCAAGCGGTTATGGCAGGACTGGTAAAGAAAACATCTGTTACAGCAAAGAATAAAAACAATACAAAACAAGCAAGATCAACCCAGCCATGGTTTTTAAGCGTCACCTCATAACCCACACCACGTGCAATAAACATTGGCACGACACGCCGTGATAAAACCAGTATCAACGAAAGTACCATGTACAGACCAATATAAATGCCTATGCGTTGCCCATCATGAAAAAGACCGAGCATACCGAGTGAATAAATTACATGACCAATCAAAAGAAAATAAATCTTCGATACAACAGCCATATTCTTCCATAACTTAGCTTTTACAACAGGTATGCTTAGAGCAACGGATAAATACAATATAAACATATTATCCAGTAGTAAGCCCGCAAACAAAGCCTGTTCACTGGCTATCAGTATTGCTATTCGTGCCAGCAGCCACAGCAATACAAGCACAAACAATGCCCAACCATGCAATGTTTGAATATTCGTCCAATTGCGCACTGCGGTAAGCAAAAAACCTGCAATAACAGCCAATGCATAGCCGTAAATCATCTCATGGGCATGCCAATACACAGGTGAAATACTATCTGGAATAAGCTTGCTCGAAAAAACAAACTCTGCCATCCAAATCAGCATGCTCACAACTGCAAACAATCCAGCGAGTAGGAAGAGAGGACGAAAGCCCAATCGAAACAGCGCATAGCTACCCATACTTTGTTGTGTTTCAGAGTTTTTAATCGTTATCATGAAAGCCTATCCCAACTGCATTCTTAAGCATCAAAAGGAATACAAAATTTCAATATTCGCCTCTTGTTTTAACCTCGCCCATACACATCATCAAAGCGTTCAATATCATCTTCACCCAAATAATCACCCACCTGCACTTCAATCATTTGTAATGGTAATTTACCACGATTCTCCAAACGATGTTTTGTAGCAATCGAAATATAGGTACTTTCATTCTTGGCGACGGTGAATACTTCATCACCACGAGTGACGGTTGCTGTGCCAGATACCACAATCCAATGCTCTGAACGGTGTTGGTGTGATTGTAGGCTCAAGCGTGCGCCTGGAGCCACTTCAATGCGTTTTAACTTATAATCGGTCTCTTTCTCTTCTAAGACCGTATATTTTCCCCAAGGGCGCTGCACCGTCATATTCTCAATATGCTCGCGGCTACCACGTTCTTTCATCTTACCAACCAAATCACGAACGTATTGGCTTTCTTCACCTCGTTTGAGCAATAGAATTGCATCCGGTGTTTCTACGGCAATTACATCTTCCAAGCCTGCTGCTGCAATCAAACGTGTTTGACTACGCAATAGGCTATTTTTACAGCCTATTTGAATCACATCACCTTCAAGAGCATTGCCAGCGGCATCTTTTTCAGAAATATCATATACCGCATCCCAACTGCCCACATCTGACCAAGCAATATCACACGGCACCAGTGTTACACGTTCAGACTTTTCCATCACACCATAATCAATCGACACATCAGGCATGGCATCAAATTGCTGACGCACAACCTCCCGCCAAGGATCACCTTTCTTCCATGCTTGTTGCATAGATGCTAACACTTTTGAAACTTCAGGCAGGTGCTTTTGAACTTCTTCAAGCAATGTTGAAGCACGCCATACAAACATACCTGAATTCCAATAATAATCACCCGAATCAAGATAAGATTGAGCAGTTTTGGCATCTGGTTTTTCAACAAAACGTTTTACTGCATGTACACCATTGGATAACTGCTCTGCATTGGCTTGAATATAACCAAAACCAGTTTCAGCATGTTCTGGTTTGATGCCAAAGGTTACTAGCGAACCTTGTTTGGCTGCATCAATAGCTATGTTTAAAGCTTTATGAAAAGCTGGCACATCACGAATTAAATGATCCGCAGGCAATACCAACATCAAAGGGTCTGCTTTGCTTGTTTCCATCAATAAGGCTGCTGCCAAAGCAATCGCAGGAGCTGTATTGCGTCCACATGGCTCCAATACTGTATGCAAATCTTGCAAGATTGCATACGCCTCACCACTTGCATGTGCTTCATTGCTAATCACCCACACATCATCTTTTTCAATCAGCGGGGATAAACGTGAAATCGTTGCTTCCAACAAACTTTCATCACCATCTAAATTTAAAAATTGCTTAGGAAGTTGTTGGCGTGATAATGGCCATAACCGTGTACCTGAGCCACCCGCTAAAATAACTGCTTTTAATATATCAGACATAGTTGATAACCCCTTTATTTAATAAATAATCAATCACTTGATCCACACACACACTTAAATCATCACTACCAGTATCCACGCGTATTTCTGGATTCTCAGGTGCTTCATAGGGCGATGAAATACCTGTAAAATCAGCTATCTCACCTGCACGTGCTTTTTTATACAAACCTTTCACATCACGTGACTCACACACTTTCAAAGCCGTATCACAATGCACTTCGATAAAATTTTCACCCACAATCCCGCGTACTTTTGCGCGATCTGCACGAAACGGTGAAATAAATGCAGTTAATGTCAAAACACCTGCCTGTACAAACAAACCAGCTACTTCGCCCACGCGGCGAATATTTTCTACACGATCTTCATCGGAAAATGTTAAATCCGCACACAGACCATGGCGTACATTATCGCCATCAATCACAAAGGTTCTGGCTTTCATTTGATGCAAACGCTCTTCCACAGCATTTGCCAAGGTAGATTTTCCTGCACCTGAAAGCCCAGTAAACCACAATGCCGCGCCCTGATGACCATTTAACGCTTCACGCATCGCTGTCGTAACCTGTGTATGATGCCAGACCACATTTGAACTTTTTTGTTGACTCTCAGACATATCAGCCCCTTTTCCAAGTTGTGCCAGATGCACCATCTTCAAGTACGATTCCCTGCGCAGCCAATTCATTGCGAATAGCATCTGATCGCGCAAAATCCCGTGCTTTTTTGGCTTCGGCACGTTCCAAAATCAGAGCTTCAATCGCAGCATTATCATCGGCATTGCCCTGAAACCATGTTTCGGCATCTTGCTGAACAATGCCCAGTAAAGCAGACATCGCAGAAAAATGTTGAATATCTAAAGACATATCAACATCATCATTCAAGCCCTTGTTGATACGGCGCGAACATTCAAACAACTCGGCCAGACCTTCAGGCGTATTAAAATCATCATTCATAGCTGCAGAAAATGCCTTGGAAACATCTTCTGATTCAACCAGTTTATCAGACAAGCGACGCTTGGTTTCATACAAGCGATCCAACCCAGCCTTGGCAACATCCAAGGCTGCATCAGAGAAGTCCAAGGGTGAACGATAATGTGTGCCCAACACAAACATACGCAACACTTCTGGATGATATTTTTTAAACACTTCACGAATGGTAAAAAAGTTACCCAACGATTTAGACATTTTCTCGGCATTGATATTTACAAAACCATTATGCAACCAGAAACGCGCAAAATCACCGCCATTGGCAGCACATGCTTGAGCAATTTCATTTTCATGATGCGGGAATTTCAAATCCATGCCACCACCATGAATATCAAAGCTATCACCCAAATGCTCACAACTCATAGCAGAGCATTCAATATGCCAACCAGGGCGACCTGCGCCCCAAGGTGACTCCCAAGAAGGCTCGCCTGCTTTGGCTTTCTTCCACAAAACAAAATCCAAAGGATCACGTTTCTTATCATCCACATCCACACGACTTCCAGACTCTAAATCATCAATATTCTTACCTGAAAGTTTTCCATAACCATCAAATGAACGTACCGCATACAGCACATCACCTGAATCAGAAACATAAGCACAATCACGTGCTATTAATGCCTCAATCATGGTCACCATCGCATTCATATGTGTTGTAGCACGTGGTTCAAGGTTTGGGCGCAAACAACCCAAGGCATCCATATCCTCATGAAAAGCTGCAATCATTTCATCGGTTAATGTTTGAATATCAATATTGCGCTCGGCTGCACGGGCAATAATTTTATCGTCCACATCGGTAAAATTGCGC
The DNA here is from genome assembly GCA_964414875.1 of uncultured Zetaproteobacteria bacterium. Lineage (GTDB taxonomy): Bacteria > Pseudomonadota > Zetaproteobacteria > Mariprofundales > Mariprofundaceae. Next base: position 3,176 of record CAYPXU010000012.1, on the reverse strand, counting down.
ACATAGCTCACATCATAACCAAGCTGCTGCAACCAACGATATACCACATCAAATACAATCATCACCCGTGCATGACCGACATGACAGTAATCATAAACAGTCACACCGCAAACATACATGCCGACCTTTCCAGCTTGTAGTGGCTTAAATATTTGTTTTTTACCTGCCAGTGAGTTGTGCAGTTGCAAACTCATGAAACGAGCAAATCCTGCAAGCGTGCTTCCACACCTTTTTGACCTAGAAAATCCACAATCGATGACATTTCAGGGCCGTGTACTTCACCACTTAATGCTACCCGCAATGGCATAAACAACTGCTTACCTTTGCAGCCTGTTTGCTCTTTAACGGCATTCATCCAAGACTTCCAATCTGCCGCATCTGAATCCTGCCAAAGCTGTAATGCAGCCGCATAAAAGCCCTCTGTAGCCCCATCAACTACCCTTTGAGCATCCTCATTCAATGAGGCATTCACATCCAGCAAACGTATAAAGTGCAAGGCATCCTCGGCACGTTCCAAATTACCACGAATAAGTTCTACAAAATCACGACTTGCTGCTGGCACAGTTTTTTGCACCAATGGCAAAAGGCTCTCTGCATCCAAGTGGTGTAACAAACGTGTATGCCAACGCCACATTTCATCATTCGACCATTTTACCGATGATCTGGAAATATGCTCCGCATCAAATGCCTGCAATAAATCTTCAATATTTAATGCATCATCGGCAATATTAGGGTGACCAAGACGGGTCATAGCCTGTACCAAAGCCTGTGGAATCAAGCCATCTTCACGTAATTCTGCCACCGAATGACTACCCGTACGTTTGGATAGTTTTGCACCATCTTCACCCAGCAACAAACCATGATGAACATAGGTTGGAACACTTAAACTCAAAGCTTCCAGCAACCACACTTGGTAGGCTGAGTTGGTCAAATGATCGTCACCACGCAAAGCATGGGTAATACCATCAACAGCATCATCAATGGCATTGGGAAGCAAGAAGGTAAACGTGCCATCAGAGCGCACAACAACGGGATCATCCAAATCACGACGGGCAAATACCACATCGCCACGCAAGGCATCAGGCACACGCACCTCGCCCTCAGAAGCATGAATCGCCAAACGCCAGACAAAACTTTCAGATTCAGCTCGTCGCAAAGATTCTTCATTGGCTAGCTTGCGGCATTTCCCTGAATAACGCGGTGGCAAACCTCTTGAAGTCGCTAGTTTACGATCCAAACCCAACTGTGTTTCTGTACAAAAACAACGGTATGCCAAGCCTTTTTCAGCCAAAGCGTCCAGCGCTTCTTGATGTTGCCCTGCATGTTTGGACTGAAACAATGCATCACCATCCCAATCCAGACCCAACCACAATAAATCTTGTTTTAGGGCTTCAACAAATTCCGCTTCTGAACGGGATGCATCGGTATCCTCAAAGCGCAGTAAGAAACGCCCTCCCAATTTACGTGCATACAACCAGTTCAATAATGCCGTGCGCACATTACCCAAGTGCATCAAGCCTGTTGGGCTGGGGGCAAAACGTGTTACGATTTCAGTCATCGTTCTGTGCTCCTTTGCCTGTTTCTTTATCAGGCATAATCATCATAAATTCATCAGGGTAAAGATAACCCAAATCCCGATGCACCAAATCTTCTAAAGCTTTAGGATCATGGCGCAATCGTAAAATACCCTGTGCTAACTTTTCCCGTTGCTGCTTTAATGCTTTCAGCTGCTGCTGCAAATCTTGCAACTGCTGCTGCTCGGCACGGTAAACAAGATAACCGTGCTTTGAAAACACCAAGTCATAAGTCATCCAAGCTAAAACAAGCAGAGCCAGCCCCCGTAGGAGCCAGCTCTTTAACATGTGTTTCCAGCCTTGCATTCTCAGCGAGTTACGCCCGTGAAAAAGCTGCCAAACCAGCATATTTTGCACGACCACCCAACTCTTCTTCAATACGAAGCAGTTGATTATATTTTGCCATGCGATCTGAACGAGAAGCTGAACCTGATTTAATCTGTCCACATGAAAGTGCAACAGCCAAATCTGCAATCGTAGCATCTTCTGTTTCACCAGAGCGATGCGACATCATACAACGATAACCAGCATCATGCGCCATCGTTACAGCCGCAATAGTCTCACTCAAGGTGCCGATTTGGTTTACTTTTACAAGCAAAGCATTGGCAATATTCTTTTCAATAGCTTCTTTTAAAATTGCTGGATTGGTCACAAATATATCATCGCCAACCAATTGCACAGTATCACCAAGACGTTCAGTTAATAATTTCCAACCATCCCAATCATTTTCATCCAAACCATCTTCAACCGATACCAATGGGTACTGCCTGCAGAATGATTCAATCAAATCAACCATGCCTTCTGCGTCGAGTTTACGACCACCCTCACCATCTAGAACATAGGAACCATCTTTATAAAACTCTGATGCTGCCATATCACTTGCCAAGACAATATCTGAGCCAGCTTTCAAACCGACTTGTTCAATCGCTTCAAGAATTACGGTAATACCTTCTTCATTGGAGCCTAGATTCGGTGCAAAACCACCTTCATCACCAACCGCTGTAATATGACCACCTTTCTTCAAGACAGACTTCAAGGAATGAAAAACTTCAGCACCCATATCCATCGCTTCAGCAAAACTTGATGCACCAGCTGGTGCAATCATATATTCCTGAAAATCAATGCTATTATCAGCATGTGAACCACCATTGATGACATTCATGCATGGTACAGGCATCAACACTGCATCTTCACCACCAATATGCTGGAATAATGATACTTCATCTTCCACAGCCTGGGCTTTCGCCACTGCCAGCGATACGCCTAAAATAGAGTTTGCACCCAAACGGGATTTATTTGGCGTACCATCCAAAGCAATCAAAGCATGATCCAAACCACGCTGATCGGAAGCATCACGACCTGCAACCGCCTTAGCAATTTCATCATTCACATGCTTTACAGCCTTATGAACGCCTTTACCACCCAAACGCGCCGTTCCATCACGCAATTCAACAGCTTCGCGTTGACCTGTGGAAGCACCACTTGGCACAGCAGCACGACCAAACGCACCTGATTCCAAACGTACATCCACTTCTACAGTTGGATTACCACGCGAATCAAAAATTTCACGACCATGTACACTTACAATTTCACTCACTTCAT
>CAYPXU010000011.1:0-21325 GCA_964414875.1 uncultured Zetaproteobacteria bacterium | reverse complement strand
TTTTTTGGCTGCTGTAAAATCCGCAATGGATACAGAGGGTGTCAAACAAAGGGGTAAATGATGGCTGTGAAAATTGCAGTATTACCAGGTGATGGTATTGGATCTGAAATTGTAAATGAAGCATTGAAAGTGCTGGATGTGTTGAATCAGAAGTTCGCTCTGGATGCAACATGGCAAGAAGCCACGATTGGTGGTGCAGCCTATGATGCTGAAAAAGATCCATACCCTGCCTCCACACAAGCTTTAGCACATGCATCTGATGCGGTTCTGTTGGGAGCGGTGGGCGGTCCACAATGGGAAGCCTTGGATAAACCTTTGCGCCCAGAAGCTGGTTTGTTGCGTATTCGTGAAGATCTGGGTTTATTTGCCAACTATCGCCCAACCAAGGTGTTTGATCAGTTGTTGGATGCTTCAACCTTAAAACCTGAAGTGGTGCAGGGTGTAGATATTCTTGTGGTGCGTGAGTTGGTATCAGGTATTTATTTTGGTCAACCACGTGGCTTTGAGGAATATAAAGGCGAGCGTTCAGGTTTTAATACCATGCGTTATTGTGAATCAGAAGTCCGTCGTATTGCGCGTAAAGCATTTGAAGCGGCACGTTTGCGCTCGAATAAAGTATGTAGTGTGGAAAAAGCCAATGTATTGGAAGTCTCTGAATTGTGGCGCGAAATTGTAACGCAAGTGCATCAAGATGAGTTCTCTGATGTGGAATTATCACATATGTATGTGGATAACGCGGCGATGCAGTTGATTCGTAATCCCAAGCAATTCGATGTAATTGTCACTGGCAATTTATTTGGTGATATTTTATCCGATGAGGCTTCCATGCTTACGGGTTCGATTGGCATGTTGCCATCGGCTTCTATTGGCGAAGACTTTGCTATGTATGAGCCGATCCATGGTTCTGCACCTGATATTGCAGGGCAAGATAAAGCCAATCCCTTGGCGACGATTTTATCGGTTGCCATGATGCTGCGCTTTTCTCTAAATCGTGAAGATTTGGCAGAAAAGGTGGAGCTGGCAGTTGAAAATACCCTTGATGCTGGTGTGCGCACTGTCGATTTGGCAAATGGCGGAGCTTCGGTTTCATGCTCTGCAATGGGTGATGCGGTTTGTAATGCACTGGAGGCTTTGGCGTGAATATCGATAACATAAGTAAAGAAGCGTTTTTACCTGAAAAAGAAGGTTATGTTGTGGCTGTTGTGGGCGCAACAGGTGCTGTTGGCGAGACAATGTTGGAAATTCTTGCCGAGCGGAAGTTTCCAATCTCTGAATTAATCCCTGTGGCATCGAGTCGTAGTGCGGGTTCGGCAGTAAATTTTAATGGCAAAGATTATATTGTTCAGGATTTGGCAACGTTTGACCCGGCTGGTGTGGATATTGCATTGTTTTCTGCTGGTGGTGACACATCCAAAGAACACGCACCACGTTTTGCTGAAGCTGGTTGTTATGTCGTGGATAATTCCAGTGCATGGCGTATGGATGAAAATATTGCCTTGGTCGTTCCTGAAGTGAATCCTGATGCGCTGGAAATGGCGCGGGATAATAAAATTATTGCCAACCCTAACTGCTCAACGATTCAAATGGTTGTGGCATTAAGTCCTTTGCATGATGCTGTGCCGATTGAGCGTGTTGTGGTTTCAACGTATCAGGCAGTGTCTGGAGCGGGTGGTAAAGCTGTGAATGAGCTTGCCAAGCAAACAGGGGCATTACTGAATGGGCAAGCGCCAAAAGTAGATGTGTTTCCTGCGCGTATTGCTTTTAATGTGATTCCGCATATTGATGTTTTCCTTGAAAGCGGCTATACCAAGGAAGAGCAGAAAATGATTGATGAAACACGTAAAATAATGGGTGCAGACATTGCTGTAACCGCGACAACAGTGCGCGTACCAGTTTTTTACGGGCATTCTGAATCAGTAAATGTAACATTTACTGGGCAACTGGATGCTAATGAGGCAAGAAATTTACTTGCTGATGCTGATGGTGTGTGTGTTGTGGATGATCCAGCAAGCGAAGATTATCCATTGGCATCGGAGGCTGCAGGGACTGATTCTGTGTGGGTTGGACGTATCAGAGATGATAATTCTTGCCCCAATTCCTTGCACTTATGGGTTGTAGCTGATAATGTACGTAAAGGTGCGGCTCTAAATGCTGTGCAGATAGCGGAAATTTTAATTCGCCAGCCTTAATCTTGATGGATGATTTCGGCTAGGCTGAGCCGAGGGAGGCACGCATGTGTCGTAATGTCATGCATGTTTTTTGCGCTATAGCGCTTTCATTTTTTGGACAGTCTGGAGTAACTCAGGCTGCATCTTTGGGCAAGGTGGATGTTGCCAGTCATCTGGGTGAGCCTTTTTATGCTGAGGTTTCTTTAGGGCTTGATGAAGGTGAAGCGATCTCTAGTGTTTTTGTTGAACTGGCATCACCTGCAGATTATCAAATTTTGGAAGTTTTTCGTGACTCGGCAGTGGGTTCGATTCGTGCCGATGTAAAAAGCGATAGTCGTGGTAGTCGTGTTGAGTTAACATCAACGAGTGCTGTAGAAGCACCATTTTTAAACATTATATTAAAAGTTCGTCATGGTCGGGCAACGCACTTTAAGAAGTTTTCTATATTTTTGGATTTACCCCGTGCAGCAAAACCAAATGGCTCAAGTAAAAAAGCTTTACCTGTAAAAAGGATTGAGGACATCTCGACCAACCCTATGTTGGAAGCAGCCCCAGTTGTGAAAGAGGTGGTGCAAGAATCGAAATCAACATTTCAGGCTTACGATGGCTGGGCAAGAACAGAACAGTATGGTCCCATGGTATATGGTGATACGATTTCTACAGTGGCAGATCGTTTGCGTGTAGATACTCGTTATAGCCGCCAACAAGTGATGATGGCTCTGTTTGAAAAAAATAAAGATAAATTCGACAAAGCAAATATCAATTTAATTAATGCTGGTACGTATTTGAATGTACCAAGCGCACAAGAGGTTGAGCATATTAGTCGTGCTCAAGCGTTGAGTTTATTGAAAGAGCATAATGCCAAGTGGAAAGAACTTACCAAGCAAGCTAAATATGCAAAAGTGCAAGAAGCGCAGAAAAACCGTTATGGCAAACATGTTCGTATGGGCGAGACCGCCAGTGGTGTTGCTTCTCAGCCTATCGCTCAGAATGTTGAAAATACGGAACTAAAAAGCCCTGCAGTGGAAAGAGATGTTGTTAAGGTTGATACGCAAGCCTCAGCTTCTTCTGTTACTGGAAATAGTCAAAGTGATGCGGCAATAGAGGCTCTTCGCCAAGAAAATGATGCTTTGCAACAACGTTTGAAAGAGATGGAAGTAAAAATGGCGGAGCTAGCTGCTCAGCCAGCCGCGACAGAAGTTTTAGCGGCATCGAATGCGCGTATTAATAAACTTGAATTGCAATTGGCGCGTCAGGCTGGAGAGCTAGAGAAAGCGCGTAAACAAGCTTCGGAGCAACAAAGTGGTGGCGAAGAGATGAGTTTGTTGACTTGGATCCTGATGGGTATCGTGGCTTTATTGTCAATGATTGCAGGGTATCTTGTGTATGCATTGCGTGGGCAACGTAGCCATCCTGCTGAACAAGAGTTGACTGAGACAATGGTTGAGCCTGAAGTTGAAGGCGTTGAGGTTGAAACGGTTGATGTTGAAGAGGCTGGCAGTGCTGAATCTGTAGGAATTGAAGAGGTAGATGTAGAGCCTGTAGATTTTGAAGCAACCTTAATGGCAAGTGCTGATGATCTTCAAGGGCCTTTGACACAAACTATTCCTGAATTGACGGATGAAGATACATCTGAAATGGAAGCCTTTGGCGAGCCAGATGAAGAGCCTGACCCGAATGTTGATTATTTAACAGAAGCTGATGTGTATATGCGTTATGGCATGGAAGATGAGGCTGAAAAGCAAGTTGAAATGGCATTGCGTTTGCGCTCTGATAATAAGGATGCGCATATAAAATTGGCGCAAATTCGCCATGCTCGAGGTAATAAAGCGGGTGTTGAAGAGGCTGTTTCTACAGCGCGTTCTGTTTTGGTGGGCGATGCTCTGGCAACATTTACCACTGCATTTGATGCTTTAGAGGCTGGTACGTCGACTGAAGGTGAAGGAAGTTTAGATGATACCATGCCGCCAACCACGCTAGAAGACTTGCCGAGCACCTCTGCTGATGAAAGCGCATTAGAAGCCGATAGTTCACTCGATATTGATAACTTTGACTTACCTGACTTTGCAAGTGATGAATTGTCAACTGGAGTTGATAATAGTACGTCAAGTGATACGCAGTTAAGCGAATCGGGTGAAAATATTCCTGAGATGGAAGGTGGCCTTGATTTGGGTGAGCTTGATGACTCTTCTGATAGTGATGTTGAGATCAAAGCTGAAGATAGTGATGCTCTATTAAGCGCTATGACGACTGAGGACTCTGCTCAAGAGTTGCTTGATATGTCAGACTTAGGTGATGGAGACGATTTACTAGAGAAAGAAAACACGTTGGCTGAAGTGGTTGCTGAAGATGCTGAACTAGAACAAGAGACTGCTGATGTTGTGATCAGTAATGACCCTGTTGAGCAGGAATCAAATTTGGGTGATAGTTTAGACAATTTAAATTTATCTGATTTGGAAATGCCTGATTTGGAACCTTCAAGTAATCAAGAGCCAAGTGTAGCTTCTGCTTTAGAAGAAATAGATTTAGACAGTACAGTTGTGATGGATTGGTCAAAGGATACATCTGTGATTACAGCGGGTGAAGATATTGGTGGGGAAAGTGGATCTAATCATGATTCTCTGGCTGAAACAGATGGTAATCCAAGTGAGCTAATCGTCGATTTAGATGACTCGGATTTAGAAGAGGGGCTTGATATTGATTTGTCAGCCCTAGAAGGCATGGATGAGAAAGAAGAGTCAAGTGTGATTGAGGAGAGCGAGGCCGCGTTGGATATAGCGCAAGAAGAAACCTCGACTGCCGCTATTGAAGATGAATTATCTAGCATATCCTTTAGTTTAGATGATTTAGATGTCGACTTAGATGCAACACCTGCTGATGGGGATGTCGATGATTTTACTAGTACTATTCAGTCGACACTGATTGATTTGGGTATTGAAGAAAGTGAATTAGAGGCCGCTTTAGAGCCAGTTGACGGTGATGAGCCAAAGTCTGGGGATAAGAAAAAAGATGATTTTGATGCTGATTTGGAATTGGATAATCTTTTGAGTGATTTGGATACCTTTTCGAACGAAGATAAAGATAAAAAATAATATTTTGAAGTGATTTTAGAAGAATGTTTGGAAAAGAAAATGGGCAGTTTAAACTGCCCATTTTCTTTTTCTTAGGGCGGTAGGGTTATCTGTATGAGGTGGTTGCTGGCGGGTTTATTAATCGCAGTTGTGCTTGTAGAGCATGTGTGGATTTGGTCGTTGGCGCATCTTTTATTGTTTTTTTTATTATTGCTAATGTTAGAAGAGAATATTCAGCATGTTTGGCATAGCTTGATTAAAAGTTGGCAGATATTGCGGTGGCTGCTTATTCCAATTGTTATTTTCCATGTTTTATTTACACCTGGCGAAATTATATGGGTAGGTTTTGTGATACCCATAAGTTATGAAGGTTTGACGCTAGCTTCTTATTTAAGTTTACGTCTATGTGAAATGTATGTCTGTGCGGTATTGTTAGGACGCATGTTGCCCATGCAGCTATGGCTGCAAGCCATTGCGCATATAGCTATTTTACAGCGCCATCTCACGCCTTATTTGCGATTAATGCCAATGATGTTGCGGCGAGTGCCTGTGCTGGTACGGCGAACCTATCGAGCATGGCGTTTAGAGCCCAAGAAAGTGAAGAAGCTTGCCTATTATATGACCGAATTAATCATTACTGTGAAACAAGATTCTCTGAGGCGTGCTAAATATGTATGGCTTAGGTGGGATGAACCTAGCTTTACAGATTTATCGAGACACAAGCCGCTTCTTGATAGAAATTCGGGTTATATGGTCTGTTTGATCATTATCTATGGCGGGTTTGAGTTTGGAGTTCGTTATTTATGGAATTAGGGACAGATATGAAAATACAACGTATTGCTATGGTGATTGAGTTTGATGGTCGCTCCTTTCATGGCTGGCAACGTCAGGATAATGCCATCACAGTACAAGAAGTATTGGAGAATGCGTTAAATAAAATTGAGGGATATGCATGTTCAACGATGGCTGCCGGGCGCACTGATGCAGGTGTACATGCTGAAGCCATGCTGGTGCATGCAGATGTATCAAAATCACGTTGGCAACGCTCTGTGCGGGCATATACACAAGGTGTGAATCAGTTGCTTCCTGATGGTGTGGTGGTGATGGGGGTATGCGCTGTTGAGGATGACTTTCATGCTAGGTTTTCATGCATGGAAAGGCGCTATTGTTATAAAATATGGAATCGTTCAACACCTTCGGTTTTATCGGCGTGGAGACACTGGTGGATGCCGCGAACATTGGATGTAAAAGCCATGCAGCAAGCTGCTGGGTATATGTTGGGCGAGCATGATTTTGGTGCATTTCAAGCTGCAGGTTGCCAGTCGCATAGTGCTGTTCGTGAGATTCGTTATTTAAATGTCAGCCAGCAAGGTTGGGAGATTCGTATTGATATTCATGCTGATGGCTTTTTGTATCACATGGTACGCAATATTGTAGGCAACCTTGTGCAGGTTGGTACGGGAAAATGGCAAGCTGATTATATACCAGAGTTGATGCAGCAGAAAAACCGTGCGATTGCTGCAGCAACAGCGCCAGCCCAAGGGCTTTATTTTTCAGATGCTGTATACCCAGCATTTTCTGCAAGAGACTTGATAGGTAAAGAATCTAATGAATGCTGTTGAAGCGATATGATTTGTGAGGCTAGTTTCTCGTAAGAAGTGGGTTTGTTAAGGATGTTTATTTGAAGCCCCCGACACTGCTGAAGCTTGTCTGCATCGCCATAAGCGGTGACCATGAGAATCGGTAGCGGGGCATTGTGTTTGCGAATAAGCCTGCTCAAATCTATACCATCCATGCCGCCCATCTGAAAGTCGGTCACCATTAAGTTAAACATGCTTGTTTTATTTTTTATGGATGACTCATAAACTTCTAAGGCACGCTCGCCACTTTCGACAGATGTAACTTTATGACCCATGTGTTCAAGTAAATTTTGCTGTATGGATAACACGTCAGGGTTATCATCTACTAGAAGAATGTGCCATGGCAGCATGCTGCTATTCTGTTTGATAGGGGTAGGAGTGTTTAGTGTGCCTAGGTCGTTTTCAGGTTCTTTATTGAAAATCTCTTGATTGTTATTAATAGGAGGGAAAGTAATGCTAACTTGGGTGCCTTCTCCTAGAGTAGATTGAATATCCAATTCCCCGCCACTGTTACGAATAATACGCTGCACCATTGCTAGACCTAGGCCGGTAGCACCTTCTTTTGAGCGAGATGTCCAAAAAGGTTTTGTGATTTTATGTATATCTTCAGGAGCAATGCCGCAACCCTCATCTTGAATGTAAATATTGAGTGCTGGTGAATGCTTAGTAGCAAGCTTATGGTGAGAATCTGCACGTAGCTGTATATCAATACGGCCTGAATGCTGCATAGATTCAGTGGAATTTTTTATTAAATTCATTAAAATCTGTTCTAATTGTGTTAGATTGATCGTAACTGATGGCAGCTCTTCTTCAATATCAAACTGTAACTGAATATGTGTGGGCAATTGAATGCGTAAAAGATTAATCATGCTGGTTAAAGATTGACGCATGGCTAGCTTATTGGTTGAGCGCTCATCTTCGCTTGGCATACTTTGTGATAAAATATTTGAGACCATTTCAGAACCGCGTTCACCTGCGTTAATAATGAGTGCCAACTGATCTATAATGGCTTGATCTTTAATAGTGAATTGCATCACTTCGGCAGAGCCTATAATACTGGTAAGGATGTTGCGAAAATCATGGGTGATACCAGCAATCAAGGTGCTTACATACCCTTCATGCATATTCTTTTCCATGTCAGAGCGGATCGTTTCACTTTGAGTAATATCGATAAGGAAGCAGATGCCTGTTGTTTTTCCCTGTAGGTTCAAGCTGCTCGCTTGCCCCATAAGCTGCAGTTTTTGGCCATTAGCATCGCGACTGCGAATATAAAATTTTAAAGGTTTATGATGAAGGTTGAGCAAGCTATCTTGGCAGGCTTTAATGACCTCACTGCCATCTTCCATAAGGGCAATAATATCGACTTGCTCACCAATAAGCTTGGTTAGATCATCACGGTAAACCTGTTGCATTGCGGCATTTGTATAGGTGATGCGTGGAACTTCACCATTGTGTTCTTGAAAGGTGAAAATAGCTACTGGACTGCGTTCAATCATGCCGAAAGAGACGCTTTGAGCTTGTTCTTTTGAATTGAATGATGATTTGGCATGTTTGCTTACTACATAAGTATAATAAGGAAGTAGTAGTAGGGATAATACTTGTAAGATTAAAAGAGCTATATCGAGAGATAGCTGAGGGTTTAAGTATGTAAAGGCGCAGGTAAGGAGGTAAGAAAGTAATGCCAGAGCTTGGGAATAGACCAGCATAGGATTGCCAAATCGTACGCCATTGCTCATGATCATAACGAAATAAAACAGGAATATACCGCTGTTTTGTCCGTTATCGAGTATTATGCCAATGGTAATCAATAAGCTGTCTAATACGGGCGAAATAAGGAATCGGGTGGTAGCTAACGGGCGACGAGGGATATCGATGAGTGTGTAAATCTGCCATACAATATAAATACTTACAGCACTTAAGCACAGCACTTGATATTCAGTAAATAGGTTGCCGTGTAATCGTATATATAACACGCCAAAAATGATTAGAATCAGTCGTGTCCAAGTTTGCTGGGATTGGTTGGTAATCAGACTTTGGCTATGTGTAGGAGCTGAACGAACCATCCAATGATGTAAAATATGTTGTTTCAGTATATTCTCCTTAACGCGATCCTACGCTACTATTTTATATTAACCGAGTATAAACGACTGAGGTGGTGTTGCCAGTGATGATTTTCGCTGCATTGAAGGTTATAGTGCGCGAAACCTTGGATACAGGTACTGGAGTTTTAAATGTTGTATGTTGCTGTGCGAGCTGCCCGTAAGGCAGGTGATTTGATTGCGCGAAGTTTTGATGAACGCTCTGATCTGAAAATTCGGGAAAAGAAAGACCGTGATTTTGTAACTGAGATCGATCAAAAGGCTGAAAATATTATTTTAAGTGAGATTCGTCGCCATTACCCAGAGCATGGTATTGTGGCTGAGGAATCAAAGCGCGTGAATCCCAAAGCTTCGATTCAGTGGTATATAGACCCTTTAGATGGCACAACCAATTTTATCCATGGTTATCCGCATTTTGCGGTTTCTATTTCGGCGTGGCGTGATGGCAAACCATTTTTGGCGGTGGTGCATGACCCTATTAAGGATGAGACCTTTGAAGCGCAACGTGGAAATGGTGCTTTTTTAAACCGTCGCCGTTTACGTGTGGCTGAAGCTGGGCAGGTTGGGCATGCTATTTTTGCTTCAGGCTTGCCGCCTTATCGTCGTCGCACACATATGGATGACTTTATGAAACGTATGGATGCATGTATGCGTGAAGCGGAAGGTTATCGCCGTGGTGGCTCTGCGGCATTGGACTTGGCTTATGTTGCAGCAGGGCGCTTGGATGCATATTGGGAAGCAGGTTTGTGTTCTTGGGATATTGCGGCTGGCATACTTTTGGTTCAGGAAGCAGGTGGTATTGTGACAGATTTGGAAGGCGCAACGGTTGATGTAGAAAAAGGTGATATTTTGTGCGCCAATGGTATGTTGCACCAGAAGTTTGTATCTTTATTGAAAGTTTAACGTAAAGCGTTTTATTTTCCTTCTTTGTGTAACAATAGAAAACCAGTAAGCCCTCCGAAAAATAGTATGGGCAACCAAGCAGCATAAGCTGCTGGCAACTGCTCACTACCTGCGAGTAGTCCACTGGCATTGCCCAATACATAAAACAACAAACCGAGTGTTATAGCGGAAACTAAGCCCCAAGACCTTGCCGCAATACGGCTGCCCATGTTCATGGTGAGTGCCATTGCCAATAAAACCATAATAATGCATGCGCTAGGGGCAGTAAGTTTGCGATTCAGCGTAAAAACAAAGCTGGAAGAGCTCAGGCCAGCCTGCTGTAAATTATTAGCATAATGATAGAGTTGTATGAATGTCATATGGCTGGCGCTGGGAGGGTCGGCGGTATCGGGTCCGATATTGGATGTAAAATGAACGTTGTCTTGGTGCTTTAATAGCATACCCTCCTGTTTATCAGGCGTGCTTATATAAACATTTTGCAATGACCATTGCTGGTCTTTAAATATGGCATGGCTGGCATCCATGCGCTTAACCCATGCTCCCTTATCATCGGTTTCGAGTACCATCATTTTAAAAGATTGATCATTGAGCGGGGTCAACTGGTAAAAACGTTTGCCATCTTTAAGCCACTGAATACCTTGATGTGATGGTGCTTGATGATGGATGATGACACGCTCCATAACATCTAGACGGCTATTGGTGGTAGGTGTAACCCATTCTCCAATAATTATGACTAAGCAGGCACCAATAAGTCCAACGCATGCGATGGGGGCAATCACTTTATCTAAGCCTAAACCAGCGGCTCGCATAGAGACAATTTCATGGTGATGGGATATTTCGGTGATGTAAATGCTTACGGCAATCAATAAAATAACAGGCATAAATTTAGCAATCATAAAGGGTGTTTTAAGCAATAAATACTCAATCAATAGCGGTATATTCATGCCATGACCAAGATAACGCGATTTATCAAAGACCTCGATAATCAAAAAAATGGCTAAAAGTGCCAGCATCGTGCCAGCAGCGCGACTTAGGCAACCATAAAACATCCAGCGAAATAAAATTGGCATGCGGCAAGGATAGGATTCTACATGACATAGGGCAATGGACGTTTAATAAGTATCAAATGAAAGTGACTCTTGTGTCCCCCGAATTCCCTTCGAATTCTCTACCAATATCAATCAACAGCTTTGTCGTTGCCTGATAAGCACCCACCATCAAATAAGGGCATTGTTCACATTGCCCAATGATGGCAATAGCTTAAGCCCTACTTTTCCATAGACAAACTGGAGAAGTACTGATGAAATATGCACATCATGATTAAAACATTGAAGAATATAAAGTTTTTAGCTGCATTTGTACTTTCAGACCTCGTAATCTTAGGGCTTATTTTTTATGCCATGACCATAAGCAATATCATAAATGATACTTATGTTCCTCTTGCTGATGCTGTCAAAGCCTCCAAATATGAACTCGTGCTTTCTCAGTTGGCAGTGCAACAATCCTCACCCAAGGCCCTACAGCATATCAACAACGCCGAAGCTTATATGCGCACAATGGCAGCCGACCAATACACTCATTTTTTAGGTCATGACATCACTTTAAGCTTGAAGCAAATCACATTGCTGAAAAATAGGGTAAGCAACAAAAAGCTTTCCAACAACACAACACTGACAAGCAGCTTTCAACATACTTTGACATTGCTAACAAACATTGAAACTGAGCTTTTCAGCTTTCTTAAACAAGAGCGCAACAAACAAAAAGAACGCTACCTGCTCATCCTATTTTGCACTGCCATGCTACTTTTACTCGTATCTATTCATTATCGCAGATCAAAAATAAGGGATCTGAAAAATATCCAAGACCTCAAAGAAATAGCATCGACAGATGCTTTAACAGGTATCAGCAACCGGCGTTGTTTCGATAAAGATCTTGAATATGCTTGGGGGTATGCGTTGCGAGGTGGTTATCCATTATCTATCGCCCTATGTGACATTGATTTCTTTAAAAAATACAATGATAGCCTTGGTCATCAAGCTGGTGATAGGTGCCTAAAAAAAGTTGCTGATATCATGCAAGCAACACTACGCAGGCCTGTAGATAAGGTCGCTAGATACGGTGGTGAGGAGTTTGTTTTTTTACTACCCTTCACCGATAGCGACGGGGCAGAAAAAATCATGTCTAAGCTGCAAAAAAATCTACAACACGATGCCATTCCCCATCCCGCATCAACGTGTGCCAATCATATTACATTAAGTATTGGCATATTCACCATACTGCCAGATACAAGTATCAGCTCTGGCACAGCAGTCAATAATGCAGATCAAGCCTTATACCAAGCAAAATCTTTGGGGCGCAACCAAATACACCACTTTGGAAAAACCTAAGGAAGTGCAGATGAACTCTGGCTGCTTGTCGGTAATTGAATTGAATCCTGTGCCAAAGCGTAATGAGGATAATTAAGTATTCTGTCTCGAGAGCTGTAATGACCAAGATAACGCGATTTATCCAAAAAGGCTAAAAGTGCCCAGCAGCACGGCTTAGGCAGCCATAAAACATCCAGCGAAATAAAATTGGCATGCCACAAGGTTAATATTGAAAGTGTATTAGCCCAATGACCATGTTATATATGGGGCTGAACAATGGTGCATTGCTCAAATGAGATGCTAGACTGCGCGGACTGTAATGTTATGTATGGAAATATGGAGGATTTATGCCCTGGAGTCAGAACCAGAATAATGATAATAACCCATGGGGAAAGAAACCTTCAGGTAGTGGCTCAAATCAAACCCCGCCAGATCTTGATGAGGTTGTAAAACGCTTGCAAGAGCGCTTTGGTGGTTTGTTTGGCGGTTCAGGTGGTAACAACGGTACGCCAAGCTTAGGTAGCGGTGCTTTTATGGCAATTTTTGCTGTAGCATTTTTACTTTGGGGAGCTTTAGGAATCTATACCGTAGCTGCTGATGAAGAAGCAGTTATCTTGCAATTTGGTAAGCATGAGGCCACCAAAGGTCCTGGTTTGCATTGGCATTTCCCTTATCCTATTGAAACGGTTGAAAAGCTACCAGTTACACGTGTGCAACGTTTAGTTGTTGGTGTGCGTGACATGGGTGATGGTCGTCGCCGTCAACGTTCGCATGAGTCCTTGATGCTCACACAAGATGAAAATATCATTGATATTTCATTTATTGTGCAATATAAAATTAAATCTGTAGATAATTACATGTTTAATATTGATGCGCCTGAAAAAACAGTGCGTGATGCTGCTGAGTCCGCGATTCGTGAAATTATTGGACGCACGATGATTGATGATGTGCTAACCACTAAAAAGGCGGAAGTAGAGATTGAAACACAGGTTTTGATCCAATCAATTTTGGATGGTTATAAAGCAGGGATTTCTGTTACCAGTGTGAACTTGCAAGATGTGAAGCCACCCACAGCTGTTGAGCATGAATTTAAGGATGTTCAATCTGCGAAAGAAGATAAAGAACGTGCCAAGAATGAAGCGCAAGCTTATGCCAATGACATTATTCCAAATGCTCGTGGTGAAGCCAAAAAGATGGTGTTGGATGCTGAGGCTTACGAAAAAGAAGTTGTTGATCGTGCGCAAGGTCAAGCGAATCGCTTTAATAGTATCTTAGATGCCTACAGGCTTTCTCCAGATGTCACACGCAAACGTATGTACTTAGAAACGATGGAAGAAGTCTTGGCGAAAGCGGACAAGGTTATTATTGATAGTAAAGTAGCAGGTAGTGTGTTGCCATATTTACCTCTGGATCGAGCAGCTGCTAAAGTGGAGGTGAAATGATGAGCCCTAAACAAACAGTGTTCGGTATTATTATAGCTGCGATTGTTGTATTGATTGGAATGTCTGCTTTTAGTGTGGATGAGCGTAAACAAGCTTTGGTCTTGCAATTTGGACAAGCCAAAGATGTGCAAGAAGGTGCTGGTCTGCACTTTAAACTGCCTTGGCAGACGGTGGAATTCTTTGATAAACGTTTGTTGGTCAGTGATGCGCTACCCAATGAAGTGATTACCAAAGATAAAAAGACCATTCAAGTGGATAATTATACCCGTTGGGAAATTATTAACCCATTGTTGGTGTTTCAGGTGGCTCGGACGCAATCGGGCGTGGCTGCACGTATGCAAGATGTGGTGCGTGGTAAAGTACGTGAAGTATTGGGGCAGCATACATTGAATGAAATTGTCTCAGGCGGCAAAGATGAAAACTTACGTCGTGAGTTGATGATTAGTATTCGTGACCGTGCGGATAAAGATGTGCGTAGCTTGGGTATTCGTGTTGTGGATGTGCGTATTAAACGTGCTGATTTGCCGACAGCGAACTCCGAGAAGGTTTTTGATCGAATGAAAGCTGAACGTCAACGTATTGCCAAAGAGTACCGCTCTGAAGGTGAAGAAGCGGCCAAAGAAATTCGTGCGACAGCAGAGAAAGAACGTAAAGTTTTGTTGGCAGAAGCTTACAAGGCCTCCCAGACTATTCGTGGACATGCAGATGCGCAAGCAACGAAAGTATATGCCAAAGCCTATCAACGTGACCCGAAATTCTATGCTTTCTCACGTTCTCTCGAAGCATATAAAAAATCGATTGGTGAAGGTTCGCGTTTGGTGATTTCTCCGACATCAGAATTTTTCAACTTTTTCGAACAGTCTCGGAAATAACACTGGATAAGTATGGATGACTTATGGATCGCCCTTGGTCTGGTGATGCTTTTGGAAGGTGCGCTTTATGCGTTATTCCCTAATCAAATGATTGAAATGATGCGTAAGTTGCCGGAGATTCCTCCCGCAGCTTTACGTGTTATGGGAATTGTTGGTGTGGCACTGGGTTGGTTTGTTGTTCATTTGGTGCGTGGTTAGTACCAGAGCTTCTTTCTGAATTAATACATTATATGGAACAAATAAAAAAGGCTCCGCAATGCGGAGCCTTTGAATTGTCGTCTGATGTCTAAGGGAGGGGAGGAGGGCGACACCAGACAAATCAAACTATACAAATGTAATGTGATGCCACAGTGAATTGAAAATTAAAATGTATTTAGATTATCCTCAGAAACTAGAAACCCTTATGTATAGCAATAAAAAGCTGCCGTTGCGTATTCATTTTGTACAGGCTTATAGTGCTATATGCGACTAAAACCTTGCAATAAGCGCTTCATTCTTTCTTGCCTAGCCAAAAAAGAATCAAAGAAGGGATGCTTGGCAGTCTACTCGTTTCCTCTACTTACAGATTTCAAAAGGGCGCGTGTTACTGCGCTTTATCTTTTTGAAACCTGACATTTCGGCGTGCCTTGGACAGGGATAAAGTTGCCTTGTGTGTTCAGAGGGTACTGAGAATAAAAAAAAGGCTCCGCAATGCGGAGCCTTTGAATTGTCGTCTGATGTCTAAGGGAGGGAGGGGAGGAGGGCGACACCAGACAAGTCAAACTATACAAATGCAATGTGATGCTATTGTGAATTAAAAATTAAAATGTATTTATGTTAGCTTGTGTGTTCAGGGGCGCTGAGAATAAAAAAGGCTCCGCAATGCGGAGCCTTTAAATTGTTGTCTGATGTCTAAGGGAGAGAGGGGAGGAGGGCGACACCAGACAAGTCAAACTATACAAATGCAATGTGATGCCACAGTGAATTAAAAATTAAAATGTATTTATGTTACTTGTTTAATTTTAAAGAGGCGTGAAAATAGTGCCTTGATATCCATGCCAATGCCCAAGGCAGCGGGAATGGAAAACAACGTAATAAATGTAGAGAATAGTAGCCCCCAAGATAGTGCTAGTGCCATAGGAGCAACGAATGGATCAAAGCCTCCCCAGCCATAAGCCGTTGGTAATAAACCTACGACCGTAGTGATGGTGGTTAAAAGGACGGCTCTTAAACGCCGTTGACCACTGGCAATAATAGCCTCACGCCATGGCTTTTTCTGTTCTAGTTCACGCTGAATAAATACTGCCAACACCAACGATGCATTCACAACAACACCGGTCAGTGCCACAAAGCCCATCATTGCCATAAAAGAAATCGGCTGCCCATGTACAAAGAAGCCGATGACGATACCGATAGCACCGAATGGAATTGCTAGCATCACCAAAAATGGATAACTAATACGGTTGAATTGAATAGCCAGAATTACAAAAATACCGATTAGTGCGAACAAAAAGCTATAAATAAGCCCGTGCACAGATTCGTTACTGCGCTCCTGTTCACCGCCTAAGTGATAACGGATATGCTCAGCATCATCTGCCAGCCATTCGGATTGGCGTTCTTGAATTTGTGTATTTAGTTCTTTGGAGGTAATGATTTTTAAATCAACTTCTGCTGAGACATTAATGATGCGATTGCCATCTTTATGTCGAATGCTGCTACTACCATCAGTTTCTTCGAGGTGCGCGATGCGGGAAAGTGGGATAAGCCCATTGCGCTGATTGGGGATTTCAAGCTGCATGAGTGTTTTGATATCGCGTTGTGCATCTTCTGGGTAACGAATGGTAACATCGGTTTCTTCTTTGCCGTGTTTCAATGTTGAAACACGAAGGCCATCAAATGCTGCTTTGATATGCAGGGCAACAGTGCTTAAATCAATGCCTGCATAAGCGGCTTTAGCGCGATCCAAGACAATATGTAACTCACGTTGTCCAGGTTGCAAATCACTTTCGATAGCGGTTGCCCCAGGAATATTATGCAGCAACGTTTCAAGGCGCTTGGCGACCCGTTTTTGGGTGGCTATATCTGATCCACTGATCTCAACGTGCAAAGCTCGCCCAACGGGTGGTCCTGATGATTGCATAGCGAAGCTAATTTCAAGTTCGGGAAACTGTTGTGGTATTATTTTCTGAACCTCAGCCATAATATCATAAGCCGATGCTTTGCGTTCTGTGAAAGGTGTGAGGATCACACGTACAAAACCAAAACGATCACCTACTTGTTTTAAGGCCGCGCGTTGATCGGCGCTATTTTCACCCGCTACAAGTGTGGTGGTTTCGAGTAATTGAGGGTTAATATTAGAGCGTACGACTTTGTCGAGTTTAAGCAGTTTTTCAAAAGTACTTTCTAGTGTTGTACCGATGGGGGCGTTAACGCGCAAATAAAACTCACTTTCAGCACCAGATGGAAATAATTGGAATTTCATCTGGCTAGCAAGCAAAGCAATGCCTGCCAAGGCTAGGATGGTAAGTAAAATGGTTAAATAGCGTAATTTCACGGCAGCTTTCAAGACTTTACCATAAACCTTGTTAACCCAGTTGAAAATCACCCGCTCCCTAGGATGAACATCGGCTCGTGCAACGTCTCGGATATGATTGGGCAGAATAAATAAGGCTTCGAGTAGTGAAAAGCCTAGTAAAACAATAACAACGACGGGAATGGAATAAATAAATTTACCAATAATCCCATCCATATACATCAAAGGTAAAAATGCCACGATGGTGGTTAGGACTGTGGCTGTTACAGGGCCTGCCAGTTCGGCGGTTCCTTTAATAGCTGCTTGTTCGGGAGAAAGCCCATGTTCCATGTGCCAAGTGGCATTTTCACCAATAATAATAGCATCATCGACCATTAATCCTAACACCATGATAAAACCAAACATGGTTAATAGATTGAGTGTTACACCCGAAAAATATAGCAGTGCTAAACCAGAGAAAAAAATGATTGGCAGTCCCCAAGCAGTGGTTAGAGCCACGGCTGGACGCAGAAAAAGCAATAATGTGAGCATGACAAGAGCCAGACCAATGGCACCATTGCTGGTTAATACTCCCAAACGCAGGCGTGTGACAATGGACAGGTCATGATAGGTGCGAAACTCCATATGATACTGCTCGGGAATAGTATCTAAATAGCTGCGAACACGATCGACCAGCGCAATGATATCTTCATCACCTTTTTTCATGACAATCATATTGACTGCGGGTTCACCTTGTGCAGCCACAATACGGCGAGGACGTTCCAATGCGGCCTCAACATCCGCAACATCTTTTAGGTAAAGGCTTTGACCGAGATCATTAGAGCGTAAAACTAAATTTCCAGCATCTTCAGCAGAGCTAAACTCACCTGTAATACGTATGATCCGTTGCCCCTCAGGGCCTTTTAGTCGACCACCTGGCGCATTGATATTCCAGCCTTGAATCAAACGAATAACATCATTGATGGCAATACGGTTTTGGCGCATACGTTCGGGGTCTAAGGTAATGCGTATTTCCTCTTTTAAATCGCCTTGTACAAATACATGTGATACGCCCTTAAGGTTTAGAACGTCGTCTTTAATTTGGGTGCTAATATGTTTTAGCTCAAGAGGCGAAACATCGCCAAAAATGGTAAAGCCTAAAACAGGAGCTTGTTTAGATTTAATTTCAAATATAGCTGGGGCAGATGGAAGATCGATGGGTAAAGATGCACGGTTAATGGCTTGTTGAATATCTGCGACCAAGCGTGAACGATCTTTATAGTTAGGGTCGACCTGTATGGTTATTTTCATGGTCCCAGCATAGGCTGTAGAGTAGATGGAATTAATGCCATCAATACCATTAAGCTCGCGCTCAATAGGGGTGAGAAGCAGATTCTCTACTTCGCGCGGTGAAGTGCCAGGAAATACTGCAGAAACAGTAATAACATCAAAATTAACACTAGGGAAAGCTTCACGTTGAATGTGGGTGGCAGCATAAATGCCACCTAAAAGAAGCATAATCGAGAGTAGATTAACGACCAAACCGCGGCGTACGAAAAAGGCAATGAGAGATGTCATGGTATTATATCCAAGTGTTCAAGGAGGTTTCCTGTAGCGAGTTCAATTTGTTGTTTTGCAAGTTGGATTTGAATGTCTTGCAGTGCGGCTTGTAGTTCAGCATTACGCAAATCACCTTCAAATTGGATGAGTGTAGCGGTATCAGAGCGACCATCACGATAGCGCTCTAATTCAGTTATAAATTTTATGTTTTCGGCTTGTTCATGCCGCTTGGAAGCTTCTTTTATCATCTTGCCATTTTGATAAAAGGTGAGTGCGGTGCTTAACGCAGTTTTAATGTTTTCAATATTTTGTTGGCGTTGTAAGTGAATGCGCTCACGTTCTAGTTCAGCTCTTAAAATTGCAGACTTGCTGCTTTTCCCACCCAATGTATCGTTGAGTTCAAGACCAATAGATATAAAACGATCATTGAGGGTGAGGCCTTGACCCAAAGCATAACCCGCAGAACCTGATAACGAGCGGCTACCAACTTGGGCGATAAGATCCACTTGTGTATCATGCTGGTCATGCCGAAGTGCTAATGTAGCATCATTGGATGCTTGCTGGGCATCGAGCATGCGAAATACAGGGCGTTGCTGTTTGGCTAGCTCTAACCACGTATGTATGGGTGCCATTTTGAAGTTATTTGATGCGCTGTGAATATCGGTTTGGATTGGTTGCTTGGCATCGCGTAACATCAAACGATTAAGAGCTGTTATGCTGTTGTTTAATGTTGCTTTGGCATTGGCATAGTCCATCTTTCGACTGGTGAGCAAAGCTTCAGTTTGGCGTTGGTCTGTTTCTTCAATAAGCCCAAACCGTTGCCGCTTTTTTTGGTAATTGAGAAGTTTTTTGGCGCGAAGTACGGTTTCGTGAGCAAGTTCTTTGGCAATAACATTGGATGCAATTTGATAATACAGGCTGATAGCTTGGGCGGCTAACTGTTCCTGTTGGATTGCGACATTCCAGCGCGCTGCTTCTTCATTGTACTGGTTACTGGTCAGTTGTTCGTTATATGTAGGGTTTCCACGACCACGTAGCAGTGGATAGCGGTAAATTAAATCAATTTGTTGTTGATAGGTGGGGTTAATAGTGGCTTGAAAGAAGATGGGGACACTGGCTGGATAGGTGACTTTCGTACGGTTATAATTAAAGCTTCCTGTTAACGTTGAACCATCCTCTAGAAGTTTTGTGATGCTACCAGATACAAACCGTCCGTTGCTTCCAGATGGAGCAAAGGGGTTGGTTGTTGGTTTTGTTTCATCGGATAGGCTGCCTGCTAAGGATATTTTAGGGTCAAGTATGCCTTCAATGTTCTGGCGTTCAATATGCAAGCTTTGTTCTTGAACGCGTGCTAATGCCAAATCTGGATGATTGTTTAGAACAAGGTGTAGAACGTCGGGTAAAGAAATAGCCTGAGCCATGGTGAGTGATGGCAAGAGACACAGGCTAAAGCAGAGCCATAGGGTTTGGATTCTTAACAATTGATAACCTCGATGATGGCGTTCAAGAAAATGCTTAGATTAAAGCAAGACGCTAAAAATAATAGTTTGCATTGTCAATAATTGATCATGTTAATCAATTCAGGTAGGTTTGTGGCATGAAAAAAGATTTTCAAGTTCAGAATACAGGCTTGGGTGCAATCATGCCTTTGATTGGCTGTATGACGAGTAGGATGCGTTATCAAGTCAGTTGTATTTGTGCGATTGAGGGTTACAAGTTAACACCTGAAGAGGCTGATACTTTAATGCTTATTCACCATTGTGAAGGTTTGCCGCAATCCCAGCTGGCAAAGATGCTTGGTAAAGATAAAGCTTCCCTTACAAGGCTTATGAATGCGTTGGTAAAAAGCGGGCTTGTTGGTCGGGTTCAGGATGAAGGTGATCGACGTATTGTGCGAGCCTGTATGACAGAAGAAGGCAGGAAGGCTTTTACACGTATTTTTCCGCAACTAAAGGTCTTGAGTGAGAATGTTCTTAATGGCTTATCTGAATCAGATGTGGATAAGGTCAAACAAGTTATTGCACAAATGACCATGAATTTGGCAGCACTAGGTGATGATGCGGATGAGCTGCGAGGCAAGGAAGTGCCTTCTAAATAGAGGGCGACTTCCCTTGCTTAATGAAGCGTGGTTATGCGCGTTCGATATACTCGCCGTTGTCTGTGTTAACTTTGATTTTGATGCCTGATTCAACAAATGGCGGAACCATGACAGAAGCACCTGTTTCTAGCTTGCCAGGTTTGTATGAACTGGTTGCAGTTTGTCCTTTGATGGAAGCATCACACTCGACCAACTCGAGAATGACTGTTTTAGGCATTTGTACGTTTAAAGGGCGCTCTTCATGAAACTCCACGGTCACTTCCATTTCTGGCAATAAATATGGCAGAGCATTTTCGAGCATGTCTTTGCTTAAGGTGATTTGATCATAGGTTTCGGTATTCATGAAATGATAATCTTCGCCATCGCAATAGAGATATTGCATTTTCACTTGTGATAATACGGCGCGTTCAACGCGTTCGGTTGAGTTAAAACGTTTGTTGGTTTTGTTGCCAGTTTCAATATTACGCATTTCAACTTGCATACAAGCCACGCCTTTACCCGGTGTGACATGTTGTGTTTTCATAACCCGCCATAAGATATTATCCACTTCTAGGACATGGCCTACGCGAATGCTTGTTGAATTGATTTGCATCATATTCTCCTGTGTAATGTTCG